>NZ_JBIAQM010000029.1:0-42004 GCF_042888945.1 Streptomyces sp. NPDC002698
TGCATCGGCCGTTCGACGACACGGCCGGCTTCGACACCGAGGACCTGCACTTTGAGGGTCAGGTCGCGATCCTCCCGGCGGGCCACCCTCTCGGCACCCGCCCCCACCTGCGGCTCGCCGAGGTCACCGGCCTTCCCGACCTGCCCCTGCCCCGCTGGCCCCGCCCTGACGGCACCTTCCCGGACGGCCCCGGACCGCAGGTGCGCGACCACACCCAGCTCACCCAGCTCATCGCCCTCGGCCGCGCCTGCGCGGTCGTGCCGGAGTCGGGCCGCACCGGCCTGCGCGAGGACCTCACCGCGGTACCGGTCCCCGACGCCCCCCACGTCACCACGGTCATCGCCTGGCCACCGCACAGCCACTCAACGGCCGTCGCGGGACTGGTCCGCGCCGCCACTGCCCTGTGACCGACGGCGGTGAACGCCGGGACACCGTGCAGGATCTCGGAGACAGCGTCCGGTCCGCCATCAGCTCCCGACACATCGTGCGGTACGAGGTGACCGGCCTGCACCGGCGTTCCCGGAACCGCGCCCCTGGCACAGCTCGCAAACCGGCCTGGGAAAGGAGAGTTGGAGCACGGTCGAGCGTGTCGACGGGCGCAGGGGGCGGGCGGCGGCGACCCGGTCGGTTCGTTCCGGGCTGACGGCTGATAGAAAGTTGCAGGTCACACCGGAAAACCTCGGGGCGTCCGGTTGCCCGGTCGGTCCGGATCGTTCACCAAAGGATCGGACATCGTGTCTTCTCGTCGAGTCGTCGTCATCGGTGGCGGGGTCATGGGCTCGTCCGCCGCGTGGCGGCTCGCTGCCCGGGGTGACCGCGTCACCCTGCTGGAGCGCTTCCCGCCCGGCCACGACCGGGGCAGCTCGCACGGCACCTCGCGGATCTTCCGGCTGGCCTACACGGACCCGTTCTACGTCGGTCTCGCCGTGCGGTCGCTGCCGCTGTGGCGGCGGCTGGAGCAGGAGACGGGACGGCAGGTGCTCACCCTCACCGGAGCCGTCGACCACGGCCCGGCCGCAACGACCGAGGCACTGTACGAGGCGCTGACCGCCGCCGGACACCCTGCCGAGCGGCTGGCCCCGGAGGAGGTCGCCGAGCGCTGGCCGGGGCTGCGCGCCGACACCGGTGCGGTCTTCCACCCGGAGGCCGGACGCCTGCACGCCGACGAGGCGGTCACCGCCTTCCAGCAGGCGGCGCGGGCGCACGGCGCGGAGGTCCGGCACGGCGTCCGGGTGACCGGGCTGTCGGTGCACGGCGACGCCGAGGTCCGGGTGGTCACGGACACGGAGGAGGAACTGCGCGCCGACGCGGTCGTGGTCGCGGTCGGCGGCTGGGCGCCCGGAATGCTGGGAGGCGGTACCGCTCCGCTGGTCGGCGGCGTACCGGTGCTGCGTGTCACCCAGGAGCAGCCCGCGCACTTCCCCGCGGCGGACGCGCTCACCTGGCCCAGCTACATTCACCACCCGGGCGCCGCGCTGCCCATGGACGGCCTCACCGTGGACGGGGTGTACGGACTCGGCAGCACCGACGGCGTCAAGGCGGGCTTCCACGGCGTCGGCCCGGTCGTCGACCCCGACCGGCGCGACCGCACCCCGGACGCCGCGGTCCTGCGGGAGCTGGCGGCGTACGCCGAGCGCTGGCTCCCCGGCGTGGACCACACCGCGCCCGAGGCCGTGACCTGCCTGTACACCACCACCCCCGACCATGACTTCGTCATCGACCGGCAGGGCCCGGTCACCGTGCTGGGAGGGTTCTCCGGGCACGGCTTCAAGTTCGCGTCGGTCGTCGGCGAGCTGGCGGCCGCGCTGGTACGCGGAGAGCCCGGACCGAGCCGGTTCGCGCTCGGACGCCCGCGTCCCACGAGTCGCTGAGTCGTTCCCGAAGAAGGGGCACCCCCACCGATTCTCACCGGCGCAGGGCCGGACGAACCGGCCACCTGGCGGGAGCCGGCAGCGCCGGCCGGGCACCGCGGCCCCCGGGGCCGGCGCCCGTTACCTGTCCATGGCCTCCGGCCACAACCTGGTCGGCCATCCTCCCTCGCCGGTCGGCCCGCCCGGGATCCGTGTCTACACGTCGATCTGAGAGCCCATGATGACGGTGCGGTCCCGGGGGAGGCCGAAGTACTCGGCGGCGTCCGCGGTGATGTAGGAGGTGGCGATGAACAGCCGTTTGCGCCAAGGGGCCATCGTCGGTGCCTTGCCCCGACGGAGTTCGATCGTCGACAGGAAGTAGGACGCCCGGTCGAGCTGCAGCGGCCCTTCGGTCCGGGCCGGATCGAGCATGGCCAGGGTGTCGGGCACGTCCGGGGTCTCCATGTAGCCGAAGCGGGCGGTGACGTGGATGATGCCGTCGTCGCTGTAACCGAGGTCGTCGACGACGAGCCGTCGCTCGGCCGGGACGCGGGGCACCGGCTCGGTCTCGATGGTCAGCAGGACGACCTGGTCGTGCCGTACGTGGTTGTGCTCGACGTTGGCCCGCATGGCCAGCGGCGTGGTCTGCTTGCCCCGGTTGAGGAAGACGGCCGTTCCCGGGACGCGGAGCGTCGGCAACTCACCGCTGCGCAGGCGGTCGATGAACTCGGGCAGCGGCCCCTCGTCCCGTACCCGTGCCGCGGTGACGATCTTGCGTCCGCGCTGCCAGGTGGTCATGACGGTGAACGCGGTGAGGCCGATCAGCAGCGGCAGCCAGGCGCCGTGCACGAACTTCGTCAGGTTGGCCGCGACGAAGAGCAGGTCCACGAAGAGCAGCAGGCCCGCGCCGACCGTGACCAGCCATAGCGGCGTTCCCCACTTGGCCCGTGCGACGTAGAAGAACAGAAGCGTGGTGATCGTGATGGTGCCGGTCACCGCCATGCCGAACGCGAACGCCAGAGCCGTGGAACTGCGGAAGGCGAAGACCAGGGTGAGGACCGAGACCATCAGCAGCCAGT
This sequence comes from Streptomyces sp. NPDC002698, assembly GCF_042888945.1. Classification (NCBI taxonomy): domain Bacteria; kingdom Bacillati; phylum Actinomycetota; class Actinomycetes; order Kitasatosporales; family Streptomycetaceae; genus Streptomyces; species Streptomyces sp. NPDC002698. The sequence continues at coordinate 2,930 of NZ_JBIAQM010000029.1, forward strand.
TGATCCAGGGAACGTAGATCTGGCCGATCGTGGACTCGGAGGTGTGCGCGATGCGCAGCCTCGGCAGGTAACCGAGTTTGGCGGCCTGGGAGGTGACGGAGTACGCGCCGGTGATCACCGCCTGGGAGGCGATCACCGTGGCCGCCGTGGCCAGCAGGACCATCGGCCACCTGCCCCAGTGGGGCACGAGCAGGAAGAAGGGGCTGCTGATGTTGCGGTGGTCCGCCAGAATCAGCGCGCCCTGGCCGAGGTAGCTCAGAACGCACGCCGGGAAGACGAGGAACATCCAGCCGCGGGTGATGGCCCGGCGGCCGAAGTGCCCCATGTCCGCGTAGAGCGCTTCCGCGCCGGTGACCGAGAGCACGACCGCGGCGAGGGCGAAGAAGGCGGTGCCGAAATGACCGAACAGGAAACTCAGGGCGTACGTGGGCGACAGCGCCCTGAGGATCGCCGGGTGGTCGACGATGCCGTCCACGCCGCAGGCGCCGATGACCACGAACCAGGTGACCATCACCGGCCCGAACACCCGGCCCACCGCCGCGGTCCCCCTGCGCTGCACCAGGAACAACAGGACGATGATCACCGCGGTGATCGGTACGACCGCGCTCTCCAGCGACGGCTGGACGACCTTGAGCCCCTCGACCGCGGAGAGCACCGAGATCGCCGGAGTGATCATGCTGTCGCCGAAGAACAGCGAAGCGCCGAAGACGCCGAGCGCGGCCAGGACGGCCGTGACCCGCCGGCCGCGCTGCGAGCCCCACCGCTGCACGAGCGTGATCAGCGCCATGATGCCGCCCTCGCCGTCGTTGTCGGCGCGCATCGCCAGCAGCACGTAGGTGACCGTCACGATGGTCATCACCGACCAGAACACGAGGGACACGACGCCGTACACGTTGTCCGTGGTGACGGGGACCGGATGCGGGTCGTCCGGGTCGAACACGGTCTGCAGGGTGTAGATCGGGCTGGTCCCGATGTCGCCGAAGACCACGCCGAGAGCACCGATCACCAGCGCGAGGCGCACCGTGTCGTGAGTACTCGGACCATGTCCCTCCGGTTGCCCCGTCACCGGTCCGCCGCTCGACGCGGCCCCGTTCCGGGGATCGGTCATGGCGTGCTCCTCCGCTCGGACGGCCGCGTTTCAGGCGAGGTGTGCCAACGGGTGCCTTCCGCCGCGACGATACCGATCAGGTGCACGATCCCTCGTAGCGCACGCCGGTTCGTTTCCGGGCGGGTCCGGCGGAGATCGCAGCCCCGCCGGCTTCCGGTTCCTGGCCGATGTGCTGTTACTGCCGCTCGGGGAACGCGGCCGGCGCGGTGATCACGGCCACTGCTGCGGAGCAACGGTTTCGGAGCCGCCCTGGTCCAGGCGGAACGGCGGGTACGCGTCCGTCATCAGAGCGACGTAGGCGGTGACGCGCAGGACCCACCGGTTGAGGCCGATGATCAGGTCGAAGAGGTCCTTCGGATACTTCTCGGTGAAGGCCAGGACCACGGCCGCGATGACCGTCAGCACGCCGATCAGCCCGCCGGACCACCATCCGAACTGGGCGCCGCCGAGGAAGAAGCCGATGACCACGTAGTGCGGGATGGCCAGGAGCCACCACTTGACCAGTACCAGGCCGCGGGAGAGCCGTTCGGGGTAGGCGATGTCCAGCCGTGCCGGGTAATCCGGTTCCTCGCCCAGGCTGAACGGCGGGTACCGGTCGGTGCCCAGGGCGTCGTACGAGTAGTACGAGACCCGCCAACTCCAGCGCAGCACACCCAGGTTGAAGTCGAACAAGCCCCGGGGATAGCGCTCGGTGAACAGGATGGCGAAAAACGCGATCACGGTCACCACGGTGAAGGCGATCCAGAGGAAGAACAGCACCACGTAGTGCGGAATGGCGAGGATCCACTTCACGAGCCACAGCCATCGGGACAGTGGCGAGTCGATACGCGCGTTCACCCGGACCGGGCGCTCAGGGAATCCCGCCAGGTTCGTCATGGTGATCAGCTCCTTCACCTCGGCAGGGAGTCGCCGAGTGGGCTCATGACCAGCCTGGCCGCTTCCGCCCGATGCCGCGACGGGAGTGGAGACCGTACGGGCGCCTGCCGCACTGCGCAGCCGCCGGTTCGGGGCACAGCCCCGCGGACAGGCGGCGGAGCCGAAAAGGCCGCCTGTCACGCCCGGCTCACCCGGACGGCGCGCCCGGGTGAATTCCTCAGGTCCAGCATCGGGCGGTCAGCCTTGGTGGGCAAGCGGTGGCCGGGGCTGCTGTACCGGACTCGATCAGGCGATCCGGAGTGTGTGTGAGGTGCGGCGCACCGTCGGACGTCGGTGCGCACCCGATGCACCAGCGATCCTGGCCGCAGCCCGTCCGACCGTTCCCGTCGTCGGGCCCCAGCGGTGATTCTCGTCGTCGGGCCCGACGACCACTCGCGTCGTCGGGCCCTGGAGTCACCGTTTCCGTCGTCCGGCCGCGACGGCCGTCAGGCCGGAAGCCGTTCCAGCACGCCCGCGAAGTCCGCCCCCGGCGGCAGCGTTCCGAACGCCAGCCCCCTGTCTCCGGCCAGCCGCGACGCGCAGAAGGCGTCGGCCACCGCGGGCGGTGCGTGGCGGACGAGCAGGGAGGCCTGGAGGACGAGGGCGGCCCGTTCGGCGACCCGGCGGGCGCGCAGGGGCGCGTCCTCCGTCAGAACGAGTTCGCCCCTCAGCTCCCGCCAGGCGGCGTCGAACCGGGGGTCGGCGCCGGTCGCCGCCTCGATCTCCACGCGGAACGCCTCCAGCGAGTCGGGCTCCCGCGTGAGGGCGCGCAGCATGTCGAGGGCGCTGACGTTGCCGGAGCCCTCCCAGATGCTGTTGAGCGGGGCCTCGCGGTACAGCCGGGGCATGCCGGACGCCTCGTCGTAGCCGTTGCCGCCGAGGCATTCGAGGGCCTCGGCGACGGCGGCGGGCTGGCGCTTGCACACCCAGTACTTTCCGACGGCCGTGGCCAGGCGCAGGAAGGCGCGCTCCTGGCCGTCGCCGCGCTGCGCGCGGTCCGCGGCACCGGCCAGCCGCAGGGCGAGGGTGGTCGCGGCCTCCGACTCCAGCGCCAGATCGGCGAGGACGTTGCGCATGAGCGGCTGGTCGATCAGCTTGGCGCCGAACGCGGAGCGGTGACGGGCGTGATGGGCGGCCTGGGCGAGGGCCGCGCGGGTACCGGCGGCGGAGCCGAGGACGCAGTCCAGGCGGGTCATGGTCACCATCTCGATGATGGTGCGCACGCCCTTGCCCTCGGCGCCGACGAGCCAGGCCACGGTGTCGTCGAACTCGGGCTCGCTGCTGGCGTTGGAGCGGTTGCCGAGCTTGTCCTTGAGCCGCTGGACGCGGAAGGTGTTGCGGCTGCCGTCGGGCAGCACGCGCGGGACCAGGAAGCAGGAGAGCCCGCCGGGCGCCTGCGCGAGGACGAGGAACAGGTCGTTCATGGGGGCGCTGGTGAACCACTTGTGGCCGCGCAGCCGCCAGGTGCCGTCGCTCCGCTCTGTCGCGGTGGTGGTGTTGGCGCGTACGTCGCTGCCGCCCTGCTTCTCGGTCATGCCCATCCCGGCGAGCAGGCCGGGCTTCTCGGCCGGGGTGCGCAGTCCGGGCTCGTAGACGCGGCTGGTCAGCAGGGGCTCGTAGGCCTTGGCGAGCTCGGGGGAGTGGCGCAGGGCGGGGACCACCGCGTACGTCATGGAGACGGGACACAGATGGCCGGGCTCCAGCGTCGTGGCCAGCATGAAGCCCGCCGCCCGGGCGACATGGGCGCCGGAGCGCTCGTCGGCCCAGGCGGCACCCGCGAGGCCTTCGCTCACGGAGGCGTCCATCAGCGAGTGGTACGCGGGGTGGAACTCGACCTCGTCCACGCGGTGGCCGTAGCGGTCGTGGGTGCGCAGCTCGGGCTCGTGACGGTTGGCCTGGTCGGCCCAGGTCTGTGCCTCGGCGCTGCCGACGTACCGGCCGAACCGGTGGAGGTCGTCGAGGTGCCAGGACGCCCCCTCGCGGTTCACGCCTTCCAGCAGCACGGGGTCGGCCGCGGCGTCGTGACCTGTCAACGGCGGTGGCTGGTTGGTCACTTCGTGCGTCACGGCGGTGGGACGGCTGTGCGCCGTGGTGGTCGCGGACATACGGAACCTCCGGTGTGCGGGTCGGCTGGGACGGACGGGGAAGCGGTGCGGGGGACTGCGGGCGGTACCGTTCGGACCGCGACCGGTGCCGGCTCCGCCCTCCGGTCGCGTCCCGGCTCCGCCCCCGGTCGGCGGACCGCGCCGGTCCCGGCTCCGCCCTCGGCTGACGGGCCGCGCCGGTCCGGGCACCGCCCTCCGGTCGGCGGGGCGCCCGGCCCTAAGGCTCGTCGGGCAGGCTCCGGACGGCGGGGGCGCCCGCGCACCGCAGGGCCATGGCGGTGAGCTCCGCGAGGAGCTCGTCGGCGGTGTGCTCGGACGGGGCGCCGAGCGGGTCCACGAGAACCTCGCCGATCGCGCCGGTGAGCGCCGCGGCGGTGATCGCGCCGTTCTGGGCGGGCAGCAGACCCGCCGCCATGCCCTGGTGCACCACCGCGGCGAACAACGCGCCGTAGCGGCGGCGGAATTCGAGGCGCTCGGCGCCCACCGCGGCCTCGGCCGGGGCGGCGAGCAGGGCGTAGGCCAGGCCGCGGTTCTCCAGGGCCCTGCGCGCGAACACCTCGATCCCGCGGGCGAGCCGTTCGACGGGGTCGCCCTCGCCGTCCAGTACCGCGCCGAGCACCTCCACCTCCCGTCCGGCGGAGCGCCGGAACACCTCCACGGCGAGTGCCGCCTTGGAGGGGAAGTGCTGGTACACCGAGCCGGCCGAGATCCCCGCCGAGTCGGCGACCGCGGTCACCGAGGCCTGAGCCCAGCCCACCTCGGCGACGACCGCCGTCGCGCAGGCGATGAGGTGCTCTCGGGCGGCTTCCAGCCGGCGGACCTCGGAAGGCGTCTTGCGGTAGGGCATGAAAGAAGTGAACCACCATTCAGAGCTTCATGCCAGAGCCGGTACGGCCCGGAGAGACGCGTCGACCAGGGGCGCGGCGCGGCGGAACAGCGGGTGGAGCGCGAGCGGGGGGAGCCGGGACGGCCGCGGCGGGAACACGTCACCGCGGCGGAGTTCGCCGACACCCGGCTTCCCGGCACGTTCGGCGCGACCCTGCTGGTCCACCCCCGCACCGGGCGCGCGCACCGGACCGCCGTGAACGAGGCCGTCGCGGCGCTGCGCTACGGCACGGTGCCGTGACGTCGTCGGCACGGCCGGCACCGCGTGCCGGGACCCCGGTGGCCTTTTCGCGCGCCCGCCGGTCCACCCGCCGCGGCCACCGGCGCGCGCGCCGCCAGGGAGGCGCGCGGCCGGGGTCGTGCGCGCCGCCGTGTCGTCGTGCGCCCACGCGCTGCGCGGCAGGGCCGTACCGCCGCCCGCCGCCGCGTTCCGGAACCGTGTGTCATGGGCACCACGGCACGCTGTGCCCCCGCACGCGCGTGTCGGCAACTCCCGCCCGGAGACATTCTCCCGGCCGTGTCACGGCTCGGCCCCGGCTCGCCTCCGACGCCGTACAAAGTGGGCAGACGGCTCGTCATACTGGACGAGGCCGGGGGCGGGCTCGGGGCCGAGCAGTGACGGGGGCGATCACACGCGATGGCGGAGAGCAGGCTGATCCAGGGCCGGTACCGGCTCCTCGATCCGATCGGGCGCGGCGGCATGGGCGAGGTGTGGCGGGCGCGGGACGAGTCGCTGGGCCGCCAGGTGGCCGTCAAGTGCCTGAAGCCGCTCGGTCCGCACCACGACCCGTCCTTCACCCGCGTCCTGCGTGAACGGTTCCGGCGCGAGGCCAGGGTCGCGGCGGCCCTGCAGCACCGCGGAGTGACCGTCGTCCACGACTTCGGCGAGTCCGACGGGGTGCTGTACCTGGTGATGGAACTGCTGGAGGGGCACAACCTCGGCCAGTTGATGGAGGAGAACCGGCGGCCGCTCGCGGTCGACGAAGTCGTCGACATCGCCGACCAGGTGACCGCCGCGCTCGCCTACACCCACCAACAGAGCATCGTGCACCGTGACCTGAAGCCGGCGAACATCATGCGGCTGACGGACGGCACCGTGAAGATCTGTGACTTCGGCATCGCCCGGCTCGGCCACGACATCGGCTTCACCTCGCGGCTCACCGGCACCGGCGTCGCGATGGGTACCCCGCTCTACATGTCGCCGGAACAGATCAGCGGCTCGGAGGTCGACCAGCGCAGCGACCTCTACTCCTTCGGGTGCGTGCTCTACGAGATCGCCACCGGAGCCCCGCCGTTCGACCTCGGTGACGCCTGGGCCATCCTCGTCGGCCACCGCGACACCGCGCCCGAGCCGCCCCGCAGCCACCGGGCCGACATCCCCGAGTACCTGGAGCGGATCATCCTCGACCTGCTCGCCAAACAGCCCGAGCAGCGCCCGCAGGACGCCCGCGAACTCGCCCGCCGCATCACCGCCGGGCGCACCACGCCGATGTACGTGCCGACCATGGTCGCCCCGGCGCCGCCGCCCCCCGCCCCCGAACGGCACGCCACGGCACCGCGGTTCCCGTCCCCGCCCGACCGGGGACCCTCCCGCGCACCCCGGCTGCCGTCCTGGACCCAGGGCATGACCACCGGCCACAAGGCCACCGGCGCGGGATGGCGCGGCACCCCGCCCGACGCCTCCGCCGGACTCACCGGCGAGTGGACCGCCCGCCCCTCCACCGCCGTCCCGCCCCTCCCCGGCCGTGGCGAACGACCCGCTCCCGCGACGGAGTCGATCACCGCGCTGGCCGGGCGGCACAACGCCGGACTGAGCCTCGGACGGCTCGGCCGGTGGACCGAGGCGGGGGAGGTGCACCGCTCGGTCGCCGCCGAACGGGAGCGACTGCTGGGGCCCGACCACCCGGACACGCTCGCCAGCCGGTACGAGGTCGGCTTCACCCTCAGCCGCACCGGACACCCCGGCGAAGCACTCGGCGAGTACGCGCATGTCGCCCAGGCCAGAGAGCGGGTGTTCGGCGTCGACCACCCCGACACGTTGGCCGCGCGACAGGAAATGGCCTATGTGCTGGGGCAGTTGGGCCGCCATGTCGAGGCGCACCAGGCCTACACGTCGGTGCTCGCCGCCCGCGAGCGCGCGATGGGCCCCGACCATCCCGACACCCTGCGCTGCCGCCACAACCTGGCTTTCAACCTCAGCAGGCTCGGACGCCTGGAGGACTCGTACCGCATGGCGGCCGAGGTCGCCGCGGCCCGGGCCCGGGTGCTCGGCCCGGCCCACCCGGACACGCTCGTCACCCGCTACGAAGTCGCCTACGCGCTCGGCCAGTTGGGGCGCTGGCCCGAGGCGCTGCACACCTACCAGGAGGTGGCGGCGGCTCGGGCGCGGGCGCTCGGCCCCGATCATCAGGACACCCTCGCCGCCCGCTACGAGGTCGGCATCAGCCTCGGCAGACTCGGCCGCAGCGCGCAGGCGCTGGAGCTGTACCGCTCGCTCGTCGCCGACCGCACCCGCGCCCAGGGCGCCTCCCATCCCGAGACCCTGCGCGCCCGGCACGGGCTGGGCGTGAACCTCGGCCGGCTGGGCCGCTGGGAGGAGGCCCTCACCGAGTCCCTCGACGTGTGCGCCATCCGTGAGCGCGCTCTCGGGGCCGACCACCCCGACACCCTCGTCAGCCGCCGCGAGGTCGCCGTCGGACTCGGCTGGCTCGGGCGCTGGGCCGACGCCCTCACCGAGTACCGGCGTGTCGCGTCCGCCCGCGAGCGGGTGCTCGGGGCCGACCATCCCGACACCCTCGCGAGCCGCACCGACGAGGCTCACTGCCTGGAGCAGCTCGGGCGTGGACAGGAAGCGGCGGAGCTGTACCGCAGGGTGGCCGCACTGCGGCAGCGGCGGGCGGCCACGGGGCGCTGACCGCCCGATCGGGTGCGGCGGCCGTCCCCCCAAGGGCCGCTGACCCGCGTTCCTCCACGAGAGCCAAAAAAATTCTGGCCGGCGATGTCGAGAACCCGTGGCCCGCTCCGTCCCAGCAGTGAAGGCGACCACAATGGGTCGCACCCGTACCGAGGAGATCACGATGGCCAAGTACCTGCTGCTCAAGCACTACCGGGGCGCCCCGGCCGCGGTCAACGACGTACCCATGGACCAGTGGAAGCCGGAGGAGATCACGGCCCACGTGCAGTACATGAACGACTTCGCGGCCCGGCTGGAGAAGACCGGCGAGTTCGTCGACGGCCAGGCGCTCGCCCCCGAGGGCCAGTGGGTCCGGTACGACGGCGAGGGCCGCCCGCCGGTCACCGACGGCCCGTTCGCCGAGACCAAGGACCTCATCGCCGGCTGGATGGTGATCGACGTCGACAGCCCCGAGCGCGCCGTCGAGCTGGCCGGGGAACTGTCGGCCGCCCCCGGCGCGGGCGGCGAGCCGATCCACGAGTGGCTCGAGGTGCGTCCGTTCCTGACCGCCCACCACAAGGTCACGGAGTGACCCCACCCCTGGACGAGGCCCTGCTCCGGAGCCTCACACCGAGTGTGCTGGCCGTCCTCGTCCGCCGCGGAGCCGACTTCGCGGCGGCCGAGGACGCCGTGCAGGACGCGCTCGTCGAGGCCGTCCGTGTCTGGCCGGACGACGAGCCGCGCGACCCCAAGGGCTGGCTGGTCACCGTGGCCTGGCGCCGGTTCCTCGACGCGACCCGGGCGGACACCGCCCGCCGCCGGCGCGAGGACCTCGTCGACGAGGAGCCGGCGCCGGGACCCGCGCCGGCGGTGGACGACACGCTCCAGCTCTACTTCCTGTGCGCCCACCCGTCGCTCACACCGTCCTCCGCGGTCGCGCTCACCCTGCGCGCCGTCGGCGGGCTCACCACCCGCCAGATCGCCCAGGCCTATCTGGTGCCCGAGGCGACCATGGCGCAGCGGATCAGCCGGGCCAAGCGCACCGTCTCCGGCGTGCGCTTCGACCGGACCGGTGACGTCGCCACCGTGCTGCGCGTCCTGTACCTGGTCTTCAACGAGGGCTACTCCGGCGATGTCGACCTCGTCGCCGAGGCCATCCGGCTCACCCGCCAGCTCGCGGCGCAGGTCGACCACCCCGAGGTGGCGGGGCTGCTCGCCCTCATGCTGCTCCACCACGCCCGCCGCGCCGCCCGGATCGCGCCCGACGGCAGTCTGGTGCCGCTGGCCGAGCAGGACCGGGGCCGGTGGGACACCCGGGTCATCGCCGAGGGCGTCGCGATCCTCCAGGCCGCCCTCGCCCGCGACCGGCTGGGCGAGTTCCAGGCCCAGGCCGCCATCGCCGCCCTCCACGCCGACGCCCCCACCGCCGGGGAGACCGACTGGGTCCAGATCGTCGAGTGGTACGACGAACTCGCGCGCCTGACCGACAGCCCCGTCGTCCGGCTCAACCGCGCGGTGGCCGTCGGCGAGGCCGACGGACCGCGCGCGGGACTCGCCGCGCTGGCGGAGCTGGACGACTCGCTGCCCCGCCACACCGCGGTGGCCGCGTACCTCCACGAGCGCGACGGTGACCTGGTGAAGGCGGCACGGCTGTACGCGGAGGCGGCGCGCAAGGCGCCCGACCTGGCCGAGCGCGACCATCTGACACGCCAGGCCGCCCGTCTCAACACCCTTCGGCCGCGCTGACGGACCCCGCCGTACGGGGTGCCGCCGCTTGCCGCGCACCCCTGGCCGACGTAGATCATCACATGCTACGAAGAGGTATGCCTGTACACGAGGGATATGACGCCGTGATCGTCGGCGGAGGCCACAACGGACTGGTCGCCGCCGCCTACCTGGCCCGGGCCGGGCGGTCCGTGCTGGTGCTGGAGCGCCTGGGGAACACCGGTGGCGCCGCCGTGTCCACCCGGCCGTTCGCCGGCGTCGACGCGAGGCTGTCGCGCTACTCGTACCTGGTCAGCCTGCTGCCCCGGAAGATCGTGCGGGACCTGGGTCTCGACTTCCGGGTCCGGGGCCGGACGGTCTCCTCGTACACCCCCGTCGAGCGCGGCGGACGGCCCACCGGACTGCTCGTCGGTGGCGGCGAGCGGCGCACCCGCGAGGCGTTCGCCCGGCTGACGGGTTCGGACCGCGAGTACGAGGCGTGGCAGCGGTTCTACGGGATGACCGGCCGCGTCGCGAGGAACGTGTTTCCGACGCTCACCGAGCCGCTGCCCACCCGCGAGGAGCTGAGGGCGCGCGTCGACGACGAGGAGGCCTGGAGGATCCTGTTCGAGGAGCCGGTCGGCACGGCCGTCGAGGAGTACTTCGCCGACGACCTCGTGCGCGGTGTCGTCCTCACCGACGCCCTCATCGGCACCTTCGCCGACGCCCACGACCCGTCGCTGCGGCAGAACCGCTGCTTCCTCTACCACGTGATCGGCGGCGGCACCGGAGCCTGGGACGTGCCCGTCGGCGGAATGGGAGCCCTCACCGACGCGATCACCGGCGCCGCGCGCGCGGCGGGTGCCGTGATCGAGACCAGCCACGAGGTGCTGCGGATCGACACGGACGGCGAGTCCGCCGAGATCACCTACCGGACGGCCGACGGCGAGGGAGTCGTCGCGGCCCGTCACGTCCTGGTGAACGCCTCCCCGCAGGAGCTCGCGCACCTCACCGGAGACGAGCCGCCCACTCCCGCCGAGGGCGCCCAGCTCAAGGTGAACATGCTGCTCAAGCGGCTGCCGAGGCTCCGCGACACCTCCGTCGACCCGCGCGAGGCGTTCTCCGGGACCTTCCACATCGCGGAGGGGTACGAGCAGCTCGCGGCCGCCCACGCGCAGGCCGCGGCCGGTGAGCTGCCCGCCGCGCCGCCCTCCGAGATCTACTGCCACTCGCTCACCGATCCCAGCATCCTCGGCCGGGACCTGGTCGAGCGGGGATACCAGACCCTCACGCTCTTCGGTCTCCACACGCCGGCCCGGCTCTTCGAGCGGGACAACGACGCCGTACGCGAGGAGTTGCTGAAGTCGACGCTGGCCCAGCTCGACGCGCACCTCGCCGAGCCGCTCGCCGACTGTCTGGCCACCGACGCGGACGGACGCCCGTGCATCGAGGCGAAGACCCCTCTCGACCTGGAACGGGACCTGCGCCTGCCGGGCGGCAACATCTTCCACCGCGACCTCGCCTTCCCCTACGCGCAGGAGGGCACGGGCCGTTGGGGCGTGGAGACCCGGCACGCGAACGTGCTGCTGTGCGGGGCGGGCGCGGTACGCGGCGGCGGGGTGAGCGGGGTGCCGGGCCACAACGCCGCGAAGGCCGTACTGGAGTCACTGGGCGAGGGACGCTGAGGCCTTTCCCGCCTCCGCCGGCCGGCAGGAAGGACATGGGTGAACGAATGCCCCCTACGGTTGCCAGTGGAGTTTCCTCTCCGTCAACCTTTCGGCCGCATCTTCAAGATCATCGCGGATTGATCCTTGAACTGCCCGCGAGCAGAGGGAAATTGGCGGCCCAGCGGGATGTGCCGGTCGGCGACCGCGGGGGCGCACGGGAAAGGAAACGCAGTGGGGAAGACTTTCCAGAGGATCATCAGGGGTCTGGTCGCCATGACCGGAGTCTTCGCGATCAGTGTGGGCCTGTCCGGAAGCGCGTCTGCCGGTACGGAGGGGCCGTGGATCTACGACACCACCTTCTCCGCGGAAGCCAAGTTCTTCTCCTACGGCGAGCACCTCCGGGTCGAGGACGTCAGGGCGGACGGTCACTCGGCCGTCGGGCGGTGGCGCCAGCCCGGCCCGAATGACCAGTACCACTACTGCTGGGACGCCGACGGCGCTCTCAACGGGTTCGTGGACTGCAATTACGGGCTTCCCGAGGGGACTTACGTGTACTACGAGGCGTGCGTCGGCGAATACGGGGCCCGGGATGTCTGGACATCGACCTGTAGCAGCCCGGCCGGGCTCACCATCGCCTGATGTGACGTCGTGAACCACGGCGGCCTCTGCCCATTCGGGGCAGAGGCCGCTTTCGGTGTCAGAGGTGTGGATGCCGACCGGATGAGCGTGAAGTCCCGGGATCAGTCCCGGGCCGGCTCCCAGCCCGCCGCCGTGATGCGCGCCGCGTCCGTGGGCCGGGACTCGTCGAAGGCGACGCGGTCACCCGTCTCGACCCGCAGCGCGCCGACGTACGCGCCGCGGCCGACGTACAGCCGGTCGGTGGTGTACCGCCAGCGCAGTGTGAGCGCCGCAGCGCTCGGCAGGCCGGCGCCGAGCCGGTGCCACGCGCGTCCCGACCAGCCGGTGGCCGTGCCCGCCGGATGGTCCTGCGGGTCCTCGGGCCGCCGCCGGGTCGTGAAGGGGACCGGCTGCCAGGTCGTGCCGCCGTCGGTGGAGGACTCCAGGAACAGGACGTCCGACCGGGGTTCGGTGTCCCACCACAGCGCGCAGCGAAACCGCGTCGGACCGGCGGTGGTGTCGAGCGCGGGCAGGGTCAGGGTCGCCGTCGACGAGCTCGTCATTCCGGAGAACCACGAGGTGCGGCCGTGCGCCGGACGCACCGCGACGGCTCGCGCGAGATGGTTTCCGGCGGCGACCCGGGGAGCGGATCCGGATCGCCAGGTGCGCACGGGATGAACGGAGTTGCCGAGGACGATCAGGAAGGAGTCGGTCGTCGGGTCGAGCACGAGCGAGGTGCCGGTGAAGCCGGTGTGGCCGGCGGTGCGCGGTGTCGCCATCGCGCCCATGTACCAGTGCTGGTGGAGCTCGAAGCCGAGGCCGTGCTCGTCGCCCGGGAAAGCGGTGTTGAAGTCGGTGAACATCAGGTCCACCGACTCCGGCCGCAGGATGCGCGCCCGGCCGTAGGCACCGCCGTTCAGCAGCGTCCGGCCGAGGACCGCCAGGTCCCAGGCGGAGGAGAAGACCCCGGCGTGACCGGCCACCCCGCCCAGGGAGTACGCGTTCTCGTCGTGGACCTCACCCCACACGAGTCCCCGGTCCAGTCCCGACCAGGGCGCCCGGGCGTCCTCGGTGGCGGCGATCCGCGGCTTCCACGAGGCGGGCGGGTTGTAGCGGGTGTCCTCCATGCCGAGGGGGCCGGTGATCTCGTCGCGCAGCAGCGTGTCGAGGCTCCGGCCGGTGATCCGCTCCAGGACGAGCTGGAGCGAGATCAGGTTCAGGTCGGAGTACAGGTAGGCGCTGCCGGGCGGCGAGACGGGCTTCTCGTCCCAGATGAGCTGGAGCTTCCCCTCGCGGGTCGGAGCCTTGTACAGCGGGATCCACGAACGGAACCCCGAGGTGTGGGTGAGCAGTTGACGGACGGTCACGCTCTGCTTGCCGCCGCCCGCGAACTCCGGGAGGTACGAGGCGACGGCGGCCTCCAGTTCCAGGGCGCCGCGCTCCAGCTGCTGCACCGCGAGGATCGACGTGAACAGCTTGGACACGGAGGCGAGGTCGTAGACCGTGTCGCTCGACGCCGGGATCCGGCGGTCCGCGGGGAACTCCACGCCGGTGTCCGTCTTCTCGTCGTACGCCGCGTAGCGCACGGCCATGCCGATCGGTTCGTGCAGGGCCACGACGCCGCCCCGCCCCGCGAGCAGGACGGCACCGGCGTACCAGGGGTGCCGGGGAGAGGGCGCGAGGAACGTCTGCGCGTCCGCCACGAGTTGGCGAAGATGGCCGGCGAGCAGTCCGGCCTGCCGGGGTGTGCCGTGCCGGAGCGTCCGGTGGCCGTTCCCCGCCGAGGCCGCCGCCGGGCCCGCGGGGAAGGGGGCGAGGGCCACCGCCCCGCCCATCGCCAGTACGCCCCGGCCCCACTGACGACGGGTCAGCCCGTCGCGCGCTCTGTCCTGTGTGTCTTTCGCCGGGTCCTTCGCGCCTTCGGTCATCGGGAAGCCTCTCGCTCGCGTCGCCTGAAAATATCTTTCCGGGTCTGCTGTGCCGAGTGAAACTTTCCCGTCAGGCGCGGGCGTGTCAACCCTCCCGGAGGGGTGTCCGGTTATCTGACGGAGTATCAGAAAAGGCCTTCCCTCGTCCGGACGTCTGCGGCATCCTGCGCGCATGCAGACGGAGCTGAGCAAGGAACTGGGAGTCGAGCACGCCATCTTCGGCTTCACGCCGTTTCCCGCCGTCGCCGCGGCCATCAGCCGCGCGGGCGGATTCGGTGTGCTCGGCGCGGTCCGCTACACCGACCCCACGGACCTGGAGCGCGACCTCGACTGGATCGAGGCGAACGTCGACGGCAGGCCCTACGGCCTCGACGTCGTCATGCCCGCCAAGAAGGTCGAGGGGGTCAGCGAGGCCGACGTCGAGGCGATGATCCCGGAGGGCCACCGCCGGTTCGTCGAGGACACCCTCGCCAAGTACGGCGTCCCCGAACTCGCGGAGGGCGAGGCGTCCGGCTGGCGCATCACCGGCTGGATGGAACAGGTCGCCCGCGGCCAGCTCGACGTCGCCTTCGACTACCCGATCAGACTGCTGGCCAACGCGCTGGGCTCGCCGCCCGCGGACGTGGTCCGGCGCGCCCACGACCGCGGGGTCCTCGTCGCGGCCCTCGCGGGCAGCGCCCGGCACGCGCGCAAGCACGCCGAGGCCGGCATCGACATCGTCGTCGCCCAGGGCTACGAGGCGGGCGGACACACCGGGGAGATCGCCTCGATGGTGCTCACCCCCGAAGTCATCGACGCCGTGGGCCCGTTGCCGGTCCTGGCGGCGGGCGGCATCGGCAGCGGACAGCAGGTGGCCGCCGCGCTGAGCCTCGGCGCCCAGGGAGTGTGGCTCGGATCGGTGTGGCTGACCGTGACGGAGGCCGACATGCACTCCCCGGCCGTCACCCGCAAACTGCTCGCGGCCGGATCCGGCGACACCGTCCGCTCCCGCGCCCTGACCGGCAAGCCCGCACGCCAGCTGCGCACCGAGTGGACCGACGCCTGGGACGACCCGGACGGGCCCGGCACACTCCCCATGCCGCTCCAGGGACTCCTCGTCGCCGACGCCGTCTCCCGCATCCAGAAGTACGAGGTGGAGCCGCTGCTCGGCACCCCCGTCGGGCAGATCGTCGGCCGGATGAACAGCGAACGTTCCGTCCAGGAGGTCTTCGACGACCTGACCCGGGGCTTCGAGCACGCCGTGGACCGCATCAACCGCATCGCGGGCAGGGGAGAAGAGGCATGACCACATCACCCAACGGCTTCTGGGCCCAGGCCGGCGCCGACCCCGAGCGCGTCGTCCTCGTCACCCCCACAGGCGAGGAGTGGACCGCCGGGCGGCTGCACGAGGCGGCCAACGGCCTCGTCCACGGACTGCGCGCCGCCGGCCTCGAACGCGGCGACTCCTTCGCCGTCGTCCTGCCCAACGGCGTCGAGTTCCTCGTCGCCTACCTCGCCGCCTCGCAGGCGGGCCTCTACCTCGTCCCCGTCAACCACCACCTCGTCGGACCCGAGATCGCCTGGATCGTCTCCGACTCCGGGGCCAAGGTCCTCATCGCCCACGAACGCTTCGCCGACGCCGCCCGGCACGCCGCCGACGAGGCGAAGCTCGCCCCGGCACAGCGGTACGCGGTCGGCGCCGTCGAGGGTTTCCGCCCGTACGCCGAACTCCTCGACGGACAGCCCGGTTCCGTGCCCGCAGACCGCACCCTCGGCTGGGTCATGAACTACACCTCGGGCACCACCGGCCGCCCCCGCGGCATCAGGCGCCCGCTGCCCGGCAAGCTCCCCGAGGAGT
Organism: Streptomyces sp. NPDC002698; assembly: GCF_042888945.1. Classification (NCBI taxonomy): domain Bacteria; kingdom Bacillati; phylum Actinomycetota; class Actinomycetes; order Kitasatosporales; family Streptomycetaceae; genus Streptomyces; species Streptomyces sp. NPDC002698. Next base: position 18,590 of record NZ_JBIAQM010000029.1, read on the forward strand.
CGTATCTCGGCGGCTTCCTCGCCATCTTCGGCATCAGGCCGTTCGACGGCAACGTGCACCTCGTCTGCTCGCCGCTCTACCACACCGCGGTCCTCCAGTTCGCGGGCGCTTCCCTGCACATCGGCCACCGGCTGGTGCTGATGGACAAGTGGACGCCCGAGGAGATGCTGCGGGTCATCGACGTACACCGGTGTACGCACACCCATATGGTGCCGACCCAGTTCCACCGGCTGCTGGCCCTCCCCGACGAGGTCAAGGCCCGCTACGACGTCACCTCCATGCGGCACGCCATCCACGGCGCCGCCCCGTGCCCCGACCATGTGAAACGGGCCATGATCGCGTGGTGGGGGCAGAGCGTCGAGGAGTACTACGCGGCCAGCGAGGGCGGCGGCGCCTTCGCGACCGCCGAGGACTGGCTGAAGAAGCCCGGCACCGTCGGCAAGGCCTGGCCCATCAGCGAACTGGCCGTCTTCGACGACGACGGCAACCGGCTGCCGCCCGGTGAACTCGGCACCGTCTACATGAAGATGAGCACCGGCGGATTCTCGTACCACAAGGACGAGACCAAGACCCGGAAGAACCGCATCGGCGACTTCTTCACCGTCGGGGACCTCGGCCTGCTCGACGAGGACGGCTATCTCTTCCTCCGCGACCGCAAGATCGACATGATCATCTCCGGCGGGGTCAACATCTACCCGGCCGAGATCGAGGCGGCGCTGCTCTCCCACCCCGCCGTCGCCGACGCGGCCGCCTTCGGCATCCCGCACGACGACTGGGGCGAGGAGGTCAAGGCCGTGGTGGAGGCCGCGCCGGGCCACGAACCAGGACCGGCGCTCGCCGCCGACATCCTCGGCCACTGCGAGCGGCAACTCGCCGGGTACAAGCGGCCCAAGAGCGTCGACTTCATCGCCGCCCTGCCCCGCGACCCCAACGGAAAGCTGTACAAGCGACGGCTCCGCGACCCCTACTGGGAGGGCCGCACCCGGACGATGTGACCCGGCCGCGCGCGGTGCCCGGATCCGCTCCGGGCACCGCGCGCACCGTCATCCTCCGCCGGAGGTCAGCGGTGGTCGCTCACCTTGACCACCCGCAGCCCCGGCGACGACAGGATGTCCTTCTCGCAGAACCGGGACGTCACCCACCGCTCGCCCGAGAACAGCCGCGTCTGATCGCTGTAGTGCGGCGAGTTCGGGTTCGAGGACTGGGAGTACGTCAGCAGGGTGCGGGCGACCGGGCAGCGGCCGCCGTCCCAGCCGACGGCCTGGATGTACGAGGACCCCGTCGTGACCTCCGTATAGCCGCCGGCCGCCGGATTCCACGGCATCTCCACCTTGTTCCACACCCCGAGGGACTCCGTGCCGCCCGGAACGGGGATGCGCCGGCCGTTCCGTACGACGAACTGGCCGGTGCTCAGCCGTGCGTCGAGGGCGATTCCCGCTGCCCGCAGCTCCGTCACCGTATCGGCCAGCGCCGTCGCGAAGCCCGGTACGGAGGTGTCGAGGGTGTTCGGGGTGCGGACCGGATCGGCCGCCGAGAACGGGACCTTCCAGAGCCGCGCCGCCGGCACCGTGGCCGTCAGCTTCCGCCAGAAACGGTCGAAGAACAGGGCGCCCCGGCTCCCGGTGTCCATCGAACGGTCCCAGGCCCGCAGCACACCGCACGCCTCACTCAGGTCGACGGCCCTGCCGTCGGAGCCCGTCGCCGTGCCGCCCGGCAGCGCGGCACAGGCACGCGCCGCGTCGGCCGCGACGAGATCACCCGCGGGCACCCGGTTCGCGAACTGCTGCGCCTGGAGATCCCGCACGGTCAGCCGCCCCCGCGCGGCCATCCGGGCCACGTCCTCGACGGCTCCGCGCGTACGCATCGAGCGTTGGGTGCCGATCGTGCCGAACACCCGCTCGTACCCGGTCAGCGGCCGGTCCGCGTTCGCCAGCCAGGCACTGTCGTTGGAGTTCTCCGCGTACGGCGCGTCCTTCAGCACCGGCATCCTCGCCGGACCGAAGATGCCGGGCTGCACGGCGTCGGGATCACCGCCGAGCGCGCAGTCGCCGCGCGATCCGTCCAGCACGGCGACCCCGGACGACGGGTACAGGGCCCGGCCCAGCGGCGTCGAGCAGCGCTGGACCAACTCGTCGGTGACGCGCGGGAGCACCTGTGACTGGGTGAAGAGGGTGTGGCCGCCGGAGTCGGCGGCGATCGTGTTCACCCACGGCAGGCCCTGGGTTCGGGTGAGCGCCGCGAGGACGCCCGCCGTGTCGCGGGCCCTGCTGAAGCCCAACGCGGTGTCCGGGGCGCGGAGGTTGGCCGCGTTCGGGTCGTTGAGCGCGTACGCCGTCGTGGCCGTCCACGGCAGCGGCACCTGGGCGCCGAGCGTGGTGACGACGGGGCCGTACCGGGTCCACCACTGGGTGCGCGTCACCGGCGTGCCGTCCCGCACGCCGACGGTGACGTCGCGCCGGGTCATCCGCTCCGGCCTGCCGTCCACGAGATACGTCGTCGGATCGGCCGGATCGAGCGTGAGCTGATGGAGGTTGAGCGTGACGCCCGTCGCGACCGTGTGGCTCCAGGCGATCCGGGCGGTGTGACCGATGGACACCGTCGCCGTGCCGAGCAGGGCCCCGCCCTGGACGTTCAGCTCGCCGGGGATCGTCTGCTGCACCTGCCAGAAGCGGCGTCCGCCCTGCCAGGGGTAGTGCGGATTGCCGAGCAGCAGACCACGGCCGTTCGCGGTCGAGGCCCCGCTGAAGGCGACGGCGTTCGACCCCATGTCGGCGGTGTCGAACAGCTCGCGGGCGGCGACGGCGGTGCGCTTCACGTCGGGGTCATCGGTGCCTGCCGCCGCCGCCGCCGCCGTCGCCGTCGCCGGTGGCTGCGCGGCCGTGATGCCGTCGGCCGCGCGCCCCTGGCCGCCGAGCACGGCCAGCGCGAACCCGCGCGCGGCGACGTCCACCTGGGTCACCGGGCGGACCCAGGCGGCTCCCTTGCACGCCGGATCGGTGACGCGGTTCTGCGACAGCCACGCGTTGTAGCCGGCCGCCCATCCCCGCATCAGGTCCTTGACATCGCGGCTGGGTCCCCGCGGGGCGGGCTCGGCGAGCAGTTCCTCGACCGTGCCGGCCTCGCGCACACCGCGGTAGTAGAGGTCGCTGGAGAGGTTCGTGGACGCGGAGGAGAGCGAACCGTCCGGTGCCGCGGCGGGCCCGAACCAGCGGGACCGCTCGCCGCGCAGGGTCACGAACCCGTCGGCCAGGGTGCACACCTGGTCGGCGGCCTGGGCCCAGCCGGTGCCGAAGCCGAGGTTCGCGTAGTCCTCGGCGACGATGTGCGGAATGCCGTACTCGGTGTAGCGGATCACGGCCGACAGGCCGCCGTGCGAGGGATGTTCCTGTCCGGCGTGCCGCTCGGCCGCGGCCGCGGGCAGCGCGGTCGCGGCGGTCAACAGAGCGACGGCCGTGACGAGTAACCGTCTTCCACGGGTGCGCATGGTGCCTCCCAACATCATTGAGGGAAGGGGCGGTTGAGCGTACCAACGGGTAGTACGCCGCTGGCGTGTCCGCCCCGCTTCCGTCCGGCTTCCGTTCGGCTCGCGTGCGGTGACTTGACCTCCCCCTCCCGTGGACCGAGGATCACGTGACATGACGCCTGGACACGGCAGTACGGTTGACGGGGTGCTGCGGCGCAGTGCCCGGCGCACACCGGCGCGGCGCGCCGTCGACTACCGGGAGCGCTCCTGGACCTACGCGGAACTCGACGACGCCGTCTCCCGCGCGGCGACCGTCCTCCTCGACGAGGGGCTGAACCCCGGGGACCGCGTCGGCGCCTACGGCCACAACTCGGACGCCTATCTGATCGGCTTCCTCGCCTGCTCCCGCGCGGGACTCGTCCATGTGCCCGTGAACCAGAACCTGACCGGTGACGACCTCGCCTACATCGTCGGCCAGTCGGGATGCGCCCTGGTCCTGACCGACCCCGACCTCGCCGGCCGGCTCCCGGAGGGCGTACGGACCCTGCCGCTGCGCGACGCCGACGACTCGCTCCTTCTGCGGCTGGAGGCGGCACGCCCGTACGACGGTGACGAGCCCCGCGGCGACACGCTCGTGCAGCTCCTGTACACCTCGGGCACCACCGCGCTGCCCAAGGGCGCGATGATGACGCACCGCGCCCTGGTGCACGAGTACCTGAGCGCGATCACCGCCCTCGATCTGAGCGCCGGGGACCTGCCGGTGCACTCGCTGCCGCTCTACCACTCGGCGCAGATGCACGTGTTCCTGCTGCCCTACCTCGCGGTCGGCGCCTCGAACACGATCCTCGACGCGCCGGACGGCGGACAGATCCTCGACCTGATCGAGGCGGGCCGCGCGGACAGCCTGTTCGCCCCGCCCACCGTGTGGATCGGGCTGTCGAACCGTCCCGACTTCGCCGAACGCGACCTGAGCGGCCTGCGCAAGGCGTACTACGGCGCGTCGATCATGCCGGTCCCCGTCCTGGAACGGCTGCGCGAACGGCTGCCGAAGCTGGCCTTCTACAACTGCTTCGGCCAGAGCGAGATCGGTCCCCTCGCCACCGTCCTCGGGCCCGACGAGCACAAGGGCCGGATGGACTCGTGCGGCACTCCGGTGCTGTTCGTGGACGCGCGGGTCGTCGACGAGGACGGCAAGGACGTGCCGGACGGAACACCGGGCGAAGTCGTCTACCGCTCACCGCAGTTGTGCGAGGGCTACTGGGACAAGCCCGAGGAGACGGCCGAGGCGTTCCGCGACGGCTGGTTCCACTCGGGAGACCTCGCCGTGCGCGACGCCCACGGATACTTCACCGTGGTGGACCGGGTGAAGGACGTCATCAACTCCGGTGGTGTCCTGGTCGCTTCGCGGCAGGTCGAGGACGCCCTGTACACGCACGAGGGGGTCGCCGAGGTCGCCGTCGTCGGGCTGCCCGACGAGCGCTGGATCGAGGCCGTCACCGCGGTCGTCGTCCCCCGGGGCGAGGTCACCGAGGACGAACTGATCGCCCACGCACGCGAGAAGCTCGCCCACTTCAAGGCGCCCAAGCGGGTCCTGTTCGTGGACGAGCTGCCCCGCAACGCCAGCGGGAAGATCCTGAAGCGGGAACTGCGGGACCGGTTCGGCAAGGCGTAGCGGACAGGGCCGCGGGGGTGTCAGGAGCCCCCGCGGCCCTGTCCGCGGCCGGTCAGGCGCGCGGACGCAGGTCCACGATCCGCTTGAGCTTGCCCACCGACCGCTCCAGGGACTCCGGTTCGACGATCTCCACGGTGACCGAGACGCCGATCCCGTCCTTGACGCCCGCGGTGATCGCCCGCGCCGCCGCCTCGCGCGTCTCGGGTGTGGCACCCGACCGGGCCTCCGCCCGCACGGTGAGCGCGTCGAGGCGGCCCTCGCGGGTCAGCCGGAGCTGGAAGTGCGGGGCGACGCCCGGTGTCCGCAGCACGATCTCCTCGATCTGCGTGGGGAAGAGATTGACCCCGCGCAGGATGACCATGTCGTCGCTGCGCCCGGTGATCTTCTCCATCCGGCGGAAGGCCCGCGCCGTACCGGGCAGCAGCCGCGTCAGGTCCCGTGTCCGGTAGCGGATCACGGGCATGGCCTCCTTGGTGAGCGAGGTGAAGACCAGCTCGCCCTCCTCGCCGTCCGGCAGCACCTCACCGGTGAGGGGATCGACGACCTCCGGGTAGAAGTGGTCCTCCCAGACGTGCAGACCGTCCTTGGTCTCCACGCACTCCTGGGCGACCCCGGGGCCGATGACCTCCGAGAGGCCGTAGATGTCCACCGCGTCGATCGCGAACCGCTCCTCGATCTCGCGGCGCATCTCCTCGGTCCACGGCTCGGCCCCGAACACGCCGACCCGCAGCGAGGTGCCGCGCGGGTCCACGCCCTGGCGCTCGAACTCGTCGAGCAGGGTCAGCATGTACGACGGTGTCACCATGATGATCTCGGGCTTCAGGTCCTGGATCAGCTGGACCTGACGTGCCGTCATGCCGCCGGACGCGGGGATCACCGTACAGCCGAGCCGTTCAGCGCCGTAGTGGGCGCCGAGTCCGCCCGTGAACAGCCCGTAGCCGTAGGCGATGTGGACCTTGTCGCCGGGCCGGCCGCCCGCCGCGCGGATCGAACGGGCCACCATGTCGGCCCACATGGACAGGTCGTTCTCCGTGTAGCCGACGACCGTGGGGCGGCCGGTCGTCCCGCTCGACGCGTGGATGCGCCGGATCCGCTCCTGCGGCACGGCGAACATCCCGTACGGGTAGTTCTCCCGCAGGTCCGCCTTCGTCGTGAACGGGAACCGGGCCAGATCGGCGAGCGAGCGGCAGTCGTCGGGGCGCAGTCCGGCCTTGTCGAAGGACTCGCGGTAGAAGGGGACGTTCTCGTACGCGTGCCGCAGCGACGCGCGCAGCCGCTCCAGCTGGAGCGCCCGCAGCTCCTCCGCGTCCAGCCGCTCGCCCGCGTCGAGCAGGCCCTTCGAGTCCGTCGAGCCGCCCGTCATCGCGCCTTCTTCCTCGCCAACCATGCCATACCGGACGACCGATCATTCGGTCGTCCTGCTCCGGACAGTAATGAGGTGTCCGTGGCCGGTGCAAGGGGTCGGCGGCGCTTTTTGCGGGAGCCGGAGCCGGAGGGGTCCGGCCCCGGGCGGCGGTCAGCGCACCAGGGCGGGCCGCTTGGGATCGAATTCCCACCCGGGGACCAGGTGGCGCATGGCGACCGCGTCGTCCCGGGCGCCGAGGGCCTCCTTCAGGTACAGCTCGTGCGCCGCGAGCAGCCGGTCCATGTCCAGCTCGACGCCGAGGCCCGGTGCGTCCGGCACGGCGATCTCGCCGTCGACGATGCGCGGCGGGTCGACCGTGAGCCGTTCCAGGCCCTCCTGCCAGATCCAGTGGGTGTCGAGGGCGTTGTACGGGCCCGGTGCCGCGGCTCCGCAGTGGGTGACCATGGCCAGCGAGATGTCGAAGTGGTTGTTCGAGTGGCAGCCCCAGGTCAGGCCCATCGCGTTGCAGAGCTGGGCCACACGCACCGAGCCGCGCATGGTCCAGAAGTGAGGGTCGGCGAGCGGGATCGAGACCGACTGGAGCGCCAGGGCGTGGGTGAGCTGCCGCCAGTCCGTGGCGATCATGTTGGTCGCCGTCGGCAGCCCCGTCGCCCGGCGGAACTCGGCCAGGATCTCCCGCCCCGAGTAGCCGTCCTCGGCGCCGCAGGGATCCTCGGCGTAGGCGAGCGTGCCGGCCAGCGGTCCGCACAGCTCGATCGCCTCGCGCAGGGACCAGGCGCCGTTGGGGTCGAGCGTCACGCGGGCGTCGGGGAAGCGGTCCTTGAGCGCGCGTACGGCCGCGACCTCCTCCGCGCCTTCCAGGACACCGCCCTTGAGCTTGAAGTCACGGAAGCCGTACAGCGCGTGGGCGGCCTCGGCCTGCCGGACGATCCCGGCGGGCGTCAGCGCCTCCTCGTGCCGCAGGCGGTACCAGTCCACGTCCGAGCCGCTCTCGCGTACGTACGGCAGATCCGTGCGGTCCGGGTCGCCGACGAAGAAGAGGTAGCCGAGCACCCGGACCCGGTCACGCTGCTGGCCGTCCCCGAGGAGGGCGGCGACGGGCACGTCGAGGTGCTGTCCGAGCAGGTCGAGAAGGGCCGACTCGACGGCCGTGACGGCGTGGACGGTCGTGCGCAGGTCGAAGGTCTGGGCGCCGCGGCCGCCCGCGTCCCGGTCGCCGAAACGGTCCCCGATCTCGCGCAGGACACGCTGGTGGTCGCCCACCTTCGCCCCGAGGACCAGGGACCCGGCGTCGCGCAGTGTCCGGGTGATCTTCTCCCCGCCCGGCACCTCGCCGAGCCCGGTCCGCCCCTCGGAGTCCTTGAGGACCACGACATTGCGGGTGAACCAGGGACCGTGGGCGCCCGACAGGTTCAGTTCCATGCAGTCCCGTCCGGCGACGGGGTAGACGGAGAACTCGGCGATCGTCGGTTGCTGACTCTTCATCACATTCCTTGCGTACGTGGGTGACCGGGGCCGGGAATCCCAGGGTGACGGCGACGGGCCGGGCCGGGGGGTCGGCCCGGCCCGAGCCCCGTGGGGCCGTTCCCCCGCGTGCCTCAGGCGGGCCGCCGCACCGCTCCGACGAGGGCCAGTCCGGTGTCGAGGATCAGCTCCAGAGCGGTCAGATCGGCCGGGGCGGGATCGGTGAGCGGCGCGCGCACCGGGCCGACGGGCAGCCCCCGCAGCCGGGCGGCGGCCTTGACGAGGGACACGGCGTAGCCGGGCACCGTGTCGCGCAGCTCGACGAGCGGGACGTAGAAGTCGCGCAGCAGCTTGTTCACGGTGGCCTCGTCGCCGGTGCGCAGGGCGCTGAAGAAGGCGCCGGCGATCTCGGGTGCGAACGCGTGGACGGCCGACGAGTAGGCGGGGACGCCCACGGCGGCGTACGCGCGGGCCTGGATCTCGGCGGTGGCGGCCCCGTTGAAGAACAGGAAGCCGTCGGGCGCGGCGAGCGTGAGGCGCTGGAGCCGGTCGAGGTCGCTGTGTCCGTCCTTGAGCCCGATGACGCTCGGGATCGCCGCGACGGCCCGCAGGCCCTCGGGGGTGAAGGCGACCGGGCCGCGCTGGTAGGCGACGAGCGGCAGCCGGGTGCCGGCGGCGATCCGGCGCAGCTGCTCGACCAGGCCGGACTCGGGGGCCTCGACGAGGTAGTGCGGCAGTACGAGGAGGGCGTCCGCGCCGGCCTCCTCGGCGATCCGGGCGAACCGCAGCGCCTGCGCCCATCCGTAGCCGGTGCCCGCGACCACGGGCATGCGGCCGTCCGCGATCTCGACCGTGGCGGTGACCACGGCGCGGTACTCGTCCTCGTCCAGCGCGCTGAACTCGCCGGTTCCGCAGGCGGGGAACACCGCGCCGGGGGCCGTGGCGACCTGGGCGGCCAGGTAGGTCCGGTAGGACTCCGGGTCGAGGTCGCCGTCCGCCGTGAAGCTCGTGAGCGGGAAGGACAGGACCCCGCTCGCCATGCCGTCCCGCAGCCGCTGGACCACGTCGCCCGGATCCGTGCTGAACCCTGCCATGAGTCTCATCCCTGTATGCAGATGCTGTCTATGTATGAGAACTCAGGTTAGATTCGTGAACCCTCGGGGTCAATGGGGAGGGTGCCGCGGATCCGGTGCCGGGCAGGCGCGGGGTGTCCGCGCAACGCGGCGGGCCCGCGGCCGGGGAGGCTGCGGGCCCGCTGTGTTCGGGTCGGACGTTCGGAGCGGGCCGGGGCCTCCGCGGGAGCGGGAAGGGCCCGGCCGGGCTCGGGGCCGTCAGTGCGACGTCGTCGCGGCCCCGGTGTCCGGGTTCGGGCCGTACGCCGTCATGAAGCGGTCGCGGAACTCGTTCATCGGCCATTCCGGCGCGTCGGCCGCGGGCTTGAGCCCGTCCGTCCAGCCCCAGCCGGAGACGCGGTCCAGCACCTTCGGGTCGCGGGCGACGATGGTGACGGGCACGTCCCTGTCGGCGCTGTTCCCGGTGACCGTCGGAACGGGCTGGTGGTCGCCGAGGAAGACGAGGACGGTGTCGTCGTCGCCGTAGCGCTGGACCCACTGGGTCAGGCTGTCCAGGGAGTACTGGATGGCCTTGCGGTACTCGGTCCGCACACGCTTCGAGCTCTTCCAGACCTCCGTGGGGTTCGTCCCCTCTTTCTTGATCTTGTAGAAGACCTTGCCGTCCCCGAGGTCCTTCCAGTCGATCGTGCGGGCGATGGGGGACCAGGGGTTGTGGCTGGAGGCGAGGATGATCTCCGCCATGATCGGGTCGCGGTTCTTCCTGCCGTGCTCCAGCTTCTGGAAGGACTCCAGGCTGAACTGGTCCGGTACCGGCGTCCAGCTGAAGTACGGACCCTGGTAGCCGAGGTGCGTCGAGTCGTAGATGTGGTCGAGGCCGAAGTACTTGCCCTCGGGCCAGGCCTTGCGCACGCCGGGGACGATGCCGACCGTGCGCCACGCGCCGGTCTTCTGGAAGTAGCTGGTGAGGGTCGCGCGGTCACTGGTGGTCAGGGACCGGTATCGCTGCTGGTTCTTGACCCACGTGCCGGACAGGAACGTCGAGTGGGCGAGCCAGCTGCCGGCGCCCGTCACCGGCGACTTGAGCCAGCCGCTGCGCGCCGAGAAGCCCGCCGCCTTCAGCCTCGCGTCGCCCTCCCTGAGCGTCGCGTCGACCTCCGGTCCCATCGCCGGGTCGTCGATGGCCACCCGGCCGTAGCTCTCGATGAAGGTGAGCATCACGTCCTTGCCGCGCAGCCCGGTCAGCAACTGGTCGGACGGGGTGTCGGCGAAGGCGTCGACGGCCATCTGCTTCTTGTAGACGTCGGCGTCACCGAGGCCGTCGCGGACGTACTGCACACGGTTGGAGAGGTACTGGGCGTAGCCCTTGGTGGCGATCGTGACGCCGCCGGTCTGCGCGCCCATGGTGAAGCAGACGACCCAGGCCACGCCGAGGACGAGCGTGGCGCGTACGGCCCCGGTGCGGTGCCGGGCCAGGACGTCCGCCAGCCGCGTCATCGCGAGCACGCTCAGGGCGAGCACGGCGATGACCAGGACGATCACCCCGACCACCGCGAGCACCTCGCCCGAGCGCCCGAAGGAGTCCTTGACCCAGTCCGCCCCGTCGCTCAGCAGGACCCAGTCGAAGACCAGGTCGAACGGCCGGGCCAGGGTCTGGCGGAAGCCCATGTCGAGGCACTTCAGGATGGCGGACAGCCCGAGGAGCACCCCGAGGGATCCGGCCGTGACGCGCCGCGCCCTCGCCGGCAGGACGAGCAGGACGGCCGACAGGAAGACCGCCTCGACCGGGAGGCGGAAGAACGCCCGGACGCTCATCCAGTCGAGGCGGTTGGGCAGGATGAGGATGGTGACCACCAGCGCACCGGCCAGGACGGTCGTGCCCACCCGCACGGCACGCGCGGCCCGCGGGTGGCGCCGGCGCCACCCGAACCACCCGAACCATCCGGGACGGACGGCGGAGGCGGCGTCCGCGGCGGGTTCGGCTTCGTCCGGGGACGCGGGCTCGGACGGATGCCGGTCGGCGGCCTCGGAGGCGGCTTCGTCCTCCGCGGGGTCCGTGACGGTGGGCTCGTCCTCACCGGTGGCGTGCGGGACGGTGCCTTCGTCGTCGGTGGTGGCGTGCGGGACGGTGGGCTCGGCAGGGGCGGCGGCGGTGCGCGGGACGGCGGCCTCGTCGTCGGCGGGGTGCGGGACGGTGGCCTCGTCGTCGGCCGGGTGCGTGGTGGTTTCGTCGTGGGCGGTGGGGCGTGGGACGCCGGCTTCGACGGGGGTATCGCGGTGCTCTTCGTCGTCGGCCCGCTCCTCCGCCCGCTCATCCGTTCCGGCACCGGTGTGCGCCCCGGTCCGTTCGGCCGCCTCGGGGTCCCCCCGGGTCGCGTCCGGCGCCGTCGCGTCGGGGTCCGGACCCGCTTCGGCATCCGGCAGTTGACGAGGAGGCGTGTGGTGCGACACCCGAAGGTCCTTCCGTGCGTAACCCGGTGCTGGCGCGACGGAGGCTTTTCCGTCACCCCCCATACGGCCGGCCGTCACCTCCGGTTCAACGGCGGAGGCCGACCGCGCACAGAGTACGTCGACAGGATCACCCGGATGTCACCGCCGGCCGCTACCGGTCCGCCGTCACCGCCACCTCCCGCGCCCACCGGTAGTCGGCCTTGCCGCTCGGCGAACGCTGGATGGAGTCGGTGATCACCAACTGGCGCGGGACCTTGTACCCGGCCAGACGGGCGCGGCAGTGCGTCTGGATGTCGTCGAGCGACGGCCGCGGCGCGCCCTCGCGGAGCTGGACGACGGCCGCCACGTGGCTGCCCCACTTCGGGTCCGGCACTCCGGCTACCAGGGCGTCGTACACGTCCGGATGCGATTTCAGGGCTTGTTCGACCTCTTCGGGGTACACCTTCTCGCCGCCGGTGTTGATGCACTGGGAGCCGCGGCCGAGAATGATGACGATGCCCTCCTCGTCGACCGTGGCCATGTCGCCGAGGAGCACCCAGCGTTCGTCGCCCTTGCGGAAGAACGTCTCGGCGGTCTTCTTCGGGTCGTTGTAGTAGCCGAGGGGCACATGGCCGCGCTGGGCGACCCGTCCCGGTTCGCCCGCCGTGACCGGCTCGTACGTCACCGGATCCACCACCTGCGTACGGGCGTTGACGCGGATGCGGAAGCCGCGCCCGGGTCCGGAGTCGGCCGTCGCGGTGCCGTTGAAGCCGGACTCCGAGGAGCCGAAGTTGTTCAGCAGCATCACGTTCGGGACGAGCGCCTGGAACTGTTCGCGCACGGTGTCCGACATGATCGCGCCGGATGAGGACACGCTGAACAGGGCGGAGCAGTCCGTGCCCTTCAGGGGGCCGTTCAGCGCGTCGATCAGGGGCCGCAGCATCGCGTCGCCGACCAGCGACACACTGGTCACCTTCTCCTTCTCGATCGTGCGCAGGACGTCCTCGGGTGAGAACTTGCGGTGCAGCACGACCCGTTGGCCGAAGTTGAAGCCGATGAAGGCGGTGAGCGTCGAAGTGCCGTGCATCAGCGGGGGAGTGGGGAAGAAGGTGATCCCGGCACCCCCGGCCGCGACGCGCTCGGCGAGCTCCTGTGGCTTCGTCACCGGATCGCCGGTCGGCGCGCCACCCCCGAGCCCGGCGAAGAAGAGGTCCTCCTGCCGCCACATGACGCCCTTGGGCATCCCCGTCGTGCCGCCGGTGTAGATGATGAACTGGTCGTCCGCGGAACGCGGGGAGAATCCGCGCAGGGGCGAACCAGTGGCCTCGGCGTCACCGAAGTCCACGGCGTCCACCGCGCCTTCGGAGCCCGCCGGGCCCTCCGCGCCCGCTCCGGGTGCGGCGGCCCCCACGCGGACGAGATGCCGCAGCCGCGGTGCCCGTGGCCGTGCCGCCGCCACCCGGTCGCCGAACTCCGCGTCGAAGACCAGGGCCACCAGGTCCGCGTCCTGGTAGAGGTAGGCCAACTCGTCTTCCACGTAGCGGTAGTTGACGTTGACCGGGACGATGCGTGCCTTGAGGCAGGCCAGCACCGTCTGGAGGTACTCGACGCCGTTGTACAGGTGCAGGCCGAGGTGTTCGCCGGGGCGGATCCCGCTGTCGATCAGATGGTGCGCGATCCGGTTCGCGGCCGCGTCCAACTGCGCGTACGTCAGGCGGCGTTCCGCGCCCGTGCCGGGGTGGTCGATGTAGACGAGCGCCTCGCGGTCCGGGACCACGTCGACGACCGATTCGAACAGGTCGGCAAGGTTGTACTCCACCGCTCCTCCTGACCGTGCACGTCCGTGGCCGAGTGCCGCCAGGGCGTGTCCGCCCCGGACCCGACGGTCATCAGAGCAAAGCCCGACCCAAGTGGGAAGGGCCCCGGCACAAGAAATCTGACTGTCTGTCAGAAAACCCTTGTACTGGATGGACGGCTCCTGCAACCTGTTCTCGCATCCGAGACGGGAGGACGCCCATGGGTGGGACCGAACACCTCACCGTGCAACGCGAAGGCGCCACACTGGTGCTCACGCTCAACAGGCCCGAGGCCAGGAACGCGCTCTCGCTGCCGATGCTGGTCGGTCTGTACGACGGCTGGGTCGAGGCCGACGAGGACGACGCCGTCCGCTCGATCGTGCTCACCGGCGCCGGCGGTGCCTTCTGCGCCGGGATGGATCTCAAGGCCCTGGCCGGCCGGGGCCTTGAGGGCGAGCAGTACCGGGACCGGCTCAAGGCCGACCCCGATCTGCACTGGAAGGCCATGCTGCGCCACCACCGCCCGCGAAAGCCGGTGATCGCGGCCGTCGAGGGGCACTGCGTCGCGGGCGGCACCGAGATCCTCCAGGGCACCGACATCCGCGTCGCGGGAGCCTCCGCGACCTTCGGGCTCTTCGAGGTCAGGCGCGGACTCTTCCCGATCGGCGGCTCGACGGTGCGGCTGCAACGCCAGATCCCGCGCACCCACGCCCTCGAAATGCTGCTCACGGGACGCCCGTACACCGCGCAAGAGGCCGCGGACATCGGGCTGATCGGTCATGTGGTGCCCGACGGCACGGCCCTGGAGAAGGCGCTCGCCGTCGCCGAGCAGATCAACGCCTGCGGCCCGCTCGCCGTCGAGGCCGTCAAGGCGTCCGTGTACGAGACCGCCGAGCTGACCGAGACCGACGGGCTCGCCGCCGAACTGCGGCGAGGCTGGCCGGTGTTCGACACGGCCGACGCCAAGGAAGGCTCCCGGGCCTTCGCCGAGAAGCGCCCGCCCGTCTACCGCCGGGCCTGACCCGCACGCCCGGCCCCGGACGTGACCTGTCCGCCCCGCGGACACGGCACGGCCGGCCGTTGGAAGGAGAGATCCGGGATGCCCGAAGTCCTCAAAGCCCCCCTCGTCGTCGAGTTCCCCTTCACCCGCTCGCTCGGCCCCGTGCAGAGCGCCTTCCTCACGGGCCTGCGCGAACAGGTCGTCCTCGGCGTGCGGACCGCCGACGGACGCACCCTCGTCCCGCCCGTCGAGTACGACCCCGTCACCGCCGAGGAGATACACGACCTCGTCGAGGTCGCCCCCACCGGCACCGTCACCACCTGGGCCTGGAACCACGAACCCCGCCGCGGCCAGCCCCTCGACACCCCCTTCGCCTGGGTCCTGGTCAGGCTCGACGGCGCCGACACCGGCCTGCTGCACGCCCTCGACGCCCCCGGCCCCGAGGCCGTGCGCACCGGGATGCGCGTCCGCGTCCGCTGGGCCCGCGAACGCTCCGGCGCGATCACCGACATCGCCTGCTTCGAGCCCCACGACGGCACCCCGGACGAACCGGCGGGCGAACCCGCGGGCCACGACGGCCGGTTCGCGGACATGGTCACGGGAATCGTCGCCCCCGCACGGCTCGACTACGTCTACTCGCCGGGCCGCGCCCAGGCCGCCTACATCGCGGGCCTCGCCGAACGGCGGACCCTCGGCGAACGCTGCCCCTCCTGCCGCAAGGTCTACGTCCCGCCCAAGGGGGCCTGCCCCACCTGCGGGGTGGCCACCTCCGAACAGGTCGAGGTCGGACCGCGCGGCACCGTCACCACGTACTGCATCGTCAACATCAAGGCGAAGAACCTCGACATCGAAGTCCCGTACGTATACGCGCACATCGCCCTCGACGGCGCCGGCCTCGCGCTGCACGGCCGGATCGGCGGCATCCCCTACGACGAGGTCCGGATGGGCCTGCGCGTGGAGCCCGTGTGGTCCGAGGGGGGCCGCCATCCCGACCACTACCGGCCCACCGGAGAACCCGACGCGGACTACGAGACGTACAAGGAGATGCTGTAGATGGAGCCCATCAGGGACATCGCCGTCGTCGCCTTCGCGCAGAGCGACCACCGGCGCACCTCCGACGAGTTCTCCGAGGTGGAGATGCTCCTCCCCGTCCTGCACGAGGTCCTCGACCGGACGGGCCTGCGGGCCGGTGACATCGACTTCACCTGCTCCGGCTCCACCGACTACCTCGCGGGCCGCGCCTTCTCCTTCACCATGGCGCTCGACGGCGTCGGCGCATGGCCGCCGATCTCCGAGTCGCACGTCGAGATGGACGGCGCCTGGGCGCTGTACGAGGCCTGGACCAAACTGCTCACCGGCGACGCCGACACCGCGCTCGTCTACTCCTACGGCAAGTCCTCGCCCGGCTCCGTCCGCGACGTCCTGACACGCCAGCTGGACCCGTACTACCTGGCCCCGCTCTGGCCCGACTCGGTCGCCCTCGCCGCACTCCAGGCGCGGGCGCTCATCGACGCGGGCGAGACCGACGAGGCCGGACTCGCCTCCGTCGGCGCCCGCAGCCGGGCCTCCGCGAGCGCCAACTCCCACGCCCAGCTCCGTGGTTCGGTGCCCCAGGGCGACTACCTCGTACGCCCCCTCCGTACCGGCGACTGCCCGCCCATCGGCGACGGCGCCGCCGCCGTGATCCTCGCGGCGGGGGACCGGGCCCGTGAACTGTGCGAGCGGCCCGCCTGGATCAGGGGCATCGACCACCGCATCGAGGCGCACTCCCTCGGCGTGCGCGACCTGACCGACTCCCCGTCCGCCCGGCTCGCCGCCGAACGGGCGGGCGCCTTCGAACGACCCGTCGACACCGCCGAACTGCACGCCCCCTTCTCCTCCCAGGAAGTCGTCCTGCGCAAGGCGCTGCGGCTCGGCGACAGCGTGCGCGTCAACCCGTCGGGAGGCGCCCTCGCCGCCAATCCGATCATGGCGGCAGGGCTCATCCGCATCGGCGAGGCCGCCGCACGCGTCCACCGCGGGGAGTCCGACCGGGCGCTCGCCCACGCCACCTCCGGCCCCTGCCTCCAGCAGAACCTGGTCGCCGTACTCGAAGGGGACGCCCGATGAGCAAGGAGCCCGTGGCCGTCGTAGGGATCGGCCAGACCAAGCACGTGGCGGCACGCCGGGACGTGTCCATCGCGGGACTCGTCCGCGAGGCCGCCCGACGCGCGCTCACCGACGCCGAGTTGACGTGGGCCGACATCGACGCCGTCGTCATCGGCAAGGCGCCCGACTTCTTCGAGGGCGTCATGATGCCCGAGCTGTACCTGGCGGACGCGCTCGGGGCGACCGGCAAACCCATGCTGCGGGTGCACACGGCGGGCTCCGTCGGCGGATCGACGGCACTCGTCGCCACCAACCTTGTCGCCGGCCGCGTCCACGGCACCGTCCTGACCCTCGCCTACGAAAAACAGTCCGAATCCAACGCCATGTGGGGCCTGTCCCTGCCCATCCCCTTCCAGCAGCCGCTGCTCGCCGGCGCCGGCGGCTTCTTCGCCCCGCACGTACGCGCCTACATGCGGCGCACCGGCGCCCCCGACACCGTCGGCTCGCTCGTCGCCTACAAGGACCGCCGCAACGCGCTGAAGAACCCGTACGCGCACCTGCACGAGCACGACATCACCCTGGAGAAGGTCCAGGCCTCGCCCATGCTCTGGGACCCGATCCGCTACTCGGAGACCTGCCCCTCCTCCGACGGGGCCTGCGCGATGATCCTCACCGACCGCGCCGGCGCGGCCCGTTCACCGCGCCCGCCCGCCTGGATGCACGGCGGCGCCATGCGCAGCGAGCCGACCCTCTTCGCCGGCAAGGACTTCGTGTCCCCGCAGGCCGGAAAGGACTGCGCGGCGGACGTGTACCGCCAGGCCGGGATCGCGGACCCCCGCCGCGACATCGACGCCGTCGAGATGTACGTCCCGTTCTCCTGGTACGAGCCCATGTGGCTGGAGAACCTCGGCTTCGCCGACGAGGGCGAGGGATGGAAACTCACCGAGTCGGGCGTGACCGAACTGGAGGGCGACCTGCCCGTCAACATGTCGGGCGGCGTCCTCTCCACGAATCCGATCGGCGCCTCCGGCATGATCCGCTTCGCCGAAGCGGCCCTCCAGGTACGCGGCCAGGCCGGAGAGCACCAGGTCGACGGGGCGCGCAGGGTGCTCGGCCACGCCTACGGCGGCGGATCCCAGTTCTTCTCGATGTGGCTGGTCGGCGCCGAGCCGCCCACCTCCTGACACCGTCCCCCTCACATGGCCTGTGCGCGGCACGGACCGATCGCTAGGCTGGCCGCGGACGACGAACCGGGAGGAGCAGGACGTGGCCGAGAGCACCATCGAGCAGCACCCGCTCGCGGGCTGGGACAAGCCGGAGCTGGACCTCAGCAAAGCCGACTGGCAGTCCAGCAGCCGAGGGCGCGGAGATGTCCAGATCGCCTTCGTCGAGGGCTTCATCGCGATGCGCAACAGTGGCCTCCCCCAGAGCCCTTCCCTGATCTTCACGCCCGCGGAGTGGGGGGCGTTCGTATCGGGGGCCCGTGAAGGGGAGTTCGACCTGACCTGAACCGACGACCGCCGGAACCCGCTCCGCCGCCCCCAGAGTGAGGAAGGGCGGCGGCCGGGGTCCCCGCGCCCGGAACGCCGCCCACCGGCCGGTCCTCCCGCGGCTCCGCCGTCGCTCACGAGGTTCTGACCAGGAGCGTCCGAACGGGCTGCCCCGTGGATGATCGGGGCGTACGCTGAGGTGCCTGGAGGTCACGGTGCGCATTCGCTCCCCGCGCGGACGCGTGATCGTGGCAGGGGGTGATCATGGGGCAACGCAGCCTTCGCAGCCGTCGGACGCTCTTCGAGCGCGAGAGTGAACTCTCGGCCGCAGACGAGGCGTTGAGCGACCTCGTCGGCCTGCGCCGGGAACCCGGCGAGCCGCCCGGCCGCCCCCGCGGCGCGCTCCTCGCCTTCGCCGGACGTGCCGGGATCGGCAAGACGACCCTCCTCGGCGAGGTCCGCAGGCGCGCCGCGGCCAAGGGCTGCACCGTGCTGAGCGCGCGCGGCGGAGAACAGGAACAGCGCGTCGCCTTCCACGTCGCCCGACAGCTCCTGCAACCGCAGCTCGCCGGGTTCACCGAGGCCGAACTCCGTGCCTCCCTGGGGAGTTGGTACGCCATCGTCGGCCCCGCGCTCGGCCTCTGCGCACCGTCCGAGGGCGCCCCGCCCGACCAGCAGGGCCTGCGCGCCGGACTCGACTGGGTGCTCACCCACCTCGCCGTACAGCGCGCCCCCATGGTGCTCCTCCTGGACGACGCGCACTGGGCCGACGCCGAATCGCTCAGCTGGCTGGCCGCGTTCGCGCCCCGCGCCGAACAACTCCCCCTGCTGCTCGTCGTCGCCTACCGCCCCGACGAACTGCCCGAACACGCCGAGGCGTTCAGGGGACTGCCCGGTCGCGCCGGACAGCGCCCCATCGGCCTCGAACCGCTCAGCGCGGCGGCCGTCGCCCGGCTCGTCCGCGAAGACCTCGGCACCCAGGCCGACGACGCGTTCTGCCGCGAGTGCTGGGCGGTCACCGCGGGCAACCCGTTCGAGGCCGTCGAGCTGACCGCCAAGGTCCGTGACCGCGGCCTGGTCCCGACCGAGGACGGAGCGCACCTCCTGCGCGACCTCGCCGCCGCCGTCAAGGGCAGTGGCCTGATCGCCCGCCTCGAACGCCTCGGCACCGCGACCGTCCGCTTCGCCTGGGCCTGCGCCGTCCTCGGCACCGAGATCCACCCGACGCTCGCCGCGGCCGTCGCGGGCCTCGGCTCCGAGGAGGCCGCCGACGCCGCGGACGCCCTGCGCACCGCCCGCATCCTGACCGGCGTCGACCCCCTCGAATTCGTCCACCCGCTGATCGCCACCGCCGTCTACCGCGACATCCCCGGAAGCGTCCGCGTCGCCCTGCACGGCCAGGCCGCCTGGTGCGTGATCGACGAAGGCCTCGGCCCGGCCGCCGCCGCCCGCCACCTCATGGAGACCCACCCGGACGGCGACACCTGGATCGTCCAGCAACTGCGCGCCGCCGCCCGTGAGACCCAGCGCGCCGGAGCCCCCGACGCCGCCCGCCGCTACCTCGCCCGCGCCCTGCGCGAACCGCCGCCCTTCGAGGACCGCGCCGCCGTCCTGTACGAACTGGGCTGCGCGTCCCTGCTCACCGAGCCGGGAACCACGGTCAACCATCTGCGCGCGGCCCTCGAGGAACCGATCACCGACCCCGAGCTGCGCCACAACATCGTCTACCGCCTCTCCCAGGTCCTCGCCCACAGCGACCGCCTCGCCGAGGCCTCCGAGACCCTCGCCCGCGAGATCCCCGTCACCGGCGACGCCCGGGTACGCCTGCGCATGCAGTCCGAGCAGTTCATGTGGGACGCCTTCCGCGCCGACGAACCCGACTCGCCCGCCCGCTCCCGCCGGCTGGCCCGCCTCGCCGACCGGCTCACCGGCCACGACCTCACCGAGCGCTATGTCATCGGGCTGCGCGCCTGGGACGCCACCCTGCGCGGCGAACCCGCCCCCGTCGCCCTCCAGCACGCCGAGCGCGCCCTGGCCGGCGGCCTCGGCTGGGCCGAGGCCGACCGCGGCTTCGAGGTCCCGGTCCTGGTCGCCATGACCTTCATGTACGCCGACCGGCCGGGCCGGACCGAAGAACTCTTCGCCACCGGGATCGCCGACTTCGAATCCCAGGGCTGGCACGGCGCCCACCTCTCCTTCGGCTACACGATCCTCGGATACGTCCGCTTCCGCCGCGGCCGTCTCGCCGAGGCCGAGGATTTCGTCCGCGCGGGCCTCAGGCTCGCCGAACGCGTCGGGCCCGGTACGCCCGTCCACTGGTACGCGGTGGGCACCCTCATCCAGGTCCTGCTCGCCCGGGGCCAGGTCGATCAGGCCGCGCGCACCGGCGAGGCCTACGCCTTCCACGCGCCCTTCTCGGCCGCCGTGACCTTCCCCGACGCCCAGACCGTGTACGGCGAACTCCTGCTCGCCCGCGGCCTCACCGAGGACGCCGCCGCCGAGCTCGCGTCCGCCGGCCGCAGGCTCGACCGGCGCGGCATGCGCAACCCCGCCTGGTGCCCCTGGCAGCTCCACCTCGCCCGCGCCGAGAGCCACGACGCCCCGGAGCGCGCCGTCGACACGGCACTCGAAGCGGTGAACCGCGCCCGCCAGTACGGCGCCCCCTCCACGATCGGCCAGGCCCTGCGCGTCGCCGCCGAGGTCTCCCCCGGCCCGGCCCGCGTCCAGCTCCTCGAGGAGTCCGTCGGTCATCTGGAGCGTTCCCCGGCCGCCTACGAACTGGCCTGCTCCCTGGTCGCCCTGGGCACCGAGCTGCGCCGCGCCGGACGCCCCAGGGAAGCCGCCGAGCACCTCTACCGCGGCCTCGACGCGGCGGTCCAGTGCGGTGCCGACGGGCTGATCGAGGACGCCCGCGACGAGCTGACCTCGGCCGGGCTGCGGCCGCGCCGTCTGCACGGCACCGAGACGGACACCCTCACCGCCCGTGAGCGCACCGCCGCCGCGCTCACCGCACGGGACCGGACCCCGGCCCAGATCGCCGAGGAACTGCACATCGACGAGCACACCGTGACCCGGCTCCTGTCGGCGGTCTACCGCAAGGTCGGCACCGACCGCAGAGGACTCGGGGCGGCCCTGGGGGACCAGGCCACGTCCTGACGCGGCCGGGCCGTCCTCCGCCCCGCACGCGCGGCCGCCGTGAGCCCGCCGCGTACAGCACCCGCGGGCCGGATACGCACAGCTCCCGTGGGCCCGGTACGCGGCCGTGCACGTACCATTGCGGCATGTCCTTCCTCCGCCGCCGCAGTGCCACGCCCGCCGGGCCCGAGTTCGATGTTCTGGCCATGGATCCGGGCGACTGGCCCGGCAATCTCGGTGCGGGTCTGCTGCCCGCACCCGACGGCAGCTGCCAGGGTGTCTTCCTGCGCTACGACCTGTTCGGCGGCCGCGGTCCCGCGATGATCATCGGCAATCTGCCCGAGGGCTCCCAGGCCCGGGACGTCGCCGAGAACGAGGTCCCCTTCGAGGTGGCCCAGCTCCTCATCGCGCTGGAGAACAACGAAGAGGTCACCGTCACCGGGACCGAGGACATGCCGGTGATGCAGGGCGACAACCTTCTGATCGTGCGCCGGCTGAAGCTCTCCGAGACCCGTATCTCCTGCGTCCAGTTCGACCGCAGCGACAACGTCCTGGTGACCATCGCCGCCTGGGACCGTCCGATCACGGACGACCTGTACGCGCTCCTGAAGCCGCTCCCGGCGGAACTCTTCCAGCAGGGCTGAGGCCCGACGCGGCCCAACACCCCGCCCGGTGTCACAGCTTGAGGGTGAACCAGGTGGTCTTGCCCGCGTCGGTGGGACGCACACCCCAGTTGTCGGCGAGCGCGCGGACCAGGATCAGACCCCGTCCCGACTCCTCGCCCTCGCCGGCCGTCCGGGGCTGCGGCAGGTGCGGGCTGCGGTCGCTGATCTCCACGGTCAGGTCGGTCGCGGTGCGGCACAGGTGCAGACCGATGGGCCCCTGTGCGTGCTGCACGGCGTTGGTGAGGATCTCGGAGAGCAGCAGCCGGGCGTCGTCCGCCGCGGGGGCGCAGTCCCAGGCGGTCAGCGCCTTGCTGAGGAAGGCGCGGCCCTCCGGGACCGACTCGGGCACCGCGGGCAGGTCGGTGTTGACGGTGGCCAGGGGTCCTTCGGGCAGCCGGGTGAGCAGCAGCGTGACGTCGTCGTTGTGCCCGTCGGTGTCCGGCAGCAGGGCGGACAGCACGTGGTCGGCGGCGTCCTCCAGATCGGGCGCGGCGACGAACAGGTCCGTGAGGGTGGTGGTGAGCTCGGTGAGCTGGTCCTCGATGTCGCTGCCGGGCGTCTCGATGAGACCGTCGGTGTACAGGACGAGGGTCGCCCCGGGCGGGATCGTCGACGTCGCCTGCTCATAGAGGATGTCGCCGACACCGAGCGGCGCGTTCACCGGCGCGGGGAGCGGCCGGGCGCCGACGCCGGGCGTGGCCACCAGGGTCGGCAGATGCCCGGCCGAGCAGACCGTCACCTCGCCCGCGTCGGCGGAGATGACCAGATAGCAGCAGGTCACGAGCTGGTCGGGCACGTCCAGGTCACCGACGACGGCCTCCAGGGCCTGCATCAACTGGCGGGGCTGCATACCGGTCTTGGCCAGGGCGTGCGCGGCCGACCGCAGTTGGCCCATCACGGCGGCGGCCTCCAGACCGCGGCCCATCACATCGCCGATCAGCACCCCGACCCGGCCGGCTCCCAGCGGGATCAGGTCGAACCAGTCCCCGCCCACCCCCGCTCCCTGCGTGGCGGGCCGGTAGCGGCTCGCGGTGGTCAGACCGGGGATGGCGGGCGGGGTTCCCATGAGGCTGCGCTGGAGGGTGAGGGCGATGTGCCGCTGCTGCTCGTACAGGAAGGTCAGCTCCGCCTCGGCCTTCTTGCGGTCGCTGATGTCCCGGACGATCGCGCACGCGCCGATCACCGTACCGCCCGCGTCACGGGTGGGCCACAGCGTGATGTCCACGTCCAGCAGGGCGCCCGAGCGTGTCAGCCGCAGGGTCTCGAAATGTTCGACCTTCTCACCGCTGCGCAGCCGGTCGAGGAGCAGGTCGATCTCGCTCCGCCGTTCCGTGGTCGCGAGAAGGGACACGTGCCTGCCCATCACCTCGGCACGCGAGTAGCCGTACAGCCGCTGCGCCGCCGCGTTCCAGTAGGTGATGTGACCGTCCAGGGTCTTGGCGAGGATCGCGTCCTGCGAGGACTCCACGAGACCGGCCAGTTCGTTGATCCGGGCCTCGGCGCGCTTGCGGTCGCTGACGTCGCGGACGGCGGCGGAGACGAGGAGCCCGTCGGTGGTCTCCAGCGGGCTGAGGCTGATCTCGACGGGGAACTCGGTGCCGTTCTTGCGCAGTCCGTGGAGTTCGAGTCCCGCGCCCATCGGGCGGACCTGCCGGTTGTCGGCGTATCCGTCGCGGTGATGGTGGTGGTGGCCGCGGAAGCGGCCGGGCACGAGGAGCTCGACGGGGTGTCCGAGCAGTTCCTCGCGCCCGTAGCCGAAGAGGGCTTCGGTCTGGG
>NZ_JBIAQM010000029.1:42101-103338 GCF_042888945.1 Streptomyces sp. NPDC002698
CGGTGCCGTTCTTGCGCAGTCCGTGGAGTTCGAGTCCCGCGCCCATCGGGCGGACCTGCCGGTTGTCGGCGTATCCGTCGCGGTGACGGTGGTGGTGACCGCGGAAGCGCCCCGGTACGAGCAGTTCCACCGGGTGGCCCAGAAGCTCCTCGCGGGTGTAGCCGAAGAGGGCTTCGGTCTGGGCGTTGACGAGTTTGATGGTTCCGGTGTCGTCGACGATGACCATGGCGTCCGGTGCCGCCTCCAGCAGACCCCGAAACCTTTCCTCGGCCCCCGCCGGCGCGTCGTTGCGCGGTTCGCCACCGCACTCGCATCGCCGGGGGGCCGCCGCACCGGCCGGCCGCGTTGAAGTCTCTTTGACGAAGTTGCCCATGCCTGCCCCAGGGTGTTCCGTGTTCCGTGAACGGCCCATCAGAGCGCACGGAGAGAAGCCGCGCCGTTACATGTCGTTAACTGGCCCGACCGCGGCCGAACCTGTCCTCGACGGCGCTTTCCCTGGCCGGTTGCCGGTGTCAGTCATTGTCTTCGGCGATCCGGACGCCGGGCCCGCCCCGCACGGGCCCGGCCCCGGACCGCCGGACGCCCTACGGGACCAGGTCCACGTCCGCCGCCCGCACGAACTGCACCCGGTGCCCGAACTGGATCTCGTAGTACATGTCCGTGCCGATCACGACCCGGTGCGGTGCGGTGTCGAAGGTCGGCGCGTAGAAGTACTCGCCGGGCACCTTGTCGCCGGCCGCGTAGCGCTGGCCGGCGAGGATCTTGTACGGCAGGGGTGAGACCACCTGGACGGGCACGCCCGCCGGGTACGCCTCCTTCTCCGGGTACGCCCTGCCGTACACGGGGATCTCCGCCAGGCCCGCCTTGGGTGTCACGGCCGGCCCCGACGCCCTCACCGCGGTCGGCTGCTCGCGCGGGTTCTCGAACCAGGCCTTCTGGCCCAGGTACCAGATCGCCGTCCAGTCGCCGTCGCGTCCGGCGAGCGCGTACCGCTGTCCGGTGGAGACACGCGAGCCGACGTCGTTCACCCCGGTCGTCGAGGCGTCGCCCTTCGGGTACAGGCCGATGTCCTGGACCAGCGGCGCGTTCTCGTCCGGCCGGGAGTACAGCCGGACCTCGCTGGAGCCGTGTGCGGCGCAGGGCTCGCCCTTGGTGACGCAGCCCGTGTACACCGGCTGGTTCGCGTCGAAGTCGGGCAGGACCGTCACCAGGTCACCGCCCTTGCCGAGCGTGGGGTGGAACGGGTGCCCGAGCAGGGTGAAGTAGTGCTGCCAGTCCCAGTACGGGCCCGGGTCCGTGTGCATCCCCGGGATGGTGGAGGCCGTGGGGCCCGGTACGTTGTCGTGCCCGAGAATGTGCTGCCGGTCCAGCGGGATGTCGTACTTCCGGGCGAGGTAGCGGACCAGACGGGCGGAGGCCCGGTACATCTCCTCGGTGTACCAGGTGTCGGGCGCGGTCAGGAAGCCCTCGTGCTCCAGGCCGATCGACTTCGCGTTGATGTACCAGTTGCCCGCGTGCCAGGCCACGTCCTTGGCCTTCACATGCTGGGCGATGTGCCCGTCGGTCGAGCGCAGGGTGTAGTTCCACGACACATAGGTCGGGTCCTGGACGAGGTTCAGCACACCGTCCCAGGTGCCTTCCGTGTCATGGATGACGATGTACTTGATGCTCTGCGACGCGGGGCGGTCGCCCAGGTCGTGGTTGCCGTAGTCGCCCTCGCCGAACTCCTCGTACGGGGCGGGGATCCACTCGCAGGACACGGTCCTCGGGCACTCGGTGCCGTCGGCGGAGGCCGTCCGCAGTCCCGCACGGCGCAGCTGAGCGGTGTCCGGGTCCAGCCCGGGCCGAGCGGCGAGCGTCACCTGCTGGCCGGCGTCCGTGGTGCGCCGCTCGCCGGTGCGCATCACGTCGTACGCGTCGTCGGCGTAGGCCGCGGCGGTGCCGCTGTCGTCCGCTCCCGAGAAACGTGCCACCGCTCCGTACCAGTCGGAGGGGTCGTCGCTCAGGGGCTCGCCGAGGTCCCGCTGCGCGGCGGCCAGGAGCGCCGCGCCGCCCGCGACGTTCGCCGCCGCGTCGGTGCGCAGCAGCTTTGCCGGCAGGCCGGTCAGGCCGGCGGCCTTGGCCAGTGTCGTGAGCCGGGCCGGGAGCCGGGACTCACCGGGTACCTGGGTGTCCGGCAGGAGCGCGGGGCGCGAACTGTCGCCACGGGCGTCCTCCGCGCCGTCGCCGTGATGCGGAGTCGCGGCGATCGCCGTCCGGGCGTCGGTCAGGTGCATGGGGCCGTAGCCGCCGGTGACGCTCGGAGCACCGTCGTGCGTGTCCCAGCGGGACTGGAGATAGGAAACCGCGAGCAGCACACTCTGCGGGACGTGGTACTCGCCGGCCGCGGCGGCGAAAGCCTGCTGCAACCGGGTCGTGGGCACTTCCTCGGCCGAGCCCGAAGGGGCCGCGCCGAGCAGCGGCAGCAGCAGCGCCGCCGAGGCGACGGCTCCTGCGGTTCTGCGCGCGCGTCTGTGCCTGGTGGTGTCGGTGCCCTTGGGTTCGGTGGCGGACCGATGCAAAGCAGCCTCCTGGGACGGTCGAGCGCGGTGGGGCGTGCGAGAGCCGAACGCGTCAGTGCTATCGGCTCTCCGACGATCCGTCAATCATGCGCAGCAGGAGGCGATTTCCCATGTCAGCGTGGGGTGAGCGGGGTTTCGTGGCGGCGGCCTCCCGGCCTGCGGGGCGTCAGTGGCCTGGACCAATGCCCCGAACGGCGGGTCGTGCACGAGGGAGGTCCGCGGTGCGCCGGTGTGCCGGCGTCACCGCGGACCTCCGTCCCCTTCAGCGAGTGCCGACCGCCGCACGCACGGCCCGGCGGGCCAGCTGGCAGTCGTCGTGCAGCCGCCTCAGCAGCAGCCGCTGTTCCTCGCCGGACGGCGCAGCAGCCGGGTGGGCGGGGCCCGCTGCCGCCGGGGCCGCGTCGTGCAGGGAACGCTGCACGGCCATCTCGTACGTACGGATCTCGCGGGTCAGGACGATCATCAGGTTCACCAGGAAGGCGTCCCGGGCCGTCGGGCCCGCCGACTGCGCGAGCTGGCTGATCTGACGTCGCGCCACGGGAGCGTCGCCGAGGACCGCCCACAGTGTCGCCAGGTCGTAGCCCGGCAGATACCAGCCCGCGTGCTCCCAGTCCACCAGCACTGGACCGGCCGGTGAGAGAAGCATGTTGGACAGGAGGGCGTCGCCGTGGCAGAACTGGCCCATGCCCTGGCGGCCGGAGGACGTCGCGATGCCGTGCACCAGTTTCTGGAGGTCACCCATGTCCCGGTCGGTGAGCAGCCCCAGCTCGTGGAAGCGGGAGATCCGTTCCGCGTAGTCCAGCGGGGCGTTGAAGGTCCCGGCCGGCGGCCGCCAGGCGTTCAGCCGGCAGACCGCGCTCAGCGCGGCGCGGATGTCCGCGCGGGGCGGGGCCTCGACCGGGTGGCGCTGGAGCGCGGCCACCCGGCCCGGCATGCGCTCGATCACCAGTGTGCAGTTGTCCGGATCCGCCGCGATCAGCCGGGGCACCCGAACAGGCGGGCGGTGCCGGACGAACAGACGGTATGCAGCTATTTCGTGCCTGATCCGCTCGGCCCAGACGGGGGAGTGGTCCAGTAAGCACTTGGCGACGGCCGTACTGCGTCCCGTCGTGCCGACGAGGAGCACGGAGCGTCCGCTGCGGCGCAGCACCTGGACCGGAGCGAACTCCGGACAGATCCGGTGCACCGACGCGATCGCCGTGCGCAGCTGGGCGCCCTGAGGGCCGGACAAGTCGAGTCTCCCGCTGAGCGGTTGGGTGCCGAGCCCCGGCACGCGCCGCGTCCGGCCGGCACCGAGCACGGGGGCCGCCTGACGTGCGGGGTCGAGGTAAGGGCCGCTGCCCACCGGGCGGGGGTGCAACGACCGGGGCGGAGCGGACACGGAGGACGATGCTGTGTACATGGGCGAAACAGATCCCTTCGTGTGCCTGCGAGTTGCCGCGCTGCCCGCCCCGGCCGCCTGGTTCATCCTGGGGAATGTCCCTGGCAACCGGGTCGGGGTGGCGCGTTCCTACCTGACACCCGACGTCCACTGGCACACCATCTGGCGCACCCTGGCGAACCCTGGCGAATAGTCGCTCAGCAACTGACAGGCGGTTACTGTCGAAATCAGCCGAGAACCTGGGGGCTTGACGTGAACGGACAACCCAACACTCGTCTGTCGGACCTGTTCGGCCTGGCCGGCTGGTCCAAGGGTGAACTCGCGAGGCTGGTCAACCGGCAGGCGGCGGCCATGGGCCACCCCCAGCTGGCGACCGACACCTCGCGGGTGCGGCGGTGGATCGACATGGGAGAGATCCCGCGTGATCCGGTGCCGCGGGTGCTGGCGGCTCTGTTCACCGAGCGTCTCGGCCGTGTCGTGACCATCGAGGACCTCGGTCTGGTCCGGCACGGGCGCGCGGGGAAACGGCAAGGCGCCGCCGGGAGTGCGGAACATCCCGACGGAGTGCCGTGGGCGCCCGACCGAACCGCCGCGGTCCTCACCGAATTCACGGGAATGGACCTCATGCTCAACCGACGCGGCTTGGTGGGCGCGGGTGCCGCGCTCGCCGCGGGATCCGCACTCAGCCCTGCCATGCACGACTGGCTCCGCAACGATCCGGCCCTCGCGGCCGACGCTCCGAAGTTCGAGAACCCCCTGCACGCCGACCCCGCCGGGTTCGACCGATACGAGGCCGCCCCCATCGGGTCGCAGGAGATCGAGGAACTGGAGCGCTCCGTCGAGGTGTTCCGGGCCTGGGACGCGGCCCGCGGTGGCGGGCTGCAACGCAAGGCCGTGGTGGGCCAGCTCAACGAAGTGGGAGGCATGCTCTCCTACCGGCACCCCGACCATCTCCAGCGGCGCCTGTGGGGCGTCGCCGCCAACCTCGCCGTCCTCGCGGGCTGGATGTCGCACGACGTCGGCCTGGAGCCCACGGCCCAGAAGTACTTCGTCATCGCCGCCCACGCGGCCCGCGAGGGCGGCGACCGGCCCCGCGCGGGGGAGGCGCTCTCCCGGGCGGCCCGTCAGATGGTGCACCTGGGCCGGCCGGACGACGCGCTCGACCTCATGAAGCTCGCCAAGTCCGGGTCCGGGGACGAGGTGCTGCCCCGCACCCAGGCGATGCTGCACACCATCGAGGCCTGGGCGCAGGCGTCCCTGGGCAAGGGGCAGGCCATGCGGCGCACCCTGGGTGTGGCGGAGGACCTGTTCGTCTCCGACCGGGGTGACGTCCCTCCGCCCAGCTGGATGCAGCTGTTCGACGAGGCCGACATGCACGGTATGCAGGCGCTCGCCTACCGCACGCTCGCCGAGCACGAGCCGGCCGCCGCGGCGACCGCGCAGCGTCACGCCAAGGAGGCGCTGAAGCTGCGGGAGTCGGGGCGGGACCGGTCGAAGATCTTCGACCACATCTCGCTCGCCTCGGCCTGCTTCATCGCCGACGATCCCGAACAGGCCGACCGCTACGCGCGACTGGCCCTGACGTCGATGGGCGCCAACTCCTCCCATCGCACCTGGGACCGGCTGCGCGAGATGTACCGGCTCACCGGTCAGTACTCCAGCTATCCGAAGATCAGCGATCTGCGTGAGGAGATCAAGCTCGCGCTGCCGAAGGGTTCGCTCAAGCCCCGGCGCGGCGACGGCGCGCGAGTCTAGGGCGCCGACCGCGGGGGCCTAAGTGCTCTACGTCTCCCGCGCGAGCGGGTGTTCGGCGCCGGCAGTGCCGCGGCGGTTCGGCTGACAACGGCGTCAGCCGCCGTCAGGGAGGATGCCGGTCCCGGCCGTCTCTCCGTCTTGTCCGGCTCGGTCTCGTCCGGCTCGGTCTCGTCCGGCTCCCCCTCGTTGTGCTCCGGTGCCGTCGGGCTCCGGTGTTCCAGGCGTTCCCGGCGTCCTCGGCGTCAGGATCCGATCCGGGCGATGAGGACACAGGCGTCGTCCTCGCGCTCGGCCGCGCCGCATTCCTCGACAACCATCCGAATACAGTCCTGGGCCGTACGGGCCTCGCCGAAGCGTGGGGCCAGGTCGAGCAGCCTCTGGACGGCCGTCACCGCTTCCTGACGTCCGGTTTCGTCCGGGTGAGGGGCCCCTGACCGCCGGGGGACCAGCCCCTCGGTGTGCAGGAGCAGCAGGTCGCCCGCGCGGAGGGTTTCCTCGGCCTGCCCGTAGACCGCGCCGGAGGTGGCTCCGAGCAGGACGCCGTCCGGTGCGGCCAGCGCGCGCCCCGTCCCGTCGCGGTACAGCAGCGGGACGGGGTGTCCTGCCTGCGCCCAGCTGAGGGTGCGGGTCTCGGGGAGATAGCGGCAGCAGACGGCGCTGCCCAGGGCGGGCTGGACGGTGGCGTCGAGCAACTGATTGAGCCAGGAGAGGAGTTGACCGGGCTGGGTGCCCGCCACCGCCATGCCGCGCAGGGCACCGAGCAGCATCGCCATTCCCGACGTCACGCCGACTCCGTGGCCGGTGAGGTCGCCGACGCTCAACAGGGTTTCCCCGTCGGGGAGTTCGAGGGCGTCGTACCAGTTGCCACCGATCAGCGCGCTGCTCGACGACGGCAGATAGCGGGCCGCCACGTCCAGCGCCCGGGGTCCCTGGCGCGGGAAACGCAGGGAGCCGCGCCAGGGCGGCAGCACGGCCTCCTGGAGTTCGACCGCGAGCCGGTGCTCGGTCCGTGCGGCGTGCTGCTGGCGCTGGAGGGATTCCCGGGTCTCGCCCACCGTCCGCTGGCTGCGGCGCAGTTCGCTGACATCGCGCAGCACGGCCCACATCGAGGCGGTGCTGCCGTCGGCGTCGAGCACGGGCTCGCCCATCA
The DNA here is from genome assembly GCF_042888945.1 of Streptomyces sp. NPDC002698. Classification (NCBI taxonomy): domain Bacteria; kingdom Bacillati; phylum Actinomycetota; class Actinomycetes; order Kitasatosporales; family Streptomycetaceae; genus Streptomyces; species Streptomyces sp. NPDC002698. Next base: position 48,949 of record NZ_JBIAQM010000029.1, read on the forward strand.
TGTGCACGGTCCGCACTCCACCGTCGGGTCGCACGATGCGGAACTCCCCGTCGATGGGTTTGGCGTCGATGAGGCAGTCGGTGACCATCGTCGTCAGCATCGGCCGGTCCTCGTCGAGGACCAGTGAGGGCAGCTCGTCGAGCGTGAGCGGGGGAGCGGCGGCGTCGCGGCCCAGGAGTTGGTAGAGCTCGCCGGACCAGCTCGCCTCGTCCGTCAGCAGGTTCCACTCGGCGCTGCCGACCCGGCTCAGCAGGGAGCCCTGCCGGGGTGCGGCCGGCGCGGTCCGGGCGGCGGCGGTGGCCTCGGGCGGGACGGGCAGCTCCGTCGGTCCGTCCCGAAGTTGGGCCAAGTGCGCGTCCAGATCGTTCAATTGATGCAGTGCCAGATTGCACAGCGCGCGCTGCCAGCGTCCCTGCGCGTCCTCTTCGTCGACGGGTGCCTCACGCCGTACGGCGTCCACCTCACCACGAAGGCGCCGCGTCTGCGAGATGAGCGCGTCGACCGTGCCGCGCCGGGGCGGCTGGGCGGCTGGGCGGTCCGCAGAGAGATGGGGTGGCATGACGTACTCCGATGCGGGACGGTACGACCTGGGCGACGGAAGGACCATCACGACTGTCGCACAGCCCGCGACGCACTGTAAGTGATTTGGCAACACCCGATACGGTCATGCTTCTGGTATATGCCGCAGTCCTCCCGGAGTGGGTGACCGGTCCCGATGAAGTAGTCGCCGTTCGGCGTCAAGTCGTAGACACCGTACGCGAGTTGACGGTCGCGGGCGGTCCCGTGCGAGGCTTTCACTCTGCTGTTCGAGGGGCGTTTGTGCGAGTGCTCGGGGCCCGTTCAGGGCGAGCGCGTGAACTCCGCCACCTCGGCCTCGTAGAGAGGGGACGGGTCGATGCCCATCGACGTGAAGTTGCCCTCGATCTCCAGGGCGACGATGCCGTGCAGATGAGCCCACAGCAGCGTGGAGCGTGCGGCGACCGCCTCCGGCACGTCCTCGAAGCCGTGCCGCTCCCGCCACTCGGTGAACTGCGCCGCCGTGCCGCGCGGGACGTGCGGCTCCGGCTCGGTCAGGGCGCTCACCGCGTCCAGGAGTACGGTCATGGCCGGCTGTGAGGCCTCGACCAGGCTCGCGGCCTGGGCGTCGTAGCCCTGGAGCGGTGCGCGGAAGAGCAGCCGGTAGCGGTGCGGCTCGGCCAGTGCCCAGGCCCGGTAGGCGTGGACCAGCCCGGTCAGCCGGGCGGCCGGGTCCGCCGGGCCGGCCTCGGCGGCCGCCCGGGCGAGCGCCGACGCCAGGTCTCCGTAGGCGTCGACGACGAGGTCGGTCAGCAGGCTGTCGCGGTTGGCGAAGTAGCGGTAGAGCGCGGGGCCCGTCATGCCCAGCTGCTTGGCGATCGCGTTGAGCGACAGCCCCTCCGGGCCGCCCTCGGCGAGCTGGCGCAGCGCCGCGGTCTTCACCTCCTGGCGCACCTGTGCGCGGAACCGGTCGCGCGGGCCGGTCCCGCTCCGGGTGTCTGCGGCCACGTCGTCGCCTCTTCGTGTCGGGTGCGGAAGCTGGTTCTGTTAGAGCCTATCACGAACGAGACAGTCGGTAACGGAAGAGTCTCACGCACGTGATACGCGATGGCCGGGGCCCGTACTGGCATATGCCATCCGGTGGCTCGTCCCGGATGCGGTGGCGCGGCGGGCGGGCCGGTCCACCGGACCGGCCCGCCCGGGAGCGTCGCGGCCACCGCGCGTCGGTGGCTCGGTCAGGCGTAGAGGTCCGGGCGCGGGGCGAGTTCGACGGTCACCCGGCCGCCGCTCTCCAGCGCCCGGACTCCCGCCTCGGCGACGGCGGACGCCGCGTACCCGTCCCAGACCCCGGGCCCGGTGACCCGGCCGGCCCGGGTGGCGTCCACCCAGGCCTGCACCTCACGGTCGTAGGCGTCGGCGAAGCGCACGAGATAGTCCTGCGCCACCTCCTCGTGTCTGCCGTCCGCCGTCGTGACGGCCATGGAGCGCTCGTCCCCGATCAGGGCGCTCCCCGACTCGCACACCGCCTCGCACGCCACCTGGTAGCCGAACCCGCAGTTCACGAAGACCTCGACATCGACCAGGGCGCCGCCGGCCGTCTCGAACAGGACGAACTGAGGGTCGATCAGCCCCTCGGGCGCGGTCGAGGACGACCGGGGGCGCAGCACGGTCACCGCCGTGAGCTCCTGCCCCAGCAGCCAGCGCGCCGCGTCTATCTCGTGCGAGACGGAACTGTTGACCAGCATCTCCGAGGTGAAGCCGGGCGGCGAGGACACATTGCGGTGGGTGCAGTGCAGCATGAGCGGGCGGCCCAGCCGGCCGCTGTCCAGCAGGGACTTGAGGCGCCTGTACTCGGCGTCGTACCGGCGCATGAACCCGACCTGCGCCAGCCGCCGCCCGAGTCGTACCTCCGCCTCCATCACCCGCAGCGCCCCGGCCGACTCCGGCACCAGCGGCTTCTCGCACAGCACGGGAAGACCCCGGGCGAACGCCGCGAGCAGGGCCTCCTCGTGCGCGGGGCCGGGGGAGGCGACCAGTACGGCATCCACCCCGGGAGCGTCGAGCGCGGCCGCCGCCTCGGCGTGGACCGACACGCCGTCGATGCCGGCCGCCGCCTCCTCGGCGCGACCGGTGTCGGGATCCGCCACAGCGGCGACTCTCGCACCGCTCACCACCTGGTCCAAGCGGCGTACATGGTCGGCTCCCATGTGGCCGGCACCCAGTACCGCCACACCCAACAGCTCACTCACGCGGTGCGCACCTCTCCGACGACTGCCGGGCCGTTCCGTCCCGGTGGTCCGATTGTCGGCCGCGAAGATCGATGACGCAGCACCCTGACGCCGGCCTTTGGTCGCACAATCCGGGCAATCGGTTGCTAATCTCACCCGCGTCGCCGATTGACGTTGCCGCATCGTGGTCGCGCACGACGATGCCCTTCCCGCAGGACACCCATGACGCAGGCCGACACGGAATCCGAGGCGGCACCGGCCGCCAAGCTGACCCTGGTCACGCTCTCCATGATGGTCGTCGGCTCCATGGTCGGCGCCGGGGTGTTCTCCCTCCCGCGGCGGTTCGCCCAGGAGACGGGTGTGGCGGGCGCGCTGATCGCCTGGGCCGTCGCCGGTACCGGCATGCTGATGCTCGCCTTCGTCTTCCAGACGCTCGCCGTCAGCAGGCCCGACCTCGACGCGGGTGTCCACGCCTACGCCAAGGCCGGCTTCGGCGAGTACCTCGGATTCTTCTCGGCGTTCGGCTACTGGGCCAGCGCCTGCGTCGGCAACGTGACCTACTGGGTGCTCATCATGTCGACGATCGGGGCCCGTCGCGCCCGCGCTCGGCGACGGGGACACCGTCCTGGCCGTCGTGCTCTCCTCGGTCGGTCTGTGGGCCTTCTTCTTCCTGATCCGGCGCGGGGTGAAGGAAGCGGCGGCCATCAACCGGATCGTCACCGTGGCCAAGATCGTTCCGATCCTCGTCTTCATCGTGCTGGCGCTCTTCTATCTGAAGCCCGGTGTCTTCGCCGAGAACTGGGGCGGCGCCGCCTACGCGGGCTCACTCTTCGAGCAGGTCAGGGGCACCATGCTGGCCACCGTCTTCGTGTTCCTCGGTGTCGAGGGGGCGAGCGTCTACTCGCGGCACGCGAAGCGCCGCGAGGACGTCGGCCGGGCCACCGTCCTCGGCTTCCTCAGCGTGTTCGCCGTCTTCGCCTCGGTCACGATCGTGTCGTACGGGCTCCTGCCCATGGCCGAGATCGCGGAGCTCAGGCAGCCGTCGATGGCCGGAGTCCTGGAGAGCGCGGTCGGCGACTGGGGCCAGGTCTTCGTCAGCGTCGGCCTCATCGTCTCGGCCGCCGGTGCCGTCACGGGGATCGCCGCCCTGGCGCTGGGCTGGATCAGTCTGTGACCCGTCGGCCTCCGGCCTGGAGAAAGGCACACCGTGACCAGTGAAGACACCACGAGCCGTCCCGCGTACGGCGTCCACTCCGAGGTCGGCAGGCTGCGCAAGGTCCTGGTCTGCGCACCCGGCCTCGCCCACCGCCGGCTCACCCCCACCAACGCCGACGACCTGCTCTTCGACGACGTGATGTGGGTGGAGAACGCCCAGCGCGACCACGCCGACTTCGTCGACAAGCTGCGCGGGCGCGGGGTGGAGGTCGTGGAGCTGCACGACCTGCTCGCCCGGACCATGGCCCTGCCCGCGGCGAAGGACTGGCTCCTCGACCGGAAGATCACCGCGAACGAGGTCGGACTCGGACTCGTCGACGGCACGCGGGCCTTCCTGGAATCCCTCGAACCCGCCGCCCTCGCCCAGTTCCTGATCGGCGGACTCTCCACCGCGGACCTGCCCGACGAGTTCCGCACCGGCTACCTCTCGCTGGCCCGCGAGTCGACCGGTGCGCGCGAGTACCTCATGCCGCCGCTGCCCAACACCCTCTACACCCGCGACACCACGTGCTGGCTCTACGAGGGGGTGACCCTCAACCCGCTCTACTGGCCGGCCCGGCACGACGAGACGCTCCTGATGAAGGCCGTCTACTCCTTCCATCCGGACTTCACGGGCTCCAAGGTGTGGTGGGGCGACCCCGAACTCTCCTGGGGCCAGGCCACGTTCGAGGGCGGCGACATCATGCCGGTCGGCAACGGCGTCGTCCTCATGGGCATGAGCGAGCGCACCTCACGGCAGGCCATCAGCCAGGTCGCGGCCGCCCTGTTCCAGGGCGGCGCGGCCGAGCGCGTCGTCGTCGCGGGCATGCCCAGGCTGCGCTCCGCGATGCACCTCGACACCGTCTTCACCTTCGCCGACCGCGACCTCGTCACCCTCTATCCGGCCATCATGGACTCGGTGCACACCTTCTCCCTGCGGCCCAGTGACAAGGCCCCCGGGGTCGAACTCACCGACGAGGGCTCCCGCGCGTTCACCGACGTCGTGGCCGAGGCGCTGGGACTGTCCGGACTGCGGGTCGTCGAGACCGGCGGCGACGTGTACGCCTCCGAGCGGCAGCAGTGGGACAGCGGCAACAACGCCGTCGCCCTGGAGCCCGGCGTGGTCTTCACCTACGACCGCAACACCCAGACCAACACCCTGCTGCGCGAGGCCGGCATCGAGGTCATCACCATCGTCGGGTCCGAGCTGGGACGAGGGCGCGGCGGCGGTCACTGCATGACCTGCCCCATCGTGCGGGACCCCGTGGACTTCTGACCGCCGGCGCGGGCCGGCCGCCCGGCGGCTCAGAAGGAGTCCGGATCGGCGGCGGCCCAGTCCGCCGCCCAGGCCGGGGGAGCCGCGGCCGGCAGCACCCCGGGCGCGAGCCACTCGTAGAGTTCCGCGTACGACCTCACCGTCGTCGGTCCGACGCGCCGCAGCAGCCGGTGAGGTGTGAGCTCGCCGGGATCCCGCACGCCCATCGCGGCCATGATCCGGCTCGCGCTGTGCACGGTGGCCCGCTGGTAGCGCCGCACCCGCTCGGCCTTGTCGGCCACGTCCAGCGCGCGGAACCGGCGCGGATCCTGGGTCGTCACACCGGCCGGGCAGGTGTTCGTGTGGCACCGCCGGGCCTGGACGCAGCCGACGGCGAACATCATCGCGCGGGCGGAGTTGGTGTAGTCGGCACCCTGGAGAAGGCGTCTGACGATGTCCGAGCCGGTCGCGACCCTGCCGCTCGCACCGATCCGGACCCGGTCGCGCAGGCCGGTGCCGACCAGCGCGTTGTGCACCGTGATCAGACCCTCGGTCAGCGGTGTGCCGATCGTGCCGGCGAACTCCGGGGGCGCGGCCCCCGTGCCGCCCTCGGAGCCGTCCACGACGACGAAGTCGGGTGTCACCCCCTCGGCGAGCATCGCCTTGCAGACGGCGAGGAACTGGCGCCGCGAGCCGACACAGAGCTTCAGGCCGGTCGGCTTGCCGCCCGCCAGCTCGCGCATCCGGGCGACGAACAGCACCAGCTCCCTCGGGGTCGAGAACATCCGGTGGTACGGAGGCGACACCACGGTGACGCCCTCGGACACCCCGCGCGCCCGCGCGATCTCCGCGCTCACCTTCACCCCGGGCAGCACCCCGCCGAACCCCGGGTTCGCCCCCTGGGAGAGCTTCAGCGACACGCACTTCACCTCGGGCAGCGCGGCCTTGTCCTTGAACTCCCGCTCCTCGAAGTCCCCTTCGGCGGTACGGCACCCGAAGTACCCCGTACCGATCTCCCAGATGAGGTCACCGCCCCCGCGCAGGTGATGGTCCGACAGGCCGCCCTCGCCGGTGTCCTGGGCGAAACCCCCCAGCGCGGCGCCCCTGTTGAGGGCCAGGACGGCGTTCGGGGACAGGGCTCCGAAGCTCATCGCGGAGACGTTCAGCAGAGCCATGTCATAGGGCTGGGCGCAGTCGGGGCCGCCCACCCGGACCACGGGCGGTTCGTCCGGAACCTCGACCGGGCGCATCGACGGCTCCAGGAACTCATAGCCGTCCCCGTACACGTCACGCTCCGTGCCGAACGGCTCCCCGGCCTCGACGCCCTTCGCCCGCTCGTACACGAGGGTGCGGACCGCACGGTCGAAGGGCCGCCCTTCGACGCGGCGCCCGGCGAAGTGCCGCCGTCGCTCCGGGCGCCGCGCCTCCGGCGGGAAGCCCAGACGGCCGAGCAGCGGATAGTTGCGCGGCACGGAGTGGCGGCGCTGCGTCAGGTCATGGCCGCCGAGCGAGGTCAGTGCCAGCAGCGGGCCCGCCGCGCACCACCACCACGCGGAGACGGCGCCCACCAGAAGCAGCGCCCCGGCCGCACCGAGGGCGACGAGCAGCAGTGGGAGCATCCGGCGCACACCAGGAGTCAAACCCATGGAGGCGAAAGCCGCTGATCGGGGACACCCGCGCGGGCCGTCACGCTCACCCGGTGGGGTTGCCCGTCAGTAGCCGTCCGTGTCCTGCGGACCGCAGGAGCTGCCGCCGGCCGGCAGCGACCCGTACAGCAGGAAGTCGTCGACCTTGCGGTGCACGCACTTCGAGGACGCGTACCCGGTGTGCCCGTCGCCCTTGTTGTCGAGCACCACCGCCGAGGAACCCAGACGCCTGGCGGTCTCCACGGTCCAGCGGTAGGGGGTCGCCGGGTCCCCGCGGGTACCGACGAGCAGAATCTTCGAGGCGGGTACGTCGCGGACCTTCTCGCGTATGTAGTCGGTGCCCTTCGGGCGGCCGTAGCACATCAGCACCTGGGCGAGCCGGTACCGGCCGAAGACGGGCGACGCCTCCTCGTAGGCGGCGCGCAGTCCGGCGACCTGCTCGGCGATCCGGCCGGCGCTGGGCCGGTCGGGGTCGTCGGCACAGTTGACGGCCATCAGGGCGGCCGGGAGGTTGTCGAGCGGGACGTCCTCGGCGTCGACGAGCCCGCCGTTCCGCCGGGGCTCCTGCCGGACGGGCGTGGAGGTGGCCGGCAGGGAGGCGCCGCCGTAGAGCTGGGTGAGTCCGTGGGTGTCGCCGTCCTGGACCAGCAGACTGAGGGCCTGTTCGAGGACGGGCCACATCTCCTTGCTGTAGAGCGCCTGGCTGATCGCGCCCACCAGGTCCTGTCCGGAGAACGCCTGGCCGTAGTCCGACGGCACCGGGTCCCGGTCGAGCGACTTGACGAGCTCGACCACCTGTTCGCTCGCGCTGCGCCGGTCCTGTCCGAACGGGCAGGCCATGTTCTTCGCGCACCAGGTGATGAAGTCGTCGAGCGCGGTCTGCTGGCCTTCCGCGCCGGTACGGCCCTGCTCGGTGAGCGGCTCGGTGAGCGTGTCGACCCCGTCGAGCACCATCCGTCCCGTCTTCTTCGGGAACTGGGCCGCGTACACCGCGCCGAGCCGTGTCCCGTAGGAGAATCCGAGGTAGTTGAGCTTCTTGTCGCCGAGCGCCTGACGCAACACGTCCAGGTCCCGGGAGGCGTTGACCGTGCCGATGTGCGGGAGGACGGCCCCCGAGTGCCGGGCGCAGGTGTCGGCGGCCTTCTTGACCGCCTTGAGCGCCGCCTGCACGTCGGTGTCGGCGGCCGTGGACCCGAAGATCTCGTCCACACCGTCTCCGCAGCTCACGGGCGAGGAGCGGCCGACGCCGCGGGGGTCGAAGGTCACCACGTCGTAGCCGTCGGTCAGGCCCATGAAGTCCTTGCCGGACGCGGCGAGCCCGGGAACGCCCGCACCGCCGGGACCGCCGAAGTTCAGCACCACCGACCCCCGTGAACGGCCCGTCGCCCGATAGCGGGCCAGCGCCAGGTCGAGCGTGCCGCGGCCCGGCCTCGCGTAGTCGAGGGGGACGGTGATCCTGCCGCACTGGAGGTCCTTGGGCATGCCGTCGCCCTCGCAGGCCGCCCACGTGACCTTCTGGCGGTAGAAGCGGGACAGGCCCGGCCCGTCGTCGGCGGTCGCCACCGTCGGCAGACCCGCCGCCAGCAGGGTCAGCGTCGCGGTGGCGGCTCCCACGACCGCGAAGCGTTGGTGCACGGACAGCATGCCTGCCTCCAGGGTCGCCTGCGGTGGACCGGCGATACCTCCCGGATCACGATAGACGCGGCCCCGGTGGCACGCCTCCGGGCGAGCGGGCCCGGCCGCCGCCCGCCGGGGCCGGGCCCTCCCCGAAAAGTGCGGAAGCTGTTCGAAATGCGTGACGCTCGATGGGGTGAAAGGCCGATAAGCCATAACTCGGATGGTCCGCAGGCGTTCTTGGCACTGTGGGCGAGTGCCCACGTTGGTGTCAGGAAGGCAGTGAACGTATGAAACGGGTGACCCGAAATGGTTTGATCGCCGCGGCCGCCGCCTCGGGCGCGCTGGCCGCGGTCATGCCGGCGCACGCCGACTCCGGGGCGGACGGCGCGGCGGCAGGCTCGCCCGGCCTGATCTCCGGCAACACCGTCCAGCTCCCCGTGCACGTCCCCGTGAACCTGTGCGGGAACACGGTGAACGTGGCCGGGCTGCTCAATCCCGCCGCGGGCAACCGCTGTGCCAACCAGGGCGCCGGGGGCGGGGCCGCCGTGACCGGCGGCGGGCGGCACGGGGGAGCCGGAGCGCACGGTGGCGCCGCCGGCCGGGGCGGCACGGCTTATGGCCGCGGTGCCGACAGCCGTGACGGTGGGGGCGCGGTCGCGCACGGTCACGGAAAGGATTCACCGGGTGTGCTCTCGGGCAACGGCCTGCAGCTCCCGGTGGATCTTCCGGTCAACGTCAGCGGCAACTCGGTGACGGCGGTCGGCCTCGGCAACGCGGCCGTCGGCAACGAATCGGTCAACACCTCGGGTGCCGAGCCCGTGCGGGAGCACCACGCCGTGAAGCCCGCCCCGAGGCCGTCCACCCCGCCCGCCGGGACTCCCGTCACCGCGGCGCCGGAGCGGGTCCGGCCGCGCGGCGGGGCCGTGGCCACCCTCGCCCACACGGGCGCGGACGCCGCGATGCCCGCCATCGCGGCGAGCGCGGCGATGCTGCTGGGCGGCGCCGTCCTGTACCGCCGGTTCCGGCCCGCCGCGGGGCGCTGACCCGCGGCGGTCACGACGGGAGGCTCCATCGGACGGGTGAACGGTGGAGCCTCCTCGCCGTCAGCGTCCCCCTGCCCGGGGGGTCCTGGGTTCCTGGCGTCCTGGGTTCCCGGGGCCTCGGGGAGCGGCGTCGTCCCGCTGTCGCGGGCCCGGGTCGCCCGGGGCGTCGCCGGGTCCGTGCGGCACGGTGACCCCGTCGTGCCGGCCGCGGGTGCCGAAGTGGCCGAATCCGCTCCCGTGCGCGGCGCTCGTCGCTGCGATCGGCACGGAGATCGGGAAGGATGCTGCGCGAGCGACCGGACCGGCGCACCGCGCGCCCCGAACGCCGGTGCGCACCCGACCCGTACGCATTGGAGCGCCCCATGACCTCTCCGGGACCCGACGGCCTCGTCGTCAGCCAGGCCACCCTCGACGACTGGAAGGTCGTCGGCGGCTGGGCGGCGGACGAGGGATGGAATCCCGGCCTGTCCGACAGCGCGAGCTTCTTCGCCCAGGATCCCGGGGGCTTCTTCATCGGACGCGTCGACGGGGAGCCGGTCTCGGCCGTCTCGGTGGTCAACTACAGCGCCGACTACGCCTTCCTGGGCTTCTATCTCGTACGCCCCGACCTGCGCGGGAACGGATACGGCCTCGCCACCTGGGAGACGGCCCTCACCCACGCGGGCGGCCGGACGGTCGGCCTCGACGGCGTGGTCGCGCAGCAGGACAACTACCGCAAGTCGGGTTTCGAACTCGCCTACCGGACCGCCCGGTTCACCGGTGTGGCCCCCGTGGGGGAGGAGCCGTCGGGGGTGCGGGCGGCCGGGCCGGCGGATCGCGCGGCGATCACGGCGTACGACAGCGCCTGCTGTCCGGCCGACCGGCCGGTGTTCCTGGAGTCGTGGCTGACCGCCCCCGGACACCGCACCTTCGTCCGGCACGACGGCGCCGGCAGGCTGAGCGGGTACGCCGTGATCCGTCCGGCGCGTGACTCCCTGCGGATCGGCCCCCTGTTCGCCGACACCGCCGACGACGCCCGCGCCCTGTTCGCCGCGCTCGCCGCCGACGCGGACGGCGGCGCGCTCGCCGTCGACGTGCCGCGGACGAACACGGCGGCCGTCGCCCTGGTGGAGAAGCTCGGCCTGACCCCCTCCTTCGAGACGGCCCGCATGTACACCGGGCCGGTCAGGGCGTTCGCGCGGGAACGCGTCCACGGGGTGACCTCGCTGGAACTCGGTTAGCCCGGCACGAACCCGGCCGGCCCGGCACGGGCGTTCGGCCCCGGGCGCGCGACCACGCACGGGAGCGGCGGCGGCTCACCGCGGGGGTGAGGCCGCCGCCCCGGTGAGCAGGATCATCCCGGAGTCCCCGTAGTCCGGCAGGGTCGGGTCCGACGGGATCCGGCTGACCGTGAGCCGGTCGGTGAGCGGGGTGAACACCTCGGTGATCACGTCCGTGTCCACCGGGCAGCCGGGCCAGCGGGATTCCGCGCCGATCCGGTAGGTCGGCATGTTCTCCATGAAGGCGGCGACCAGATGCCCGCCCGGTGCCGCGCACCGGACGAACCGGCGACAGAAGTCCTTGAACTCCTCGAAGTCCTCGGTGGCCCCCTCGGCCACGAAGTGCATGGAGGCGAGGTCGTAGCCGCCCGGTTCGACGGACCTCAGGTCGCCGTGCACCGGACGTACCGGGGACAGGGCCCCCTCCAGGGTCTCGGGGATGTCCGGGTTGAGGCTGCGGCACAGCGCGTGGAACGGCAGCCAGCTCTCGTCCGGCGGCCCGCTCAACTGCCGCGACAGATAAGCGGCGTTGGAGGTGCCGGCCTCCACGGCGTCGATGCGGCGGCTCGCGGCGGACGCCAGGATCAGCGGATAGAGGTTGGGACCGGCCCCGACCTCCACGGACCGGCGGATGCCGCCCGGCGCGAACTCGCGGTAGAACGCGCTGTGGTGGGTGATGACCGACGCGTCCGCGGGATGCAACTCGCGGTAGTTCTCGCTCAGATAGTCCTCGACGGGCCAACTGTCCCAGTCGACGTCGTCATTGAGAACCGCCATCGCTGACTCCGTCCCTCGGCCGCAGCCGATAGCGTTCGGTGAGCCGGGTGAGTGCGTCGTTGAGCCTCTCGACGTCCTCGTCGGAGTTGAGGGCGGTGAGCTGGACCCGGAAACCGACCCGGTCGCGGGGTACGAGGGGGTAGGCCGCCAGGGTCACGTAGATGCCGTTGTCCCACAGGAACCCGCCGACCGCGTCCAGGTCGTCGGCGTCGGCCAGGGGGATCTCGATGATCGGCAGGCGGTCCGTGTTGAGCGTGCCGACCCCGAGTTCCTCCAGGTGGTCGAGCACACGCCCGGTCTTGCGGCACAGGTCGGCCCGGATCTCGTCCCCGCGGCGGTCGTTGACCTCGAGACCGGCCAGCGCCGTGGCGAGGGAGGCGGTGGGCGAGGGACCCGAGTAGAGGTAGGGGGCCGCGGCGGTCTTGAGGCGGTCCTTGAGCGAGCTGGGCAGCGCGAGGAAGGCCAGCAGCGACGAGTACGCCTTGGAGAAGCCGCCGACGAGCACGATCCCCTCGTACGACTCTCCCACGTGCCGCACGATGCTGTTGCCGCGGTCCCCGTACGGACACGACTCCTGCGGGCCGCGCTCCCCGATGACGCCGAAGCCGTGCGCGTCGTCGATGTACATCAGGGCGTTCCGCGGTCTGCACACCTCGGTCAGCCTCGGCAGGTCGGGGATGTTCCCGCTCATGCTGTTCACACCGTCCAGGCAGACCAGCCGGGGCAGGTCGGCCGGTGCCGCGTCCAGCATGGCGGCCAGTTCGTCGGGGCGTTCGGCGTGGAACCGGTGCAGCGTCGCGCCCTGTCCGCGTGCCCCCACGCATCCGTCGAACACGGTCCGGTGCGCCGTGGCCTCGACGAAGACGTGGCCCTGGCCCGCGAGGGCGGGGATCACCGAGGCGTGGATCAGGGTCAGCGTGGGCAGCAGCAGCGTGTCCGGCGCGCCGAGCAGGTCGGCGAGCCGTTCCTCGATGTCGGGGTACAGGCGGGGACTGCCGATCAGCCGGGACCAGCTGGGGTGGGTGCCCCAGAGCTGTACGGCCGGCTCGATGGCCTGGATGATCTCCGGGTCGCAGTCGAAGCCGAGGTAGTTGCAGGAGGCGAAGTCGATCATCCAGTGGTCGCCGCTGCGGATGTGCCTGCCGCGTACCTCGTCCAGCACGGCGTCGCTCATGGGGTTGGTCTGCCGCAGGTGTTCCAGGTCGCGCCAGCGCCTGGAGCGGCGTGTGCTCGCCGCCTGCGTGCCGTCGGCCCCCGCCGCCTCGGGCGGGGCGGACGGCTCCCCGCCCGGGTCCGCGGACGGCTCCCCGCCCGGGTCCGCGGACGGCTCCCCGCCCGGGTCCGCGGACGGCTCCTCGCCCGGGTCCGCGCCCGCCGGCCCGATCTGTCCCGTTCCGCACCTGGTCTCCGCCGTCACGGCGGCGGACCGCGCCGGGGTGCGAACCCCGTCGCGCTGCCGCAGCAGGAACTCGCTCTGCTGCACGGTCATGGGCCGGGCGAAGAGGAAACCCTGTCCGAACCGGCATCCCATGCCGGCCAGGAGATCCCGCTGCACCGGATCCTCGATCCCCTCGGCGATCACCTGGATGCCCAGGGTGTCGGCCAGGCCGACGATTCCCTCGACGAGTGCGACCTGCCGGGTGTCCAGCGCGATGTCGTCGATGAACGTCTTGTCGATCTTCAGTACGTCGACGGGGAAGTCCCGCAGATACCGCAGCGACGAGTAGCCGCTGCCGAAGTCGTCGACGGCTATGTGGACCCCGAGGTCCTTCAGCGAGTACAGGACCGCCTGGATCTGCGCGTCCCGGCGCATCAGCACCGTCTCGGTGAGCTCCAGCTGGAGCGACCCCGGGGCGAGCCCCGGGGTCTCCAGCGCCTTGCGCACCTCGCCCAGGAACCCGCTGTCGCGGAACTGGCGGGGGGAGACGTTCACGCTGACGTACGGCGGGTCCGCCCCGTCGGCCGTCCGCTGGAGTCCGGCCATGTCGGTGGTGGCGTTCCTCAGGACCCAGGCGCCGAGCGGCGTGATGTGCCCGGTCTCCTCGGCGAGGGCGATGAACTGGTCCGGCGGAACCGGCTCGTGGTGCGGATGCGGCCAGCGGGCCAGGGCCTCGAAGCCGACGACCTCGCCCGCGCCGATGTCGACGACCGGCTGGTAGCGCAGGGCGAACTCGGACCGGGCCACCGCGCCGTCGAGCCGTGCCTGGAGATCGTGCCGTTCCACCATCCGCACCCGGAGCCGGGGGAGGAACCTGCGCCACTGCCGCTTGCCCGCCGCCTTGGCCGCGTAGAGGGCCAGATCCGCGTGGCCGAGGAGTTCCTCCGCGTCCGTGCTGTCCCTGGCGGTGGCCACGCCGACGCTCGCGGACACGCTGACCGAGCCCTCGCGGAGGCTGAACGGCCTGCTCAGCGCCTGGATCACCTGTGCCGCCAGGAGTTCGGCGTCCAGCGGCTTCTTCGCGTCCTCCATCAGCACGGCGAACTCGTCGCCCCCGAGCCGGGCCGCGGTGTCCGTGCGGCGCAGGGATCCCGAGAGCCGTTCGCCGACGGCGGTCAGCAGGTGGTCGCCGGTGGAGTGCCCCATCGTGTCGTTGACCATCTTGAAGTCGTCGAGGTCGATGAAGAGCAGACAGGTGAGCGTCGTCCCGCGGCGGCTGCGCAGGAGAGCGCGCTCGATCCGCTCCAGGAGCAGGGTCCGGTTGGGCAGACCGGTCAGCGGATCGTGGAACGCCCGTTCCGTCAGCTCGTGCTCCAGGCGCCGTTGCTCGGTCACGTCCCGCAGGGTGATGACCAGTGCGGCGACCGTGGGGTCCTCGCGCAGGTCGCTGCACCGCACCTCGACCTCGATGCGGCTGCCGTGACGCAGCACCCACCAGTGGTCGTGGGTCTCGGGGCCCCCGCCGTTCCGCAGGGCGGCGAGTCCTCTGACCACCCGGGTCCGGTCGCTGGAGTCCACCAGCTCGGGCAGGGGTGCCCCGGTGAGTTCCACCTGGCCGAAGACGGCTCGCGCGGACGGGCTCGCGTACCGGACCGTGTTGTCGTCCTCGACGATCAGGATGACGTCCGAGGCGTTGCGCACCAGCGTGCGGAAGTACGCCTCGCTCTCCTTGCGGATGATCTCCTGGCGCAGCGCGATCCGTTCCACGGCCAGTCCGGCGTGCGAGGCCAGGATCTCCAGCGAGCTCTGGATCTCGCGGAGTTGATGCTCGGGGCCCGCCGCCATCAGCACGCCCGGCAGTTCACCGGCCGGCTCGTCGGGCGGGATCATCGGGCACACCAGGGTGGTCGGCAGACCGTGGAGCCGGCCCGCGATGTCCGCCCCGAGCTCCGCCGTGGGGACCAGGTGCGAGCGGCGTGTCGTCAGCCCGCTCGCGTACTCGGCCGGCAGGACCAGACTCCGGTGCGCGACCTTGGGCCCGAACAGGGTGCTGACGGTGGTGTCGCACGCCCGCGCCACGTCCTGTGGCCGGACCGCCGCGACGAGGGACGTGGCCGCCGTGCGCAGCGCCTGCTCGCGTGCCACGGCGTTGCGGTGGGCCACCACCATCCCGGAGAGCCTGAGGATCACCAGCAGGAAGAGCGCGGCGGAGAAGACCGCGATCACGGCGGCGTCCTGGGCGTCGCCCCGCCGTCCCTCGTACAGCAGGATCCCGGGTGCCACCAGGGTGGCCGCGGCGAGCATGAGCAGGCGACGGGGTGTCGGCCGCAGGGACTCCTGCCGCTCCACGGGCCGGGTCAGTTCCACCATCGAGGGATGCAGTCCGGCGAGCCCCCAGGCGGTGTAGAACACGATCCAGCCGGCGTCGAGCGCGGTCCCGGTCTGCCACAGGTCGTTCAGCTGGAGAATCCCGTACGCGATGTCGAAGGTGAGCAGGGTCGCGGTTCCCAGCACGAGGAGCTGCACGGAGCGGATTCGGCCGGAGCCCGGGCTCGCGGACAGCAGGCGGGCCAGCATCGCGAGGACGAGGACGTCGCCGAGCGGGTACGCGATGCTGATGGCGCGTTGCTGCCACGTCAGGCCCGGCACGTGGGCGAGCGGCTGCACCAGGAAGACCCAGACCGGCAGGGCGAGCCCCAGCGCGAAGATCAGCGCGTCGAGCAGACTCGGCAGGTCGTGCCCCGGCCAGCGGTAGCGGACGAGGCCGTAGAGACCGGCGGCGAACAGCGGATACGTGGCGAGGTAGCAGGCGTCCGCGACGGACGGGAACGGATTGTTGAAGTCGAAGTACGACTCCATCACGTTGTACGACGTGTCGCCCGCGGAGAAGGCCAGCAGCCCGGCGGCCAGCAGGAGCCAAGGCCAGCGGTGGTTCGGGCGGTTGACGAGGATTCCCGTGAGCATGGCCGCGACCCCGCCGAGTCCGATGACCGCCCACAGGGGGGTCCGGGTCGTGCGAACGGCCATGTAGACGACGGTGGTGGCTGTCACCAGGAGGGCGTACACACCGAGGCGTCGTGGCCGCAGGAGGCCGCCGGTGAGGCGATGTACCCGCAGCAAGCCGAACCGCCTCCCTACGTCGGACGGCACTGGACCGTTCGCCGGGTTACGGGGCATTGCCGATCGTAGGCCCGTGGGGTGGACCGGTGCATCTTCGCCCGGGTGGCGCCGTGCGACGGAGCCGCGCTTCCGGGGGGTTCGCCCGGGCCCTTCCGGACAGCCGCCGCGGGACTCCGCGTCCTCGGGCCACTGTTCGTTCCTGTGCGAAGCGCCCCGGCGTCCGCGCGCGCCCGGGTCCGCTCCTGTGCGAAGCCGTCCCGGCATCCGGCGCCGCATCTGTTCAGTCCTGTGCGAAGCGGTCCAGCAGGGCGTCCAGGCCGGCGTCCAGGCCGTCCTGGCCGCCCCGCTCGGCGAGGGGCGAGGCGATCTCGCGGAGCCGGGGCAGCTCCTGGGGCGGCATCCTGTGCAGGCCCAGCCGGAAGGCGGTGTCCTCCTCGTCGGGGTTGTCCACCATGGCGCGCAGTTCCACGGACACGTATCCGAGCACCCAACCGGTGAAGGCGCGGAAGACGGCCGCCGAGCGGTCACGGCCGAGCCCCGCCTCATGGAGCAGCGCGAGCACCCGCTCGTGCGTCCTGAGCACGGCCGGCGGTCTGCGGGCCAGCGGGACGGCGAGCATGCGGGTGGCGAGCAGCGGCACGACCTGGGGATGGGCGAGGCAGACCTCGTAACTCACCCGCGCGATCCGGTGGAGTTCGTCGCGCCACGCGGCCGGGCCGGGCGTCGTGGAGCCCTCCGGCGCGGAACCGGCGGTGAGGCGCTCCTCCAGTTCGAGGTGGAGGGCCTCGACCAGTCCGTCCAGCAGGGCGTCCTTGCCGTCCGCGTAGCGGTACAGCGCCATGGCCTCGACTCCGAGGCGGGCGCCGAGGCGGCGCATGCTCAGAGCCGACAGGCCCTCCTCGTCCACCAGACCGAGGGCGGCGGCGAGCACGAGTTTCCGGCTCAGCCGGCCGTAGTGGCCCCGGTCGCCGGCCCGTCGTGCCGGCTCGACCGCCTTGCCGTCCTCGTCGTCCTCGTCCCGCGTCCGTTGCCCGGCCATGACTGCCTCCCTATGGCCCGCCGCCCGAAATCCTGCCCGTCGACTCCATGCGCCGACGAAGTCGTCTACGAAGTCAAGTGTACGTATACGACGTATATGGAGGAAAAAGGTGCCGTTCCGGCCGTCCTGGCTGTTCGGGCGCGGGTGGCGTCGGTGTTCTCCCTCGTGGCGCGGTCCGGGCGGTCGCCGCGCGCCGTTCCGGTCCCGGCTCGGCCGGGGCGGTCCGCGGCCGGGACCGACCGGCCGGATTGACCGGAACGACCCTAGGAGTAAAGATGTACGTATACGTCGTAAATATACGTATTTCTCACCTGCTCATCGGTGGTGATCGTTGATGCTGTACAGGACCCTCGTACCCCGCTCGGGGCGGCCGGACGGTACGGCCGGAAGCGGGACCACGCCGCCGCTGGTGGCGCCCCTCGAGGCGCTGCCCCCGGCGCCGGTCCTGCCGCGGATCAAGGTTCTGCACGTCATCACCCGCTTCTGGGCGGGAACCGGGGACGGCACGCTGCTGGCGGCCGAGGGCATGGACCCCGACCGCTACGAGGTGTGGGTCGCCGGCGTGCCGAGTGCCGACCTGTGGGAACCGGCGCGGGTTGCGGGGGTGCGCACTCTCGAGACACCGGGGTTCCGGCACACCCTGGGCCCCGCGGACATGCTCGTCCTGGGACGGCTCGTGCGGCTCATCCGCCGCGAGCGGTTCACGGTCGTGCACACCCACTCCGCGAAGGGCGGGTCTCTCGGCCGGGTCGCGGCACGGTTGTGCCGTACCCCCGTGGTCGTGCACACCCTTCACGGACAGAGCTTCCACCCGTACACCGCTCGCCCCCGGCGCACGGCGCGCCGCGGCCTGCGGCGTGTGACACGCCGACTGGCCGCGCGGTTCCCCGTGGTGGCCCCGCGCGCGGCCACCGCGGCGGCCGAGGAGCGCCGGGCCACGCCGGACCGGGGAGACGTGGTGCCCTCGGCCGTACGGCTGGGAGCCGTCCCCGAAAGCTTCGACCCCGCCGCCCGCGCCCTGCTCGGGGTCCCCCGGGAGACGGCACTCGTCGGCACCGTCGGCCGCGTCGACACCCGGAACGACCCCCTCGCCTTCGTCCGCATGGCGGCCGCGATCCGGGCGGAACACCCGGACACCGCGTTCGTCATGATCGGGGACGGTCCGCTGGCGGAGGAGGTACGACGGCTCGCCGCGGACCTGGACGTCGAGGTGACGCTCACCGGACAGCGTCCGGGCGCCGAGCGGCTCGTGGCCGGACTGGACGTCTTCGTGACCACCTTCCTGTACCCGGGGCCGGGCCGGGCGCTCACCGAGGCGCTCGCCGCCGCCCGGCCCGTCGTCGCCACGGCCGTGAACGGGGTGCCCGACCTGGTGGAGCACGGGGCCACGGGACTGCTCGTGGCACCGGCGGACCCGGCGGGCGCCGCACGCGCGGTCGGCTGGCTCCTCGGCCATCCGCGCGAGGCCGCGGAGATGGGCCGGCAGGGCAGCCGCCGGGTCCGCGCCGCGCTCGCGCCCGAGGCCCTGCGCGGGGCCGTCGACGACTGCTGCCGCGGCCTGCCGGGCCTGCCCGCCACCGGGCGCCGCGGCCTGTCGAACCCGCCCGTCATCGGGCGCGCCCCTGGAGGCGTCCCCCGCCCCTGACCCCTCACCCCACCGACACCCACCAGCCTGCCGGTCACGAGCCGACCACAGGCCGACCACGGAGAACGACATGCGTCTGACAGTCATCGGCACGGGATACGTCGGCGCGGTGCACGCCGCCTGCATGGCCGACATCGGGCACGAAGTGCTCGGCGTCGACGTCGACACCGACAGGATCGCCGCGCTGACCGCGGGCACGCCCCCGTTCTTCGAACCAGGCCTGTCGGAGACGCTCGTGCGAGCCGTGGACTCCGGCCGGCTGCGTTTCACCACCTCACCGGCCGAGGCCGCCCGCTTCGCCGACACGCACTTCGTCTGCGTCGGCACACCCCAGCACCCCGAAACGGGCGCCGCGGACCTGCGCCATGTCGAGGCGGCCGTCGACGCCCTGGCACCCCGGCTCCGCGACAGTGGTCACGAACGGGTCCTGGTGGTCGGCAAGTCCACCGTTCCGGTCGGCACCGCGGCCCGCCTGGGCGAACGGCTGCGCGCCACCGTGCCGGGGGCCGAAGTGGCCTGGAACCCGGAGTTCCTGCGGGAGGGCCGTGCCGTCCGGGACACCCTGCGGCCCGAACGCATCGTGGTCGGTACGAGGAAGGGCACCGGCACCGGGACGCCCACCGGGACCGGGGCGGGCGCCGCCGCGGAGAACGGCACCGACTGGGCCGTGGCGCGGCTCAGAGAGATCTACGCACCGCTCCTGGAAGCGGGCACCCCGTTCATCGCCACCGACCCGGCCACCGCCGAACTGGTCAAGGTCGCCTCCAACTCCTTCCTCGCCACCAAGATCTCCTTCATCAACGCCATGGCCGAGATCTGCGAGGCCACCGGGGCGGACGTCCTCACCCTGGCCGAGGCGATGGGCCGGGACTCCCGCATCGGGTCCCGCTTCCTCGCCCCCGGACTCGGTTTCGGCGGCAGTTGTCTGCCCAAGGACATCCGGGCCTTCGCCACCCGCGGCGAGGAACTGGGGCTCGGCGGCTCCGTCGCCTTCCTGCGCCAGGTCGACGAGATCAACACGCGACAGCGCCTGCGCACCGTCGGCCTCGCCGCACGCCTCCTGGGAGGCTCCTTCGGCGGCCGGAGCGTCGCGGTGCTCGGTGCCGCCTTCAAGCCCGGCAGCGACGACGTCCGGGACTCGCCCGCCCTCGTGGTCGCCGACGAGATCCGCCGCCGCGGAGCACAGGTCCGCGTGCACGACCCCGAGGCGATCGACAACGCCCGGGAGGCCTACCCCGCGCTCCAGTTCGCCCTGGACGTGGCCAAGGCCTGCGAGCGGGCCGATGTCGTCCTGCACCTCACCGAGTGGCCCCAGTACCAGGACGTGGATCCCGCCGCGCTCGCGACGGTGGTGCGTTCGCCGGTCCTCGTGGACGCACGGAACACACTGGACCCGGCCCGGTGGCGCTCGGCGGGATGGGCGCTGCACGCGCCGGGCCGTCCGGGGCTCACCTGACCGGCGGGAGGAGAGGCATGCGCGTCGTCGTGTCCGGCGGAAGCGGCTTCCTGGGATCACATCTGTGCGAGGCCCTGCTGAACAGGGGCGACAGCGTCTGCTGTCTGGACAACCTCTCCTCGGGCAGACCGGCCAACATCGCCGGGCTCCGGCACGACCCCCGGTTCGCCTTCGAGGCCCGGGACATCACCGAGACGTTCGGCGTCGCGGGCGACGTGGACGCCGTGGTGAACCTCGCGAGCCCCGCGTCGCCCGTCGACTACCAGCGCTTCCCGCTGGAGACACTGGCCGCGGGCAGCAGGGGGACCGAGAACATGCTGCGCCTCGCCGACCGTCACTCCGCCCGGTTCGTCATGGCGTCCACCAGCGAGGTCTACGGCGATCCCAAGGCGCATCCGCAGGACGAGACGTACTGGGGACACGTCAACCCCATCGGCCCGCGCAGCGTCTACGACGAGGCCAAGCGGTACGCCGAGGCCCTGTCCATGGCGTACCGGCGGAACCGGGCGGTCGACGTGGGAATCGTCCGGATCTTCAACACCTACGGCCCCCGCATGCGTTCGTACGACGGCCGGGTGGTCTCCAGCTTCATCCGGCAGGCGCTCCGCGGCGAGCCCCTGACCCTGTTCGGGGACGGCAGCCAGACCCGGAGTTTCTGCTACGTCGACGACCTGGTCCGGGGTCTGATCGCCATGATCGATTCACACCGGCCGGGCCCGTTCAACCTCGGGAATCCAGGCGAGCGGACCGTGCGGGAGCTCGCGGACCTCGTCGTCATGATCACCGGATCGCGCAGCGGACTGCGCTTCCGCCCCCTGCCCGTCGACGACCCGGTCCGCCGGCGCCCCGTCATCTCCCGCGCGCGAGAGGCGCTCGGGTGGTACCCGCGGGTGTCCCTGGAGGAAGGACTGCGGCACACGATCGACTGGTTCACGGCGGAGTCGCGGGGACCCCTGCGGCCTTCGCAGCGGTCCCCGGTGGGGCGGAGATCATGAAAGGGACTCGCCCCGCGCGGCGGAGCGCGCTTCATGGATCACCTGGTCAGGATGCGAACTCCGGTGCTGTGGACATATCCTGAACAGGCGGCGAAGAACACATCGGCGTGGCTTCGATCATGAACGCACCCATCGAGGACTACGCCCTCATCAGCGATCTGGAAACCGCCGCCATGGTTGGCAGGGACGGTTCCATCGACTGGCTGTGTCTGCCCCGGTTCGACTCCCCGGCCTGTCTGGCCGCGATGCTGGGCACACAGGACAACGGCTTCTGGCGCGTCGCGCCGGCCTCACGAGCGGTGCGTGTTCCCTGCGCCGGCCGCGCCTACCGGCCGGACACACTCGTCCTGGAGTCCCGCTGGGAGACGCCCACGGGCGTCGTGCGGGTCACCGACTTCATGCCGCCGCGCAGTCAACTGCCGTGCGTCGTGCGCATGGTGGAAGGACTGTCGGGCTCCGTGACCATGCGCAGCGAGCTACGGCTGCGCTTCCACCAGGGCAGGGTGGTGCCGTGGGTCCAGGTCGGTGAGGCCTGCACGGTCGCGGTCGCCGGGCCGGACGCCGTCTGGCTGAACACCGAGGACCTGGAGGCGGAACCCGGCGGCGAGCGCTCCATCGTCCACGACTTCACCGTCGTGGCCGGGCGCAGGACGACCCTGACGTTCGTGTGGGCCCCCTCGTACGTGCCCGAGCCGCCCACCCCGTTGTCCGTTCCGCCGGAGACGGTGCTCAAGGAGACCACCGACTTCTGGCGGCGCTGGACCGCCCAGTGCCACTACCAAGGGCCCTGGCGCGACGCCGTGGTGCGGTCCCTGATCACGCTCAAGGCGCTCACCTACGCGCCCACCGGGGGCATCGTCGCGGCCCCGACGACCTCGCTGCCCGGCCGCATCGGCGGCGAACGCAACTGGGACCACCGCTTCTGCTGGCTGCGCGACTCCGCGCTGACGCTGTCCTGCCTGCTTCGATGCGGCTACCGCGACGAGGCGACGGCCTGGCTGGGCTGGCTGGTGCGGGCCATCGCGGGGCAACCCGCCGATCTCCAGTCCGTGTACGGCGTCGGCGGACAGCGGCTGCTCCGGGAGACGGAGGCGCCGTGGCTGCCGGGCTACGAGGGCTCGCGGCCGGTCCGCTTCGGGAACTCCGCCATGAGCCAGTTCCAGCTCGACGTGTACGGCGAGGTGCTCGACGCGCTCCTGCTGTCGCTGCGGGCCGGCATCCCCATGCCGGGCCATGTGTGGAGCCTGGTGGAGGCCATGATGGGCCAACTCCGCCGCCAGTGGCGCCGGCCGGACCAGGGGCTGTGGCAAGTGCGCGGCCCGGCGCGGCAGTTCGTGCACTCCAAGGTGATGGCCTGGGTGGCCGCCGACCGCGCGCTGCGGATGGGGGAACTGCTCGGCAGGAACGGGCCCTCGGACGTCTGGCGGGCCCTGCGGGACGACGTGCACCGGGAGGTGTGCCGGGAGGGGTGGGACGCGGGACGCGGGTCCTTCGTCCAGTCCTACGGTTCGCCGGCGCTGGACGCCTCGGCGCTGCTGATTCCGCGGCTGGGTTTCCTGCCCGCCGAGGACGAGAGGGTGCTCGGCACCGTGCGGGCGATGCGGGAGCTGACCCACGGCGGGTTCGTGCGGCGGTACGCCCCGAACGGGCACGGCCCACACGGCGTGGACGGGATGCGCGGCGGCGAGGGCGCGTTCGTGGCGTGCTCCCTCTGGTACGCCGACGCGCTCGCCACGACCGGACACCGGGAGGAGGCGACGGAGGTGTTCGAGCGGGTGCTGGAGATCCGCAACGACCTCGGTCTGCTCTCGGAGCAGTGGGATCCCGACGCGGGCCGCCAACTGGGCAACGCACCGCAGGCGTTCAGCCACATCGCACTGGTGGAGACCGCGTTCCTGCTGTCGGAGGAGTGACGGGGAGACCGAGGTCCCGCTGTCGGGCTGTCGGAGCGACCGGTGGAGACCGAATTCCCGCTGCCGGAGCCGCAGTCACAGCCGCAGCCGCAGAGCCGGAGCCCCTTCACCGAACGGGAACCGGAGCCGGAGCCACAGCCACCGAGTCGGAGCCGGAGCAGCCAAGTCGGAGCCCGGCGGGTGTCAGCCCTTGCCGGACGGGCGCCGGGCGGACCCGGCGTAGCCCTGCGGGTTCAGTCGCTGGAACCGCCACGCGTCCCGGCACATGTCGGCGAGGTCCCGCGAAGGGTGCCAGCCCCAGGCGCGCCCCACGGCCGAGGCGTCCGCCACGAGTTCGGCGACATCGCCGGGGCGGCGCGCGGCCATCTCGTAGGGCACGGGCCTGCCGCACTCCGCGGAGAAGGCGGCGATCACGTCGAGGACCGAACTTCCCCTGCCTATACCGAGGTTGTACACGCGCATGCCCTGTTCGTCGGCGAGACGGTCGAGGGCGACGCGATGCGCCTCGACGGTGTCCATGACGTGCAGATAGTCGCGGATCGCCGTCCCGTCCGCCGTGGGGTAGTCGTCGCCGAAGACACGGAGGCGTTCCCGTCGCCCGATGGCCACCTGGGCCAGGTTCGGCAGCAGGTTCTCCGGAGAGCCGGCGGGGTCCTCGCCGAGAAGCCCGCTGGGATGGGCGCCCGCCGGATTGAAGTACCGCAGGCACAGCACGGTGTACTCGGGGTGACGGTGGCAGACGTCGGCGAGGATCTGCTCGCAGATGAACTTGGAGGCGGCGTACGGATTCGTCGGCCGCGCCGGGGCCGACTCGTCGAGCGGTCCGTGGCCGGCGTCGCCGTACACGGAGCAGGACGAGGAGAAGACGAGCTGGTGCACGTCGTGCTCGTGCATGGCGTTCAGCAGCGCGGTCGTTCCGCCGACGTTGGTGTCGTAGTAGTCGATGGGCATCCGTGTCGACGTACCGACGGCCTTGTGCGCGGCGAAGTGCACGACGGCGTCCACGGAGTGGCGGTCGAAGACGGCCGACAGGGCGCGTCGATCACGGATGTCCAGTTCGTAGACGGTGCCGAGGAAACGGCCCGCGATGCGTTCCACACGGGCGAAGACCTGGGGGCTGCTGTTGGAATAGTCGTCGACCACGATCAACTCGTAACCGTGGTCGAGCAGTTCGACGCAGGCGTGACTACCGATGAATCCTGCGCCGCCCGTGACGAGAATGGTCGAGGGGGCGCTCATGGGCCCGGCTCCTTCGTGCGCGCGGGCGGCGATCGGAAGGCGAGCGTCGCATCGGCACGGCGGGCCCGGTGCCCGGGGGAGGGGCGGACCGGTGCGCGGGGATCCCGGCTCCGGCGGCCCCGCTCCCGGAGGATTCCGCGCGACTGGGCTTGCCGTGCGCCATGGTGTGACGCTCCTGAGTGAAACCAATGGACAGACGACGTATATATACGACGTATATGTACCACTCTGCCCCCGGCTGCCCCTTGCGTCAAGCGGCTACGGCACCCGTCGCCGCCGGGTTCCGTCAGCCGGCCAGCTCCCGGGCGCGACGCGCGGCCTCGCGCACCGGGGCACGGTGCACGGGCCCGTGTCCGGGCAGCAGCACATCGGCGGCGAGGGCCTCGATGCGGTCGAGCGAGGCGAGCGCTTCGGCGCGCTCGGTGTCGAACATCCTCGGCAGCAGCTGGGGCCCCTGTGTCCGCGAGGTGGGGTGACCGCTCACCAGGGCGTCACCGGAGATCAGTACTCCGGCCTCCGGCAGGTGGTAGACGCAGTGGCCGGGCGTGTGGCCCGGAGTGTGCACCGGGACGGGCCGGCCGGGAAGGTCGAGCGGACCCTCGTGCGGGAACGCCTCGGGCTTCGTCATGGCCACGTCCGCCGTGCCGCCGGAGCGGATGGCGTGCACCGCCCAGGGCAGCACGCCGGGGCGCCATGCCTGCCGCATGACCTGCCCGATGCTCACCTGGTGGAGGAACTCGCGGCGCGCGTGCGGCACCTCCGTCGCGTGCAGCCGCACCGGAGTGCCGTAGGCGCGGTTCAGGAACTCGGCGGAGCCGAGGTGGTCGCTGTGCGCGTGGGTGATGAGCACGGCCGTCACCGCCTCCGGCGCGTGCCCGAGGGCCTTCAGTGACGCCAGAAGGTTCTCGCGGTCGCCCGGATAGCCCGTGTCGATCAGGGTGACCGAGTCGCCCTCGGACAGCACCACCCAGTTCGTGTTGCTGCCGTGCACCAGATGCACTCCGGGCGCTGCTTCGACGATCGCTTCCTCGCGCATGACCATCCTGACGTCGGACAACCGCTGATGCCCAGGGGGCTCTGACAGGGCGAAAGGTATCGCGAGCGCCTTTCCGGCGGCGCACGGCCGTCGCTCCCCGCCCCGCTGCGCGCCCAGGAGGGAGGCGCCGAGGCGAACCGCCTCGTGCGGCACGGGACTTGACGTGGCGCGGTCAAGGCGCTGCCATATGGTCAGGGCGCTGCCTCGACTTCTTCAAGAGCGCCATCGCCGACAACACCCAGGCCGAACTCTGGGACTGCGGCGGAGGCCAGAACCAGACGTTCACCGCCACCTCCCGCGGCGAACTCGTCGTCTACGGCGACAAATGCCTGGACGCCTACGACAGCGGGACCGCGAACGGCACCCGGGCCGTCCTGCGGGACTGCAACGGCGGCACCAACCAGAAGTGGACCTTCACCTCCGGCGGTACCGTCACCAGCAACGTCTCCGGCCTGTGCCTCGACGCGTCGGGCAACGGCACGGCGAACGGAACACCGGTCGTCCTGTGGTCGTGCAACGGCGGCTCGAACCAGCGGTGGAGCCGCGACTGAGCCGGCACACCGCACCCGCCCACCGGACCGCTCACGGAAAACCCGGTGCCTGACCCGTGCCCGGTTCCCTACACTCGCCGAGGAATCACACACCGGCGCTCCGGGTGCCGTGTGTGCCGTGACGAACGAGGGGAGCCGGGCCGTGCGTTACCGCACCGCTGTCGTCGTCCCCCCGTCACAGTACGAGGTGATCCTCGTGTCCTCGTGGGCCCGGTACCGGCTGCGCGGCCGGAACCGGACGCCCGCGACGACCTTCTGACCTCCGCCCGCACGGCGGCGACCGCATGCCCGGTCGCCGTGCGCCGTGCCCGCAGGAGGCCCACCACCGCCTGACCCCAGGCGTGTCGTCCGGGAATCGCGCCGACCCGATTCCGGATCGTCCGAAAGGCCCTGGGCCATGCGTACCGACCTGCACCGTCACCTCACCGCCCCCGTCACCGGCCCCCTCGCCGCCGTCCGCAACCTGGGCATCCTCGCCCATGTCGACGCCGGGAAGACCACCGTGACCGAACGGATCCTCTACCTCACCGGCACCATCCACAAACGGGGCGAGGTCCATGACGGCACCACCGTCACCGACTTCGACTCCCAGGAGCGCGACCGCGGCATCACCATCTTCGCCGCGGCCGTCACCTGCGCCTGGGACGGCCACCGGATCAACCTGATCGACACCCCGGGCCACGTCGACTTCTCCGACGAGGTGGAGCGCTCGCTCCGCGTCCTCGACGGAGCCGTCGCGGTGTTCGACGCCGTGGCGGGCGTCGAGCCGCAGAGCGAGTCGGTGTGGCGGCGGGCCGACCGGCACGGCGTCCCGCGGATCGCCTTCGTGAACAAGCTGGACCGCGCCGGAGCCGACCTGGACACCGCCGTCGACTCGATCCGTGAACGGCTGCATCCGGCGCCGCTGGTCGTCCAGTTGCCGATCGGCACGGAGGACGCCTTCACGGGCGTGGTGGATCTGCCGCGGATGCGCGCGCTGGTGTGGGCCGACGGCGCCGAGTCGGCCGAGGAGATCCCGGTGCCGCCCGAGCTGCTGGAGGAGGCCCGACGGCGACGCCGGCTGCTGGAGGAGGCGGTGGCGGAACTCCATCCGGCGGCCCTGGAGGAGTTCTGCGCCCGCTCCACCCTGACGGCGGGGACCCTCACGGCCGCGCTCCGCGACCTGACCCGGACCGGCGAGGGCGTGGTCGTGCTGTGCGGCTCGGCCTACCGCAACCGCGGTGTCGAACCGCTGCTGGACGCCATGGTGGCCTACCTGCCCTCGCCGCTGGACGTGCCCGCCGTCCGCGGCACGCACGACGGCGCGGAGCGGGAACGGGCGGCGGACCCGCAAGCGCCGTTCGCCGGGCTGGTGTTCAAGGTGAACGCCACCGCCACCGGACGGATGACGTACCTGCGTGTCTACGCGGGCACGGTGGAGAAGGGACAGACGGTGCTGGACGTAGGAACGGGACGCACCGAGCGGATCGCCCGCATCCTGCGCGTACGGGCCGACCGCCACGCGGAGCTGGAGCGCGCGGTGGCCGGTGACATCGTCGCCGTGATCGGGCCGAAGTCCGCCCGGGCCGGGGCGACCCTGTGCGCCCCCGGGGCACCGCTGCTCCTCGAACCGCCGGTCGTCGCCGATCCGGTGGTGTCCGTGGCGGTCGAGGCGCGCAGGAGCACCGAGACCGACCGACTGGTGTCGGCGCTGGCCCGGCTGGCCGAGGAGGACCCCTCACT
The DNA here is from genome assembly GCF_042888945.1 of Streptomyces sp. NPDC002698. NCBI lineage: Bacteria > Bacillati > Actinomycetota > Actinomycetes > Kitasatosporales > Streptomycetaceae > Streptomyces > Streptomyces sp. NPDC002698. The sequence goes on from NZ_JBIAQM010000029.1 coordinate 76,578, forward strand.
GGTCGTCCGCACCGACCCCGAGACCGGGCAGACGGTGCTGTCGGGCATGGGAGAACTGCATCTGGAGGTGGCGGTGGAGAAGATCCGGCGCGCCCACGGACTCGACGTCGCCGTCGGGCGGCCGAGGGTGTCCTACCGGGAGACGGTGGCCCGCGGGGTGTCGGGCCTGGTGTACCGGCACGTCAAACAGGACGGCGGCGCGGGGCAGTTCGCCCATGTCGTCCTCGACGTGGAGCCGCTGGGGACGGACCCCGGCGGTCCGGAGGGGACGGCGGCGGACTTCGTCTTCCGTTCGGCGGTGGCCGGCGGCCGGGTGCCTCAGGAGTACGTCCGTGCCGTGGAGGCGGGCTGCCGGGACGCGCTCGCCGAGGGTCCCCTCGGCGGTCACCCGGTGACCGGGCTGCGCGTCACCCTCACCGACGGGGCGACCCACGTGAAGGACTCCTCGGAAACGGCGTTCCGCGCGGCCGGCCGGTTCGGGCTGCGTGAGGCGCTGCGCGCCAGTGCCCTGCTCCTGCTGGAACCGGTGGCCGAGGTCACCGTCACCGTGCCCGAGGACGCGGTGGGCGGGGTGCTCGGCGACCTCGCGGCCCGGCGCGGCCGGGTCTCGGGCTCGCTCAGCCGTGGGAGCACGTCGGTGATCACCGCCACCGTGCCGCTGGCCGAACTCTTCGGCTACGCGACCCGGTTGCGCAGCCGGACCCAGGGCCGGGGCGTGTTCACCACCCGTCCCGCCGGTCTCGCCCCGGCCCCCTCCCAGGGCGCGCCCGCCCGGTAACCCGGCGCGGTCCCGCTCCTGACGACGGCCCCGCCCCGACGAGGGCGGGGCCGTCCGCCCCCCTCGCCGCCGATGGCCGCAACCCCGCGGGGCGCGGCCACCGGCGGCCCCCTCGCGGCCGCTCAGCCCATCTGGTCCTCGTCCGAGAGGTGTTCGACCGTCTTCCCGGTCTCGGTGAAGGTGCGTGTCACATGGCCCGAGGAGTAGACCCACAGGATGCGCAGCGGGCGGTCGCCGACGTTCCTGAAGAGATGGGGGACGGGGGAGGGGACGTAGGTGGTGTCGAATCGCCCCAGCCTCGTCACCTCGCCGTCGACGACCACCTCCGCCTCGCCCTCCAGGACCGTCACGTGCTCGTCGCAGTTGTGCGAGTGCAAAGGCGCTCCGGAGCCGACCGGGTAGACGCTCATCCCGCTGGTGACACGGTTCTCCCCGCCCGCGGAGCGCGTGGTGATGAGCGGCGTCGTCACGACGGCCCCGCCCCGGTCCAGCAGGGGCACGGACGCGGCTTCGATGATCGTGGTCATCCGGAGTTCCTCTCCCGTCGACGGTGATGCGTCGACCGACGTTAGGTCGCGTCCCCGTGAACGGGTGCCGTCCGGCGTGCAGTTTTACCTTGCGTTCCGGGAAGGGTGAGCTTCCCGTACCCGGCTGTACCGTCGGCTGGCATCGCACGGCATTCCCGTACGTGCCGGAAACACGCCGGAAAGAAAAGGCAGGTAGCAGCCACATGAGGCTCCCCGTTCTGACCGATGAGGACATGGAACCGCGCCAGCGGGAACTGGCCGCCCGCATCGCCGGCCGGCGCGGCGCCGTCCGTGGTCCCTTCCGGGTCTGGCTGCACAGCCCGGAGATGTGCGAGCGCGCCGAATCCCTCGGCGCCTTCGCCCGGTTCGACTGCAGTCTGCCCGAGCACCTGCGCGAACTCACGCTGTTGATGGCCGCCCGGAACTGGGACGCGCAGTACTCCTGGAACGCGCACGTGGACCGGGCGATCGAGGCCGGTGTCCCCGAGGCCGCGGTCAAGGCCGTCGCCGAGAACCGGGAGGCGGTCTTCGAGGACGAAGCCGACCAGGCCTTCTACCAGTTCTGCCGGGAGGTCCTCGACGAGCACTTCGTGCGCGACGAGACCTTCGCCCGGGCGCTCGGCCACTTCGGTCCCAAGGGCCTGGTGGACACGATCGGCGCGCTCGGCAACTTCACCATGCTCGGGATGTGCCTGAACACCTTCCAGGTGGACCTCCAGGCCGACCGCGAACCCCCGTTCCCCGACATCCGCGGCTACGGGCGGCTCGGCCACGACGGACCGCGGCCGTGACCACCCTCACGGACCGGGACGCGCAAGGAGGCGCCGCCGTGACCCCGAGGAATCCGACGACGACGCCCGCCGGCGACGCCGGGACCGCCCGCGGACCCGTGCTCCGCGTCCGCGGAGTCACCAAGAGCTTCGGCGGGGCGGCCGCGCTCACGGACGTGGACCTCGACCTGTACCCCGGCGAAGTCCACGCGCTGATGGGCATGAACGGCGCCGGGAAGTCGACGCTGGTACAGATCCTCTCCGGGGTGCACCAGGCGGACTCCGGCACCGTCGAGGTCGACGGCCACGCCCAGCACGGACTGACCGTACGCAGGGCGCGACGGCTCGGCATCGCCTCGGTCCCCCAGCGCCGCGAACTGGTGATGGGCCTGACCGTCGCGGAGAACGTGATGCTGGGCGACCTGCCCACCCGGCGCGGCACCGTGCACTGGAGGGCCCTCAAGTCCGAGGCGGCGAACGCTCTTTCGGGGCTCGGCATCGACATCGACGTGGAACGGACCGCGGGTTCGCTGAGCGTCGCCGAGCAGACCATGGTCGAGGTGGCCCGCGAGGTACGCCGCGGCGGCCGGATCCTGGTCCTCGACGAGCCGACCGCCTGTCTGAGCGCGGAAGCCACCCGGCAGATCAGGGAGTTGGTGCGCACCCTGCGCGACGACGGTGTCGCCGTCGTCTACATCTCGCACTACATCGACGAGGTGATGGCCGTCGCGGACCGGCTCACCGTGCTCCGCGACGGAGCCGTCGTGCGCAGCGCGCCGGCCGCCGAACTCGACCCGGAGTCGCTGGTGCGCGCCATGGTGGGCCGGGACGTCGTCTCGCGGCGCTCCGAACGTCCCGCCCCCAAGGACGAGATCGGCCTCGCGGTGCGCGCGCTCCGCGACGGCCGGGCCGTCCGGGGCCTGGACGTCGAGGTGCGCAGGGGCGAGATCGTCGCGGTCCTCGGACCGGCCGGCGACGCGCAGTCCCGCCTCTTCGACCTGCTCTCCGGCCGGCGCCGCCCCGACACCGGGGAACTCCTCGTCGACGGCGCCCCGGTGCCGTTCGGCCGGGTGAACGCCTCACTCGCCGGCGGTCTGCGCTGCGTCACGGGCGACCGGCGGGCGCTCGGACTGGTCCCGGGCATGTCCCTGGACGAGAACCTGATGCTCGCCGGCGACCGCTTCGCCCGCAGACGACTGCACCGCCGAGGCGAACTCGCCCGCCGCGCAAGGCCGTTGCGGCGCAGCTACGGAGTCGTCTCACTCGCGGGCAATCCGCCCGTGAGCGCCCTGTCCGGCGGCAACCAGCAGAAGGTGCTGCTCGCCAAGTGGCTCCAGACCGAGCCGGTCGCCTGCTTCCTCGAAGACCCCACGAACGGCGTGGACATCGCCGCCATGGCCGACATCCACACCCTGATCGACGACCTCGCCTCCCGCGGCGCGGCCGTGCTGCTCGCGTCCTCGTCCGCCGAGGAGGTCATGCGGCTCGCCGACCGGGTGATCGTCGTCAGCGCGGGCCGCGCGGTCGCCGAGCACGACATCACCGCCATCACCCGCGACGAACTCGTCGCCACCGCACTCGGAGGTCAGCCCCAGTGAGCGTCAAGACACTTCCCGATGCCCCGGGGACCGCCGACCCGCACGGCCGGAGGAGGCCGGGGAACCGGCTCGGTGCCCTGCGCCGCGCCCCGCACACCGGCCTGACCGCCGTCCTGGTCGTCGTGGTGGTGGCCACCGTGCTGCGGACCGACGCGTTCGCCACCGACACGAACGTGATCAACATCCTGCGGCAGGTGAGTGTCACCGCCGTGATCGCCGCCGGTCTGACCCTGCTCATGACCGCGGGCGGCATGGACTTCTCCATGGGCAGCAACGTCTCCGTCACGACCGCGCTCGGGGCGCAGCTCCTGTCGCACGGTCACTCCACCGTCTTCACCGTGGCCGCCACGATCGTTCTCGCCACGGTGATCGGCCTGGTGAACGGGCTGGTGGTGACGTTCACGAACGTCGCCCCGTTCGTCGTCACCCTGGCCACGGCCACCCTGCTCGACGGCGTCGCGCTGCTGGTGCTCGACAGCGTCAGCGTCTCCATCGGCACCAGGATGTTCCCGCTGGGCAACGACAAGATCCTCGGCATCCCCTATCTGCTGGTCCTGGCCGTCCTGGTCCTCGTCGCGACGGCCCTGGTCATGCGGTTCACCGTGTTCGGCCGCGACGCCTACGCCATCGGCGGCAACGAGCACGTCGCCCGGCTCAGCGGTATCGACGTCACCGCGCGCAAGCTCACGCTGTACGCCCTCACCGGCGCCCTGTCCGGTCTGGCCGGCCTGATGCTGCTGTCCCGGCTCGGCTCCAGCAGCCCCGGCACGGGCGGTCTCTCCCTCCAGCTCACCGCCGTGGCCGCGGTGGTCATCGGCGGTACCTCGCTGGCCGGCGGCCACGGCACCGTGACCGGTACCGCGCTCGGCGTCGTGCTCCTCGGCGTCGTGGCCAACGCGCTGAACCTCCTTCAGGTCTCCAGCAACTACCAGCCGGTCTCCGTCGGCGGGGTGCTGCTCGTCGCGGCCGTCGCCAACGAGTTCCACAAGTCCCGGTCCGCGCGGAACTGACGCGCCCCTCCCGCATATCCATCTCCCCGTTTTCCGCGGGCGATTTCCCCCTCACCGTTTTCCGCATGCGCTCCCCCCTGCCCTCGCCCGTCATGAAAGGCGTACGACCATGAGACTTTCCGTCCGTTCCCGCCGCGCACTGATCGCCGCGGCCGCCGGCACCACCCTGGTGCTGAGTGGCTGCGCGAAGAACGACAACACCGGTTCGGCCGGGTCGAGTTCCGGATCCGTCACCATCGGATTCGTCAATGGCGCCGACACCGCGTTCCACACGTGTCTGCAGAAAGCCGTCGAGGGGACGGCGAAGTCGGAAGGGGCCAAGGTGTACACGGCCAATTCCCACCAGAACGCGGGAACCGAACTGTCGAACATCGAGGACATGATCTCCCGCAAGGTCAGTGCGCTGATCGTGCAGACCGTCAATGTCGACTCGCTCGACGGCGACATAGCCAAGGCCAAGGCTTCCGGCATCCCGATCTACCTGACCTCGGTGGCCCCCAACGACGCGAACGGCATCCTGGGCGCGGCCGTCGTCGACCTCCAGAAGGTGGGCGCCCTGGACGCCGACTGGGTCGGCAAGGACGCCGACGGCAAGAACGTGAAGGTCGGTGTGATCGCGGGCGCGCCCGGTGCCGCCTCCGACCTTCTCGTCGGCGGGTTCACCAACGAGCTGCCGTCCACCGCGAAGGTCGTCGCGAACCAGCCCGGCATGTTCAACCCGGTCAAGGCCCAGGAGGTCGCCGAGAACATGATCCAGGCGCACCCCGACCTGGACTACGCCTTCGTCGCCAACGAGGAGATGGGCTTCGCCGTCCGCAAGGCGTTCGACGCGGCCGGCGCCGAGGACGTCCGGATCGTGACCGTCAACGGCACCGACGAGGGGCTGGCCGCCGTGAAGGACGGCCGCTTCTCCGCCACGGTGGCCAACTCGGCCATGGTCATCGGCCGGACGGCGGTGAAGAGCGCCATCGGTCTGCTGGGCAAAGAAAAGGTTGACAAGATTGCCAACATTCCACTTCTCTTGGTCACCAAGGACAACCTGACCAAGGCCCCGCAGTACTGCCCCACGCCGTAGCGCCCGCACGGTGAGCGGCGCCTTCCTCAGCGCGTCCCGAGCCGCCGTCCCGTCGTCCCAGGAATGTCCTCACGGAGCCGCTCGTCAGGGCATTCCGGACCGGCGCGACCCGGGCCCGCACCGCGGTGAGGCCTGCCCCGGGGAAGGAAGTACCGCCCGCACACCCGAACGACCGGCACCGCCGCCGGGGCCCACCCCTGGCCGTAGTGGGCCTCCGGAGGAAAACATGGACCGCTTGCTCCTCATGCACAGCTTCGTCACCGTCGCGCAGGTCGGCAGCTTCAACGGCGCCGCCAAGAAGCTGGGCTCCTCCGGCTCCCTGGTGTCGCGCCATGTCGCCGAACTGGAACGGCAGGTGGGCGTCAGGCTGGTCAACCGCACGGCCCGTTCCGTCAGCCTCACCGAACCCGGCCAGCGCTACGCCGACTTCGCTGCGCGCATCCTGGAGGAGATCGAGGCCGAGGACGCGGGGATAGCCCAGCTGCACGACCGTGCCGAGGGCACGCTCAGCATCATCTGCCCCAAGTGGATCGGGAGTCTGGATCTCGGTGACGCCATCGCGGCGTTCTCCGCCTCCCACCCGAAGATCCAGGTCCGCTTCGAACTGGGGGGCATGTCCGACCGGACCTACGACTTCCTCGACAGCGGATTCGACGTGGCCTTCCACACCCGGGACCTCAGGGACTCCAGCGTCCGGCTCAAGAAGATCGCCTCACTGCCGTTCGTCCTGTGCGCCTCCGAGAAGTACCTCGAACGCGGCGGCCCGCTCACCGAGCCGAACGGGATCGCCGCCCACGAGTGCCTCGTGCACGTCAACGACCCGGTCTGGCGCATCGGCCACGGCCACGCCTCCACCCTCCACAAGATCCGCAACGTCGCCTTCTCGTCGAACTCCTACATCGCCCTGCAGAAGGCCGCCGTGCACGGGCGCGGTATCGCCCTGCTGCCCCAGCGGCCGGCGTACGACGACCTCATCTCCGGTGCTCTTCAGGTCCTGCTGCCCGAACTCGCGGTCCCCGACCGCCCCTTGTACGCGATCTACGGCCCCGGTCAGGGAACTCCGCGCAAGGTCAGCGTATTCCTGGATTTCCTCACCACCTGGTTCTCCCAGAATCCCATTCCGGTGATCCGTTCCTAGAAGACGTCCGCACGGAACTGTCCGTACCGAGCCGCCCGCACGGAGCTGTCCGCACGGAGCTGTCCGCACGGCGTTCTCCGGCCGCAAGAAACGATTGCGCATTCGGTCGAGCCGTGACCGTTGAACCCGCTGCCGCCCGAAACCTACGCTCACCGGGCGACCCGCGAAACGAGGAACCCATGGGAATCCAGAGAATCGAATCGGTCACCTACAGCATCGACGACCTCGGGGAATGCGTCCGGTTCTTCGACGACTTCGGGCTCTTCCTTCTGGAACGGACCGACGAACACGCCGTGTTCGAGACCCGCACCGGCCAGACCCTCCACCTCGACACCGCACCGGGCGCACCGCTCCCGCCCCCGGTGGAGGACGGGCCCACCCTGCGGGAGGTGGTCTGGGGCGTCGACACCCCCCAGGAGCTGGAGCGCCTGGCCGCCGCGGCCGGCCGTGACCGCCCGGTCCGGCAGGACGCCGCGGGCGTGTTCCACACCGTGGACGAGACGGGCTTCGGAGCCGGTCTGACCCTCGCCCGGCCCCGGCCCGCCGACGTCACCCCCCGGCCCGCCAACGCGCTGGGCAGCGTCACCCGCTGGAACACCGCGCTGGAGCCGATCACCCGCGTCCACCCGCTCCGCATGTGCCATGTCGCGCTCAACATCCCCAAGGAGGGCCGCGAGGAGGCCGTCGCCTTCTACGTGGACCGCCTCGGCTTCCGGCCGACCGACGTCGTCGAACCCATGGGCGTCTTCATGAAGGCACCGGGCGACGACGACCAGCACACCATGCTGCTCTGCCACCGCCCCGACAGGGCGGGCGTCAACCACGTCGCCTACGAGGTCCCCGGCTTCGACGACGTCGTCGAGGGCGGCAACCACATGATCGACCGGGGCTGGCGCGAGGCCCGCAGACTCGGCCGCCACACGGTCGGCTCCAACGTCTTCCGTTTCGTGCACGCGCCCTGCGGCGGGCGCGTCGAGTACGCCGCCGACATGGACCGCGTCGACGACTCCTACGAGACGCGCGTCCACCCGGTCACCCCGCCGCACCACATCTGGGCCCTGCGCACCAACCGCGACCAGCAGGACACCGCCCCCGTCACCTGACCCGCGCTCCGCCTCCCGCCCCGCCGCCCCGGCCTCCGAGCCGTGGGCTCCCACCGTCTCGTCCGCCGGCCTGAGAGGGCTCCCACCCATGACCACCGACCACGGCTATCCCGCCGTCCGCCTGTACATAGCGGGGCAATGGTGCCCGGGCGGCACCGGACGCACCGCCCCGATCGTCAACCCGGCCACCGAAGAGGTGATCGGAGAGGTCCCCCTCGCCACCACCGACGACCTGGACCGCGCCCTCGACGCCGCCGCGCGGGGATTTCGGACCTGGCGCGACACCCCCGTCGCCCGGCGCACCGCGATCCTGCACACCGCCGCCGACCTGCTCACCGAGCGGGCCGCCGAGGTCGGCCGGATCATGACCCTCGAACAGGGCAAGCCCCTGGCCGAGGCCACCGGGGAGGCCCGCCGCGTCGCGGACACCCTGCGCTGGCACGCCGACGACGCCCGCCGCGCCTACGGCCGCATCATCCCCTCCGCCCCGGGCACCCTGCTGTCCGTACGCCGTGAACCGGTCGGCCCCGTCGCCGCGTTCGTCCCCTGGAACTTCCCGGCGGGCGGACCGATGCGCAAGATCTCCTCGGCCCTCGCCGCGGGCTGCTCCATCGTCATCAAGGCGTCCGAGGAGACCCCGGCCACGGCCGCCGCCCTCGTCGGCTGCTTCGTGGACGCCGGACTGCCGGACGGCGTCCTCAACCTCGTCTTCGGCGAACCGGCCGAGGTGTCGGCCCACCTGATCGCCTCGCCCGTCATCCGTCTCGTCGCCTTCACCGGCTCGGTCCCCGTGGGCAAGCTGCTGGCCGCCGCCGCGGGCGAGGTCATGAAGCCGTCCCTGATGGAGCTCGGCGGCCACGCCCCCGTGATCGTGTGCGCGGACGCCGACCCCGCCCGCGCCGCCCGCCGCGCCGCCCAGGCCAAGTTCGCCAACGCCGGCCAGGTCTGCACCTCGCCGAGCCGCTTCCTCGTCCACGAGAGCCTCGTCGACGACTTCACCGCCGAGTTCGTGAAGGCGGCCGAGGCGGTCGTCGTCGGCGACGGCCTGGCCGAGGGCACGACCATGGGCCCCCTCGCCAACGAACGCCGGCTGCGGGCGATGGAGCGGCTGACCGCCGACGCCGTACGCCGCGGCGCCACCGTGCGCACCGGCGGCGAACGCCTGGACCGCGCGGGCTACTTCTTCGCGCCGACCGTCCTCACCGACGTGCCCCCGGACGCGGACCTGATGCGCGAGGAACCGTTCGGGCCGCTCGCGCCCGTCACCGCGTTCGGCGACCTCGACGACGCGCTGCGCACCGCCAACGAACTGCCCTACGGGCTCGCCGCGTACGCCTTCACCGAGTCCGCGGCCACCGCCGAACACCTGGTGCGCGAACTGGAGGCGGGCATCCTCTCGGTCAACCACTGCGGCGGCTCGGTCCCCGAGGCACCCTCGGGCGGCGTCAAGGAGAGCGGTTACGGCAGGGAGGGCGGGCCCGAGGCGCTGGAGGCCTATCTGGTCACCAAGCGCGTCTCCCACCTCCTGGCGGGCTGAACACCATGAGGTACACCCGTGTGTCGGCCGGCGGCCGGGCGGTGTGGGGCCGCGTGGGGGAGCAGGACATCGAGCTGCTCTCCGGGTCCCCCCTGAAGGCCATGGACCGGCACGGGTACGACGATCCCGGCCTCACCGTCATCGGCACCGTGCCCCGGGCCGAGGCCGTCTGGCTGCCGGTCGTCGTCCCGCCCGTGTTCTACGCCGTGGGCCTGAACTACCCACGCCACATCGCGCATTGCGGAGCCGAGGTCCCCGCACGCCCCGAAGTGGGCTACCGGGCCAACAGCGCGCTGACCGGCCACGGATCGCCCATCGTCAAACCGGCGGACGTGTCCGGCCGGTTCGAGGCCGAACCCGAACTCGTCGCCGTCATCGGCCGTACGCTGCGGCACGCCACGTACGAACAGGCCCGCGCCTCGGTCTTCGGCTGGACGATCGGCAACGACGTCAGCGCCCGTGACTGGCAGCACCGGGACCGCACGTTCTGGCGCAGCAAGAACAGCGACACGTTCAAGCCGATGGGTCCCTGGATCCAGACGGACGTCGACGCCCTCGCGCAGACGACCACACTCCGGGTCAACGGCGAGGAACGGGCCGTGTTCCCGACCGGCGACATGGTCTTCGACCCGTACGACTACATCGTCGAGATCACCCGGCACATCACCATGCGCCCCGGCGACGTGCTGTGGATGGGCGCCGAGTCGACCTGCCGGATCGAGCCCGGGGACACCGTCGACATCGAGATCAGCGGTATCGGCGTGCTCTCCAACCCCGTACATCCAGAAGGGAATTCCGTATGAGCAAGGCCCCGCGCTACATCCACCACGTCAACTTCCCCACCACCGACCCCGACCGCACCGCCGAGTGGTACACGAAGGTCTTCGGGATGAAGCGGATCATGCCCAAGTCCAACACCCGGGTCGTCCTGATGACCCGCGGCAACTTCGACCTCCACTTCACCCCGGTCGAGGAGATGGAGCGCATGGCGCCCTACCACTTCGCCGTCGAGGTCGACGACTGGGACGAGTTCCTCGCCCATCTGAAGGACCTGGGCATCCGGCACACCCGCCCCATCGAACGCCCCGAGAACCAGTCCAAGTTCTGCTACATCCACGACCCCGACCACACCATGATCGAGCTGGTCTTCCACGGCAGGCGCACCGACTGAGTTCGCGCCGCCCGGATTCCCTTCCCCCGAAGTTCCAGGAGTTCCCTCCCATGCCTTTCGCCGACTCCGACGGCACCTCCCTCTACTACGAGCGCCACGGCAGCGGTCCGGTGATCCTCTTCGTGCACGGCAGCGGCGGCAACCACGCCGCCTGGTGGCAGCAAGTGGCCGCCCTGCGCGAGGAGTTCACCGTCGTCACCCTGGACCTGCGCGGCTTCGGCAAGTCCGACTCCTCGATGCCGGAGTTCGACGGCCAGGACTTCCCCGGCGACGTCCTCGCCGTCCTGGACGCCGAGGACCTCACCGACGTGATGCTGGTGGGCCAGTCCATCGGCTCGGTGGCCGCCCTGCGCGCCGGCCTGCTGCGCCCCGACCGGGTCGGGGCCGTCGTCCTCGGCCACTCCCTCGGCGGCATCAGCCACCCCGAACTGCGCGAACTGGCCGCGGCCGACCGCGCCGAGGCCGTCAAGCTGCCCGTCATCGACCGGCTGCTCACCCGGCGCTTCCAGCGGGAACACGCCGACCGCACCTTCCTCTTCCAGCAGATGGGCACCTTCAACGTCGCCAGGATGGCCGACCTGCGCAACCTCGACACGGACGGTCCCTCGCTGCGGGACATCGAGGAGTCGGGCGTCGAGATCGCCTTCCTGCTCGGCGAGAAGGACGCGGTGCTCAGCGTGAAGACCGTGACCCGCGCCCACGAACTGCTCCCGGGCTCCCGGCTGGAGATCGTCCCGGAGGCCCCGCACTCCATGTACTGGGAGACACCCGGCCCCTACAACCGGGCCGTCGCGCACCTGCGCCGCACCCTCGGACGGAAGGACGCCGCATGAGCAGCCTCACCCTCGACGCCGCCGATGAGATCGTCGCCGCCGCGCTGAAGCGGGCCCAGGCGCTCGGGAAGGCGGTCAGCGTCGCCGTGGTGGACGCGGGCGGCTTCGTCGTCAGTGTCCGCCGCTGCGACGGCGCCCGCCCCCTGACCCCGGACATCGCCCGCGCCAAGGCGTACACCGCGGCCGTGATGCAGCGCCCCGGAAAGATGCTGAAGAAGTGGCAGGAGAGCCAGCCGGTCTTCTTCGCCCAGCTCTCCCAACTGCCGGGCGCCGCCCTGCCCATCATGGCCACCGAGGGCAGCGTCACCATCAAGAAGGACGGCGAGATCATCGGCGGACTCGGCATCGCGGGCGGCACCGCGGACGAGGACCAGCGGGTCGCCGACGAGGTCCTCGGATCCCTCGGCTACGAACTGGAGTTCGCGGCCTGGGGCGTCGCGGGCACGGCGTCCGGCGACCACGAGAAGCCCCGGGACACCGGGCACGCGGGGGCGCCCCGGAACGCCGGACACGCCGGGACGGCACGGGACTCCGAACACGCCGGGACGGCACGGAGCGCCGACAGCGCCGACAGCGCCGAGAACGCACGGAACGCCGAGAAAACCGAGAAGGGTGCCTGAGCCATGGCGGACACGTTCAACTACCGCATCGACCACCACGGCAGCCTGGTCCGCCCGGCCGGCCTCACGGACCGGGGCGACGACCCCGCGGCACTGGACGACGCCGTCAAGGAGGCGGTGGCCCTCCAGCGCGGGGTGCGTTCCACCGTCGTCACGGACGGCGACTTCCCGTACGAGGACTTCCGCGGTGCCGTCCTCGGCGGCGTGTCCGGTTTCCGCCGTACGGGGGACACCGGGCCAGACGGCCTGGCCCGCTGGGTGGCCGAGTCCCTGCCCAAGGCCGACGGTCCCCTCCTGGCCGACCGGGCGGCCCGGCTGGCCGAGCTGACGGTCATCGCGCCCAAGGTGTCCCTGCCGTCCCCGGCCTACCTCGCCGCCACCACCTTCGACCCCGCTCTCGCGGGTTCCGGCGGTCCGGCCTCGGCCCGCGAACTCGGCGAGGCCCTGGCGGAGATCATCCACGCGGAGATCGGACTGCTCGTCTCCCACGGAGTCCGGCTGATCCAGCTCGACAACCCCCTGCTGCTCGGCCACATCGCGGCCGGGCCGGACACCGCCGGCGCGCTGGCCTTCGAGGACGCGCTCGCCGTGGAGGCACTCGCGGTGCGCCTGGACGAGCGCCCCGAGGGGGTACGGATCGGCGTCTGCCCCGGCCGGCGGGCACCGGACGCGGTGGACCGGGCCAGGGCCGAGCGGCTGTACGGCGAGATCCCGGCCGACCGCTGGATCCTCCCGTGCGACCGGGGGACGGCCGCCGAACTCGACCTGCTCAGGGCACTGCCGGAGGACCGGGACGCGTGCCTCGGGGTCGTGGACGCGGCCACCCCCGAACTGGAGGCGATCGACACGGTGCTGGCCCGCATCGACGCCGGCGCCGAGATCAAGGACATCGAGGACATGGCCCTCTCGCCGTCCCGCGGCTTCGCCGACGTCGCGACGCGACCGCTCCTCGGCGCCGAGGACCAGCGCCGCAAACTGGTCCTCGTGGAGACTCTCGCCCGCTACTGCTGGGGCAACGAGTTCTGACCCGGTGACCGACGCCGGCCGGGAGCCACGGGGGTCTCCCGGCCGACGGACGCGGGGGATCGGTGGCTTCCCGGCCGACGGTCGCACACCGGGCCCGGCGGTTCACAGCACCTCGGCGAACGTCACCGTACGTTCCGTGAGCAGCGGCAGGACGACGCCCACGACGAACTCCGTGAAGTGGTCCGCCGCCCGGTGCGCCTCGAAGCCCGCGCGGTCCGTGTACCGCTCGTAGAGCACGAACGACCCCGGCCGGTCCACCTCGGCGTGCACCTCGTAGGCGAGGTTCGCCGGCTCGCCGGGGGTGAGTTCGCGCATCTTCAGCAGCGCCGCGCGCACGGTGTCCGCGTCGGCGGGCGCGCAGCGGTAGTGGGCGACGACGGCGAGAGCCATGTGTTTCCTCCGTAGGAGCGGGGTCGTCGGACCCGCCGATTCCAGCACGAATCCCCTGATGAGCGACCCGCGCGGCGCGCAAGCAATGTCTGCCGCCGCGGGACTGGCCGACCGGGTCCCCGCTCGTGTGTTGTCGGTGCGGCCCCTGCGGCCGTCCCATCCGGTTGACCGCGGCCCCGCACCGCGGCGGACGAGAGAAGTGATCTTGATGCGAACCCTGGAAACCCTCATCGGTGGGGAGTGGGTGGCGACCGGCGCGTGGATCGACGTCCACGACCCCGCCGACCTGCGCGCCCCCGTGGCCCGCGTTCCCGCGCTGAGGGCGGCCGATGTCACCGACGCCTACGACCACGCCGAGCGGGGCTTCGCCGTCTGGAAGCGCACCAGCCCGTTCGAGCGCGCCCGGATCATGACGGACGCGGCCCGGCTGCTGCGCGAGCGCGTCGCGGAGATCGCCGAGGACCTCAGTACCGAGATGGGCAAGACCCGTGCCGAGGCGACCGGGGAGACCCTCAAGGCCGCCGACTTCCTGGAGTACTACGCGGGTCTCGCCCGCCAGGGCTACGGCACGCTCGTGCACGACGTACGCCCGGACACCCGCACGCACCACCAGCGCGAGCCGGTCGGCGTCGTCCTCGCGATCACCCCCTGGAACGACCCGCTGATCACCCCGGCCCGCAAGCTGGCCCCGTGCCTCGCCGCGGGCAACGCGGCGATCCTCAAACCGGCCACCGACACCCCCCAGGCAGCCCTGCACCTGGCCCGTGCCCTGCACGACGCGGGGCTGCCCGCCGGTGTCCTGGGCGTGGTCACCGGACGCGGCGCGGAGATCTCCGACGCGCTGCTCGGAGACCCGCGCCTCACCGCCGTCACCTTCACCGGCAGCAACGAGGTCGGCGAGGGACTGCGGGCCGCGCTCGCCCACACGAACGTCCGCTTCCAGGGCGAACTCGGCGGCAAGAACGCCACCGTGGTCCTCGCCGACGCCGACCTGGGCGCCGCCGCCGAGGCCGTGGCCGCCGCCGGCTTCGCCCAGGCCGGACAGCGCTGCACGGCCACCAGCCGGGTGATCGTCGAGCGGCCGGTGTACGAGGAGTTCACCGCGCTGCTGCTCGCCGAGGCCGCCACCCTGCGCGTCGGACCGGGACTCGCCGCGGGCACCACGATGGGGCCGCTGGTCAGCGCCCGGCAGCGGGACGGCGTCCTCTCCGGCATCGAGCGCGCCGTCAAGCAGGGCGCGACGGTCCTCGCCGGCGGCGACCGGCCCACGGACGAGGTCCTGAGCCACGGCTGTTACGTCAATCCGACCGTGCTCGCGGACGTGGCCCCGGACCTCGACATCTGGCGCGAGGAGGTGTTCGGACCGGTCGTCGCGTTGCGCGCGGTGGACTCCTTCGACGAGGCGGTCGAAGCGGTCAACGACTCGGTCTTCGGCCTCGCCGCCGCCGTGTTCACCCAGGACCTGGGCGCCGCCCACCGGTTCGCGGACGAGGTGGAGTGCGGCCAGATCGCGGTGAACACCACCACCTCCGGATGGGACGTCCACCACCCGTTCGGGGGTTTCCGTGACTCCGGCTCGCCGTTCAAGGAGCAGGGCGAGGAAGGGCTGCGCTTCTACACCCGGGTCAAGACCGTCGCCATCCACTTCGGTGCCTGACGGTGCCGTGAGCGGTGAGAGGAGGAGAGCGGATGGCTGACGAGACGATCGCCGTCGTCGGCGCCGGGATCGTGGGTCTGGCCACGGCACGGGAGATCGCCCTGCGCCGGCCCGGTACGCGGGTCGTGGTCCTGGACAAGGAGCAGGAGGTCGCCGTCCATCAGACCGGCCACAACTCGGGTGTGGTGCACGCCGGTATCTACTACCGGCCCGGCAGCCTCAAGGCCCGCCTGTGCACCCGGGGGATGACGATGCTCCGCGCGTACTGCCGGGAACGGCGGCTGCCCTACGACGAGTGCGGCAAGCTCGTCGTCGCCGTCACGGACGACGAGGTGCCGCGTCTTCAGGCCCTGTACGCCAAGTCCCTGGAGAACGGGGTGCCGGGCCTGCGCCGGGTCCACGCGGACGAGATCCATGAGATCGAGCCGTACGCCGTGGGCCGGGCGGCCCTGCACTCTCCGCGCACCGCCATCACCGACTACACCGCGATCGCCCGGTCGTTCGCCCGGGACGTCGTGGACTCCGACGGCGAGGTGCGGCTCGGCTTCCCGGTCACCCGCGTCACCCGCCTCACCGGCGGGGGCATCGAGGTCGCCTCCGGTGCCGAAACCCTGCGCGCCGGCCGCCTGGTGCTCTGCGCGGGACTCCAGAGCGACCGTGTCGCCCGGCTGGCCGACGACGGGGACGAGCCGCGCATCGTCCCCTTCCGCGGCGAGTACATGACCGTCACACCGAGCAGGGCGCACATGGTCCGCGGCCTCATCTACCCCGTGCCCGACCCGCGTTACCCCTTCCTCGGCGTGCACTTCACCCGCCGCGTGAACGGCGACGTGGAGGTGGGACCCAACGCGGTCCTCGCCCTCGCCCGCGAGGGATACCGCCGCTCCGACATCGACGTCCGCGAACTCGCCCGCATCGCCCGCTTCCCCGGCATGTGGCGCCTGGCCAGGGAACACTGGCGCACCGGCGTCAAGGAGATACGCGGCTCACTGTCGGTGGACGCCTACATGAACGCCGCCAGGGCGTACGTCCCCGCCCTCCACGCCGGCGACGTGGTGCGCGGCGGGGCCGGCGTACGCGCCCAGGCGCTCGGCAGGGACGGCTCGCTGGTGGACGACTTCGTCATCCACCAGGCCGGTGGCGTCACCGCCGTACGCAACGCCCCCTCGCCCGCCGCGACCTCCTCGATGGCGATCGCGGAACACATCGCCGACACCGTCCTCGGCGACACCCGCGCAACCTGAACATGCCCCGTGCGCAGGGCACTTCCGCGCAAGAACTGCTTGCGCCCCCAGCGCTCGGCAAAGGCCTTTCGCCGACCTAGCGTTCCCTCCGCACCACCCGGCACCCCTCCGCAGAGAAACGGCAGATGACATGTTCGTTGTCGACACCCAGATCCACATCTGGAAGGAAGAGACCCCGGACCGCCCCTGGGTCCCCGGCGCACGGGAGCGCATCCGCCTCAACGGGCACCGCGAGGACCCGTTCTCCTACGAGGAGGCCCTCGAGCTGATGGACGAGGCGGGCGTCAACCGGGCGCTGATCCTGCCCCCGTCCTGGGAGGGCAACCGCATCGACTACGCCCTCGAGGCCTGCGAGGCCCACCCGGACCGCTTCGGCATCATGGCCCGAGTCCCGCAGGACGACGCCGTCGAGGGCACCGCGATGCTGAAGGACTTCGCGCGGAACCCGCACATCAAGGGGACCCGGCTCACCTTCCACCGCCCGCAGGACCGCAACTGGATGATCGACGGCACCAACGACTGGTACTGGCCGATCGCCGAGGAACTCGGCATCCCCACCATGGTCCACGCCCCGATCTGGAAGCGCGAGCTCGGCGAGATCGCCGCCAAGCACCCCGGCCTGAAGATCATCATCGACCACATGGGCATCATGGCCCGCTGCGTGGACGACGCGATCGGCTACTGGGTCCAGGAGACCGCCGACCTGGCCGTGCACCCGAACATCTACGTCAAGGTCTCGGCGCTCCCCGGCTACTCGACGCAGCCCTTCCCGAACAAGAACATCGAGAAGTACGTGCGCGAGATGGTCGACAAGCTGGGCCCCCAGCGGTGCTTCTACGGCACCGACATCACCCGTCTGCTGGGCCACGGCATCACCTACACCGACACCATCGAACAGTTCACCCAGCACTGGGACTTCACGCCCGAGGAACTGGAGTGGATCCTGGGCCGCGGCATCTCCGAGGTCCTCGACTGGCCGATCGAAGGCTGAGGACACACCGGAGATGACGGACACCGAGAACACACCGGGTGCCGGCGGCAAGGACGGCGGTGAAGCGCTCGTATCGGCCTTCAACGCCGTCGGCGCCGACTACGTCTTCTGCTCGTCCGGGTCGGAATGGGCCCCGGTCTGGGAATCCCTGGCCCGGCGCCACCGCGACGGCGAGCCCGCACCGGAATACCTGGACCTCACCCACGAGACCGTGGCGGTCGGGATGGCCACCGGCTACGGCCTGCTCGCCCGCCGCCCGCAGGCCGTGCTCCTGCACGCGGCCCCCGGCCTGCTCCAGGGCTCCATGGCCGTCCACGGAGCCCTGCTGGCCGGCGTCCCCATGGTGGTCGCCTCCTCGGAGTCGACCACCTACGGCGACGGACCCGGACAGGACCCCGGAGGTCAGTGGTACCGCAACCTGTCCGTCGTGGGCGGACCGCACGGCATCGCAAGGCCGTTCACCAAGTGGTCCAACGAGGCCGCCGGGGTGCACACCCTGCCCTCCATGGTCACGCGGGCGGCCGAGCTGGCCTGGCGGGCACCGGCCGGACCGGTCTACCTCGACATCCCGCTGGAGATCCTGCTGGAGGAGTGGGACGGCCGCGAGGCCAAGCCCGTCGTCCCACCGGGTTCGACCCACAGCTCCCCCGAAGAGGCCGACCTCGTCGCCGAGTTGATCCGCGAAGCGGCCGTCCCGGTGATCGTCACCGAGACGGCGGGCCGCGAGGCGGGCGGCTTCGAGGCCCTGGTCGCCTTCGCCGAGGCCTGGAACCTCCCGGTCGTCGAACCCGACTCGGCGGTGTGCGGCAACTTCCCGCGCACCCACCCGCTGCACGCGGGCTCGGACATCGGCCCCTGGATGGACGAGGCCGATCTCATCCTCCTCGTCAACTGCCGCGCCCCCTTCTATCCGCCGTCGCGCCGCCCGTCCAAGGCGCGGATCGTGGTCATCGACGAGGTGCCGCAACGCCCGCACGTCGCCTACCAAGTCCTCTTCGCCGACCGCTATCTGGAGGGAAACGTCACCAACACCCTGCGCCAGCTCGCCAAGCGGGCGCACGCACGGCCGCCGGACCCCGAGGCCACGGCCGCCCTCACCGCGCGCCGGGCGGAGCACGAGGAGCGGCACGCGGACGAACAGTCCGCCATCGCGGCCGCCGAGGCGAAGGCGGCGCGATCCGAGGGCGTCGACCCCGTGCACGTCGCCGCCACCCTGCGCGGGCTCCTGGAGGGCCAGGACGCGATCGTCGTCGACGAGACGATCACGCACAGCCGTGTCGTCAAACGCCATCTGCGGACCTCCGAGCCCGACGCGTACTTCTACGTCCAGGGCGGACTCGGCCAGGGCATCGCGGTCGCGCTCGGCGTCAAACTCGCCGCGCGGGAACGGCCCGTGGTCCTCACGATCGGCGACGGCGCCTTCACGTACAACCCGGTCATCCCGTCGTACGACGCCTCGAACGCGTACGGACTGCCGCTGCTGATCGTGGTCTTCAACAACCGTGTCTACAAGTCGATGAACCTCAACCATCGCCGGTTCTACCCCGAGGGTGCGGCGGCCGAGACCGGCGAGTGGCTCGGCACCGACCTGCGCCGGCTGCCCCGGCTCGCCCGGTTCGCCGAGCCGTTCGGCATGCACACCGAGACCGTCGACGCGCCGGACGCGCTCGCCCCCGCCCTGGAGCGCGCGCTCAAGGCCGTGGCGGAGGGCACCACCGCCGTCGTCGACGTCCTCGTCACCCGCTGACCCAGGAGGCACCCGCCACCATGACCGACACCCCAACGCCCGAGCCGGGCAAGGTGCTCGTCCCCGCCGAGGAGCTCCGCGGATTCGCCGCGGCCCTCCTCGAGAAGGGCGGCCTCGGCGCCGAGCACGCCCGTACCACCGCCGACGTGTTCGTCTGGGCCGCACTGCGCGGCGTCGACTCCCACGGCACCGCGCGTGTCCCCGCCTACCTGGAACTGCTCTCCAAGGGGGTGGCCAACGCCCGTCCCGAGATCACGGTCGAGTCGAGCACCCCGGCCGTCGCCGTCCTCGACGCCGACCGCGCGCCGGGCCCGGTGGCCCTCACCGCCGCCGCCGAGGAGGCGGTCGCCCGGGCCAGGACGAGTGGAATCGCGGCCGTCGGGGTGCGCCGCACCGTGCACACCGGTGCCATCGGCTACTACGTCTCGAAGATCGCCGAACAGGGCCTGATCGGCATCGCGTTCGTCGCCGGCATGCCCAACATGGGCTACACCGGAGTCAAGGGCGCGGCGGTCGCGACCAGCCCGCTCGCCGTCGCCGTACCCGCGAACAGTCATGCCCCACTGCTTCTGGACATGGCCACCGCCACCATCGCCCTGGGCCGGATCAGGCAGGCCAGGGCGAACGGGACCGCGCTGCCCGAGGGCGCCGCCGCCACCGGGGACGGCACCCCCACCACCGATCCGGACAAGGCGGTCATGCCGCTGCCGCTGGGCGGCGCCAAGGGGTCCGGCATGTCGCTCGCCTTCGAGCTGCTGACCAGCGTCCTCGTCGGCGCTCCCATCTTCGCCGCCTTCCACTCCGACGATCCCGAAGGCCGCAGACACCGCCAGAACGCGCTGATCGTCGCCATCGACCCGGCGGCCTTCGGTGACGCCGGAGAGTTCACCGCGGCCGTCGACGCCACGCTCGCCACGCTCAAGGCGCTGACTCCGGCGGACGGAGCGCAGGGCGTGTTCTATCCGGGGGAGCGCAGCGCCTCGGTCGCGGCGCGGCGCGCGGGGGAGGGGGTGCCCGTGGCTGCCAAGGTGTGGCGCGAACTGACCGAGAGCGCGGCCGGGTTCGGCATCGCCGTGCCCGAGGTCCAGGGGTAGCTCCCGGACGACTTCTCACCCAGGCGGCCCGGTGCCGCGGCAGACGGACAGGGTCTGCCGCGGCACCGGGCCGCTCCGCTGTCGCCGCCCGGCCGGTGCCGTGAACGCGCGGGCCTGTACGTGAACGCGGCGGGCCCGCCCGGTCGCGTCGCACGAGACGAGCGCCCCTTTGGCCGGCCCCGGGTCCGCCCCGGCTCCCGGCACGGGCCCCCGCGTCTCCCGGAGCGGCGGCGGACCCGTGGGTTCCGCCGCCGCACGGTCGGCAACATGCCGAACAAAATTGTTGACAATCTTGTTGGTCTAGATTTACGTTCGACAGGCACTCACTCAGGGAGGGCGCAATGCAGACGGAAGCCCGTCCAGGCACCGGCGAGCAGGCCAAGCAGCACGCGTTGGTGCAGCTGCGGCAGGCGATTCTGCGCGGAGAGATGGCACCGGCCCAGCGGCTGGTGGAGAACGAACTCGCCGAGCAGTTCGGTGTCACCCGGGCCAGCGCGCGGGCGGCGTTGATCGAGCTGGAATCGGAGGGACTGGTCGAACGGATCCGCAACCGCGGATCACGCGTCCGGGTGGTGACCGTGGAGGAAGCGGTCGCCATCACCGAGTGCCGTATGGCCCTCGAAGGCCTCTGCGCCGCCAAGGCGGCCGTCCTGGCCACCGACGACCAGCTCGCCGAGCTGGCCGGCCTGGGCGCCGCCATGGTCAAGGCGGTCGGCGACGGTGAACCCATCACCTACTCCGAACTGAACCACGAAGTACACGCCCGGATCAGGGAGTTCTCCGGCCAGCGGACGGCCGTGGAACTCCTGGAACGGCTCAACGCCCAGCTGGTTCGCCACCGCTTCCAGCTGGCTTTGCGTCCCGGTCGTGCGCAGCAGTCCCTGAGTGAACACCTGGCCATGATCGAGGCGATCGAGGCCAGGGACCCGCAGGCGGCCGAAGCGGCCGTCCGCGCTCACCTCGGCAGTGTGATCGAAGCGCTGCGCGACTGACGCACCGCGTGTCGCCGCGCGGTGCGACGGACAGCCGAGGCGGGCGCCCACCTGTCCACCAAGGAGATTGCTGCAATGACGCACGGCTACGCGCCCGCCACCCCCGAGCCCCCGGCCCCGCCCGAGCCCGGGGGGAGCCCGTCACGATCGACGCTCGTCGTCACCGCGCACGCCGGAGACTTCGTGTGGCGGGCAGGGGGCGCGATCGCCCTGGCCGCGTCCCGCGGGGAGAAGGTCACCATCGCGTGTCTGACCTTCGGCGAGCGCGGTGAGTCCGCCAAGGCCTGGCGCGAGGGCAAGAAGCTCGACGAGATCAAGGCGATACGCCGCGAGGAGGCCGAGAAGGCCGCCGCCACGCTCGGCGCCGCGGTCCGCTTCTTCGACGCCGGCGACTACCCGCTGACCGCCACCGCCGAGCTCACCGACCGCCTGGTGGCGGTCTACCGCGAGACCCAGCCGGACGTCGTGCTCACCCACCCGGCCGAGGACCCGTACAACGGCGACCACCCCGCCGCCAACCGCATGGCGCTGGAGGCCCGGGTCCTCGCCCAGGCCATCGGCTACCCCGGCGACGGCGAGATCATCGGCGCCCCGCCCGTCTTCTGCTTCGAGCCCCACCAGCCCGAGATGAGCGGCTTCAGGCCCGAGGTCCTCCTCGACATCACCGAGGTGTGGGAGACCAAGCGCAAGGCGATGGAGTGCCTCGGCGCCCAGCAGCACCTGTGGGACTACTACACCGACCTCGCCGTGCGCCGAGGCGTCCAGCTCAAGCGCAACGCCGGCCCCAACCTGGGCCTGGCCCACAAGACCATGGCCGAGGCGTTCATGCGTCCCTACCCGCAGATCGCGAAGGAGCTGGCATGAGCGGCGTGATCGTCACCGGCCCGCCGAAGGCGGACGCGAAGGACGTCGAGGCGATCGCCGGATACGGCACCGCGACCGTGCACGAGGCCATGGGCCGCACCGGCCTGCTCGGCACGCGTCTGCGCCCCGTCCAGCAGGGCGTCCGGGTCGCGGGCACCGCGGTCACCGTCCTGTCCTGGCCCGGCGACAACCTCATGATCCACGCCGCTGTGGAGCAGTGCGCAGAGGGCGACGTCCTCGTCGTCACCACCACCTCGCCCTCCACCGACGGCATGTTCGGCGAACTGTTCGCCACCGCGCTCCAGCGCCGCGGTGTGCGCGGTCTGGTCATCAACGCCGGCATCCGGGACACCGCCGAACTGCGGGAGATGGGCTTCGCCGCCTGGTCCGCCGCCGTCAGCCCGCAGGGCACCGTGAAGGCGACCGGCGGCTCCGTGAACGTGCCGGTGGCCATCGGCGGCCAGATCGTCCGGCCCGGCGACGTGATCCTCGCCGACGACGACGGCGTGGTGTGCGTGCCGCGCGAGGAAGCCCGCGAGGTCGCCGAGGCCTCCGCGGCCCGCGAGCGCAAGGAGGCGCTGGCCCGCGCCGCCTTCCTCGACGGCGAACTCGGCCTGGACCGCTACGGGTTGCGCGAGACCCTGGTCCGCCTGGGCGTGACCTACACGTCGTACGACGACTACGTGCGGGACGGAGCCACGCCATGAGCGGGCCCCGCTTCCGGGCCGGATCCGGGAGCCGGGTCTTGAGCGGGCCCCGCTTCTTGGACGGAGCCACGCCATGAGCGGGCCCGACGAGGTGCGCTGCATGCTCCTGCGCGGCGGCACCTCCAAGGGCGCCTACTTCCTCGCCGGGGACCTCCCCGGGGACACCGCCGAACGCGACGACCTGCTGCTGCGCGTCATGGGCAGCCCCGACCCGCGCCAGATCGACGGCCTGGGCGGTGCCCACCCGCTGACCAGCAAGGTGGCCGTGGTCTCCGTCTCCGCCGACCCGGCCGCGGACGTCGACTATCTCTTCCTCCAGGTCGCCGTGGACGAGGCGAAGGTGTCGGACCGTCAGAACTGCGGCAACATCCTCGCCGGGATCGGCCCGTTCGCCGTCGAACGCCGACTGGTCGAGCCGCGGGAGGGCCGTACCTCGGTACGCATCCGTATGGTCAACTCCGGGGACCTCGCGGTCGCGAGCTTCCCCACCGAGGACGGCCGCGTGGTCTACGAGGGCGACGCCGAGATCTCCGGGGTGCCCGGGACCGCCGCCCCCGTGGTGATCGAGTTCCCGCGGGGGAGCGGCCCGCTGCTGCCCACCGGCCATGCCCGGGACATCGTCGCCGACATCCCGGTGACCTGCGTGGACAACGGCATGCCGACCGTGCTGATCGCCGCGTCCTCGCTGGGTGTCACCGGGTACGAGACCCCCGAGGATCTGGAGGGGGATCCGGCGCTGGCCGACCGGCTCCGCGAGATCCGCCTGGAGGCGGGCAAGCTGATGGGTCTCGGGGACGTCGAGAACGCCACCGTGCCCAAGCTGACCCTGCTCGCCCCGCCCCGCGCCGGCGGGGCCGTCATGACCCGCACCTTCATCCCGGTGCGCTGCCACACCTCCATCGGTGTCCTCGGCGCCGCGAGCGTCGCCGCCGGGCTGCGCGTGGAGGGCGGAGTCGGGCACGGCGTGGCGCGCCCGCCCGAACGGGGCGACCGGCTGCGTATCGAACACCCCACCGGATTCCTCGACATCGAAGCCGGTGTCGAGTACGGCCCCGGGGGCGCCGCACCCGTGGCCCGGCGCACCGCCGTCGTCCGCACCGCACGCAAGATCTTCGACGGCACGGTCTTCCCCCGGCCGGCCGGAGCCGCACATCACCCTTAAGGAGGCCCCATGGCCCCGCCGCTCGGCGACATCGCCCACCTCGGGCACGTCGAACTGCTCACCCCCGACCTGGACGCCAGCGTCCGCTTCTTCACGGACTACCTCGGCCTGACCGAGAACGGCCGCTCCGGGGACTCCGTCCATCTGCGGACCTGGGACGACTACGAGCACCACAGCCTGACCCTCACCGCCCACACGACCTCGGGCATCCGCCGCACCGCCCTGCGCGCCTCCAGTGAGGAGGCCCTCCAGCGCCGGGTCAAGGAGATCGAGAGCGCCGGGCGCGAGGGCCGCTGGGTGCACGACGAGCCCGGTATCGGCCCGCTCTACGTCACCACCGATCCCGACGGCCACGAACTCGCCCTGTACTGGGAGAGCGAGTGGTATCAGGCGCCCGACCATCTCAAGCCCGGTCTGAAGAACCAGCCGCAGGCCAAGCCCGGTCACGGGGTCGGCGTACGACGCCTGGACCACGTGAACTTCCTCGCCTCCGACGTCGCCGCCAACGGAGACTTCGTCCGTGACGCGCTCGGGGCCCGGCCGACCGAGCAGATCCAACTCGACAGCGGCCGGATCGCCGCCCAGTGGCTGACCTTCGGCAACAAGTCGTACGACGTCGTCTACACGGAGGACTGGACGGGTTCGAGCGGGCGCCTGCACCACATCGCGTTCGCCACGGACACCCGTGAGGACATCCTGCGCGCCGCCGACCTCGCCATCGACACCGGTGTGTTCATCGAGACGGGCCCGCACAAGCACGCCATCCAGCAGACGTTCTTCCTGTACGTCTACGAACCCGGCGGCAACCGCGTCGAGCTGTGCAACCCGCTCACCCGACTCGTCCTGGCCCCCGACTGGCCCCTGGTCACCTGGACCGAGAACGAGCGGAAGAAGGGCCAGGCCTGGGGTCTGAAGACCATCGAGTCCTTCCACACCCACGGCACACCGCCCATCGGCTGACCACCCCGGTGGCGTCGCGTCGGGCGCCGATCCTTTGAGTGAACTGTTCCAGCCAGTGCACACGCGCGGGCGGCATGATCGTGTGCCGCCCGCGCGTGCTCTCACCTGCCTCTCAGCCACCCGTGCCGGGGCCACGAGAGGTGGCCTGATTGTTTCGCAGATTGTTGACAAAAGCGTTGACACTCCGGGAGTTCACTCCTTAGCGTCTGTCGCACAATCGGGTCAGCCGCACGAGCCGCGTCGACCCGCGTCCCCGATCCCCTTCCAGGGCCCCCACCTCCTGGACGAGAGGAAACAACGATGTCCTCCTCCCTCGCCCTGCCCGCTCGCGGCGGCAGACTGGCCGCGATCGTCGTCGGCCTCTGCTGGCTGGTCGTCCTCTTCGACGGCCTCGACATGTTCATCTACGGCTCCGTGCTGCCGCACATGCTGGAGACGAAGGCGCTCGGCATCGACCCCGGCAAGGCCGGCGACGTCGGCTCCTACGCCACCTTCGGCATGCTGATCGGCGCCCTGTGCTCGGGCACCGTCAGCGACTGGGTCGGCCGCAAGAAGACGATCATCGCGTCGACCGCCGTGTTCTCGCTGGCCTCCGCGGTCTGCGCCGCCGCCGGGAGCCTGGGCGTCTTCAGCCTCGGCCGCTTCCTGGCCGGCCTCGGCCTCGGCGGCCTGCTGCC
Organism: Streptomyces sp. NPDC002698; assembly: GCF_042888945.1. Classification (NCBI taxonomy): domain Bacteria; kingdom Bacillati; phylum Actinomycetota; class Actinomycetes; order Kitasatosporales; family Streptomycetaceae; genus Streptomyces; species Streptomyces sp. NPDC002698. The sequence goes on from NZ_JBIAQM010000029.1 coordinate 102,249, forward strand.
GAGCGCGATCACCATGGTCACCGAATACGCGCCGAAGGGCCGCCGCGCCCTCATCGTGGGTTCCCTGATGACCGCCCACCAGGCCGGCGGCATCGTCGCCGGATTCGTGGCGCTCGGGACGGGCGACTGGCGGGTCTCCTTCTGGATCTGCGTGATACCGCTGTTCATCGGGGTTCCGCTGGCGGCCGCCTTCCTGCCCGAGTCGATGTCCTTCCTCCAGGCCAAGGGCCGTACCGACGAGGCCCGCGCGCTCGCCGACCGCTACGGGGTCGACCTGGCCGCCCGCGCCGAGGAGCGCCAGGCCGTGGCCGACCGCTTCGGCGCCGTCACCGCCCTGTTCCGCGGTGGCCGGTGGATGCAGACCCTGCTCTTCTGGATCGCGTCCTTCGGCGGTCTCCTCCTCGTCTACGGCGTCTCGCAGTGGCTGCCCTCGCTGATGAAGGCCAACGGCTACAACCTCGGCTCCTCGATCGGCTTCGTCATCGTCATCAACCTCGGCGGCATCGTCGGCATGCTGATCGGCGGACGCCTCACCGACAAGTTCGGCGGCTCGCGCATCTCCGCGATCTGGTTCGGCGCCACCGCCATCGGGATCTACTCCCTCAGCTTCAGGATGGCGCTGCCCCTCACCTACACGGTCGTCTTCCTGACCGGCATGTTCCTCTTCAGCGCCCAGGCGATGATCTACGCCACGGTGGCGCACCGCTCCGAGGACGACAACCGTGCCACCGCGGTCGGCTGGACCTCCGGAATGGGACGCTTCGGCGCCGTCTTCGGCCCCTGGCTCGGCGGCCAGCTGCTCGCCACCGGCTCGACCACCGCGGGCTTCACCGCCTTCGCCCTCGCGGGCGTCTTCTCCCTGGTGTTCGTCAGCCTGACCGGCCTGCGCCGCGTCCAGGCGACGCCCCTGGGCTCCGTCCCGCAGCAGGAGCTGGCCGCCACCGGCTGACCGGAGCGGCCCGAAGCCGGGGGGGGGGGGGGGGGGGGGGGGGGGGGGGGGGGCGGCCGCGCCCCCGGGCCGGGCGGGCGGCGGGGGGCGGCCGGGGGGGGGGGGGGGGGGGGGGGGGGCGCGGAAAGAGAGGGGAGCGGG
>NZ_JBIAQM010000030.1:0-98257 GCF_042888945.1 Streptomyces sp. NPDC002698
TGAGTTCTCAAGGAACGGACGCTTCCTTTGTACTCACCCTCTCGGGCTTTCCTCCGGGCGCTTCCCTTCGGTCTTGCGTTTCCGACTCTATCAGATTCTTTCGGGCCTGATTCCCAGTCAGCGGGGTTTGTCCTCCCGGCCGTTGGGCCGTTCCGACGTCTCAAACTTTAGCGGATCTTCCCGGCAGTTCCTAATCGGGCCGCCGGGCCCCAATCGAATTGAATTCGGACACGCCGAATTCACCCCGGCTGGGAGATCGTGCTGGTGGTTTGATTGCCGCATCAGCGGCGGAGGCGCCGTCGCGGAACCGTTCCGGCTCCGTGACAACTCGGAGAACTTTACGGATCCGCCGGGACGGTGTCAACCTCCCCTGTCAAGATCTTTTAATCGAGGTCGCTGAGCCGGCCGCCCGCGTCCGGCTGGGCGTCCTCCACCCGTCGCAGCAGGCGCGTCAGGACCTCGCCCAGGACGCCCCGGTCCTCGGTGGAGAGGTCCTGGAGCAGGTCCTCCTCGAAGACCGTGGCGAGGCGCATGGCCTCCAGCCACTTCTCGCGGCCCTCGTCGGTCAGCTCGACGATGACCCGCACACGGTTCGACTCGTCGCGCTCCCGGGTGACCAGCCCCTCCGCGACCATGCGGTCGATGCGGTGGGTCATGGCGGCCGGAGTGAGACCGAGACGCTTGGCGAGCTCGCTCGGGCCCAGGCGGTACGGGGCACCGGCGAGGACGAGCGCCTTCAGGACCTCCCACTCGGCGTTGCTGATGCCGAGCGCGGCGGTCTGGCGGCCGTAGGCGACGTTCATCCGCCGGTTGAGGCGGGACAGCGCCGAGACGATCTTCTCGACCTGGGGGTCGAGGTCCTGGAACTCGCGCTGGTAGGCGGCGATCTGTTCTTCGAGTGTCGGCTCGCTGACGCCGGGGGTGTCACCCATGGCCCGAGTATCGCACGAAGCCGCTTGGTGTCGAAGTCCTTCAACGTGTAGAGTTCAAGTTCAAACTTTAGCTTCGAAGTCTTCAGGCTTGCATCCATGCGTAGGGAACGTGTCACCGGCACGGTGCCCGGCGGGGGCCGGTACGGCTTCACTACCAAGGCAGGTGAAAGTGACCAGGGCGATGGGCGCAGCGATGCGCCGGATCCACGTGGGCAACGCGCTCAGCGCGTTCGGGCTCGGCTTTACCGTCCCCTTCCTCTACGTCTATGTGGCGCAGGTGCGGGGACTCGGCTCCATGACGGCGGGCGTCGTGCTCGCCGTCTTCGCCGTGGCCGCTCTCGTCGTGCTGCCGTTCGCCGGGCGGGCGATCGTCCGGCGCGGTCCCCTGCCGGTGCTCCTCGTCGCCCTGGTCACCGCCGCCCTGGGTGCGCTGAGCCTCGGACTGGCGAACAGCGCGACGACCGTGGTGCTGTCGGCCGCGGCGCTCGGTGCCGGGCAGGCCGTGATGCAGCCGTCGCTCGCGACGATGATCGTGGACTGCTCCACGGCGGACACCCGGTCGCGTGCCTTCGCGACGCAGTTCTTCCTGCAGAACCTGGGTCTCGGTGTCGGAGGTCTCATCGGCGGGCACATCGTCGATCCGGACCGCGCGAGCTCGTTCACGCTGCTGTTCGCGATCGAGGCGGCGATGTTCCTGGTGCTGGTCGTGCTGATGGCGACCGTGCGGATGCCGCACGCGCCGCACATCAAGGGGGACAGGCCGCAGGCCAGGGGCGGCAGCTGGAAGCAGCTGCTCGGCAACCGGGCCATGGTGCAGCTGTCCGTGCTGGGCTTCGTGCTGTTCTTCGCCTGCTACGGACAGTTCGAGTCGGGGCTTTCGGCGTACGGCGTGGAGGCGGCCGGGATCTCCACGTCCGCGCTCGGTACGGCGATGGCGGCGAACACGGCGATGATCGTGGTCGCGCAGTTCGCGGTGCTGAAGTTCGTCGAGCGCCGCAAGCGGTCCCGGGTGATCGCCGCGGTCGGGCTCATCTGGGCCGTCGCCTGGCTGGCGGCCGGATACGCGGGTCTCGGGCACGGCAGCCGGACCATGGCGACGGCGGCCTTCGTCTCGACGTACGCGCTCTTCGGGCTCGGTGAGGCGATGCTGTCGCCGACGATCGCTCCGCTGGTCGCCGATCTGGCGCCGGCGGGCATGGCGGGTCAGTACAACTCCGCCTTCGCCCTGGTGAAGCAGCTCGCGCTGGCGATCGGCCCCGCGGTGGGCGGCCCGATGGGGGCCTCGCTGCACGGCCCGTACGTCGTGACGTTCCTGCTCTTCTCGCTCGGGATCACCTTCCTGGCCGTACGGCTCGGGCGGCGGCTCACGCCCGTACAGGATCAGCCGTCGCTCGCGCGGAGCCGGGTGGTCGCGCAGGGCGGGGCTCCGGCCGAGCCGGTGCCCGTGAGCGCCTGACCGCCGGGGCTGCGGGACGGGCGCGGACCACGACGGCCGCCATCACGAAGGGACGTGATGGCGGCCGTTTCGTGTGTGCGGGGCCGGTCTAGCGGATGCCGGTCAGCAGGTTGGCGGTGAAGGGGAGGGTGGCGGTGCCGTCGGGGGCGGTGTGGCCGGCGAGCCGGGTGTGGACGGTCCGCCCCGCGCGCAGGAGTGCTTCCTCGCCCGCGGTGTCGACGATCGCCTGTCCCCAGGATGTGGACGAGAGCTGGCCGGGGGCGTACGCGTCGAGGGGCGGGAAGGGGATGCCGAAGGTGACCTGGCGGACGGCGACGTCGTGGAAGCCGGCGCCTCGCAGGGCGGCGGAGAGCCGTTCGGGGGTGCCGGAGAACGCGCCCTCGTAGTCCGCCGCGAGTTCCTTGCCCCCGTGTTCCTCGACCGCCTCGTACTGGGCGACGAAGTACGGGATGAGTTCTCTGGCGGCCCACGCGGTGGCGGCGAAGCGGCCGTCGGGGCGCGTCACGCGGGCCGTCTCCGCGAAGGCCGCGTCCAGGTCGGGGAAGAACTGGACGCCCTGCTGGCACACGACCGCGTCGAAGGCCGCGTCCTCGTAGGGGAGTCTTTCGGCGGGGGCGACGGTGAAGTCGATGTCCGGGTACATGCGGGGCGCGTGCTCCGCTGCCACGCCGATCATGCCCGTGTTGATGTCCGCCCCCGAGACCCGGCCGGCGGGGCCGACCCGGGCCGCCGCCGCGCGGGCCGCGAAGCCGGTGCCGCAGGCCAGGTCGAGCACCTTGGCTCCGGGGTAGAGGTCGACCGCGTCCAGGATCGCTTCCACGAAGGGCGCCATGAACGGCGCCGCGTACCGCTCGTAGCGCTCGGGGCCGCTTCCTTTGAGCTGAAAGCCCGATTCGTCTGCCATGGGGAGCTCTTAGCACCGCGCGTCCCTCGCGGCCAGGGGACGCGCGGAACGTGTCCGAGTGGCCGCCCCCGGGTGTCCGGGAGGACGCACGGGTCCGGCCCGAACGGGCGGTTTCAGCTCCCGGGCGCGTTCATCGGTCTCCGGCGCGCGGTTTCACTTCGCTGCGCGCGGGAGTGCGAACTCGCACCACACCGCCTTGCCGCCGCCCGGTGTGCGGCGGGACCCCCAGTTCGAGGCGATCGTGGCCACGATCGCGATGCCGCGGCCCGCTTCGTCGCCGGGTTCCGCGCGGCGGCGGCGCGGGAGGTGGTCGTCTCCGTCGGTGACCTCGATGATCAGGCGGCGGTCGGTACGGCGCAGCCGCAGCCGCATCGGCGGGGTGCCGTGCTGGAGCGAGTTGGCGACGAGTTCGCTGGCGGCCAAGACGCCGAGGTCGTGCAGATCTCCGGGGAAGCGCCAGCTGGCCAGCACGCCGGAGGCGAAGGCACGCGCGCGTGGGGCCGCTTCCATGCCCCCGAGGAGTTCCAGGGCGGCGTTGCGGAAGAGCTCGCCGTCGGAGCCCGTGCGGGAAGGGTGCTGGATGACCAGGACGGCGACGTCGTCGTCGTGGTCGGCGGTGACGCCGGCCGCGCGGACCAGGCGGTCGCAGACCACCTGGGGGCTGCCGGTGGCGCCGGCCAGGGCGCGTTCCAGGGAGGCGATGCCCTCGTCGAGGTCCTCGTCGCGGCGCTCGACCAGGCCGTCCGTGTACAGGACGGCGGTGGATCCGGGGCCCAGCGGCACCGAGCCTGAGGCGTGCAGCCAGCCGCCGGTGCCGAGCGGCGGTCCGGTCGGCTCGTCGGCGCGGTGGATGGTGCCGTTCTCGTCGCGGACCAGGATGGGCAGGTGGCCGGCGGAGGCGTACACCAGGCGGCCCTCGTTCGGGTCGTGGATGGCGTACACGCAGGTGGCGATCTGGTTGGCGTCGATCTCGGTGGCGAGGCCGTCGAGGAGCTGCAGGACCTCGTGCGGCGGCAGGTCGAGACGGGCGTACGCGCGCACGGCCGTGCGCAGCTGGCCCATGACGGCGGCCGCGCGGACGCCGCGGCCCATGACGTCGCCGATGACGAGCGCGGTGCGCCCGCCGCCGAGGGTGATGACGTCGTACCAGTCCCCGCCGACCGCGGCCTCCGTGCCACCGGGCAGGTAGGTGGCGGCGATGCGCAGGTCGTCGGGCTCCTCCAGTTCCTGCGGGAGCAGGGAGCGCTGGAGGGTGACGGCGGTCTCGCGCTGACGGCGTTCGCTGGCGCGCAGCCGCTCGGCCGCCTCGGCGTGATCGGTGACGTCGGTGGCGAAGACGAGGACGCCGCGGCCGTCGGCCTCCGGGGAGGTGTCGACGGGGGTGCAGGTGAACGTGTAGGAGCGGCCGGTCGGCACCTTGCGGGACTTGACCGTGCGGGGTTTGGCGCTGCGCAGGACCTGGTCCAGGAGGGGCAGCAGGCCGAGTTCGTCCAGTTCGGGCAGGGCCTCGCGCGCGGGTGCGCCGGCGGGGCGGGCGCCGAAGGCCGCCGTGTAGGCGTCGTTGACGTACGAGACGCGGTGTTCGGGACCGTGCACGAGGGCGACGAGGGCGGGGACGCGGTCGAGGACCGCGCGCACCGGGAGTTCGTCGACGGCGAGACCGGGAGGGGCGTCGTCGGTGAGCTGTTCGACGCGGGCCGCCGGCACGGAGCCTTCCCCGCGCCGGTCCGGGGCGGCCGTGTGCGCGGTCGTGTGCTCGGCCGTGTGCTCGGTCCGCGCTGCGGCGCGGCGCTGCGTTCCGGGGAGCCGGGCGCTCCAGCGCGTGAAGTTCACAGTGGGGAAAGCCTCGTGTTAGAAGGGCGAGCGGTTCACCCGCCCAAAGTCGTGGACCTGTCTGGCAGTCTGACCGACCGGGTCTGCTTCCGTCAGACGCCGTCCCTGCCGGTGGAGTTCCTCGGTCCGGTCAGGACGACCCCTTCGGGTCGGTCGGAGGCTTTCCCCCGGCCGCCAGTTCGAACTCCGCACGGGGGTGTTCGAGGGAACCGAGGGACACGATCTCCCGCTTGAAGAGACCCGCCAGGGTCCATTCGGCGAGTACACGGGCCTTGCGGTTGAAGGTGGGCACCCTGCTGAGGTGGTAGACGCGGTGCATGAACCAGGCAGGATAGCCCCTCAGCTTGCGCCCGTAGACGTACGCGACTCCCTTGTGCAGTCCGAGGGACGCGACCGAGCCGACGTACTTGTGGGAGTACGTCTCCAGGGGTTCGCCGCGCAGGGTGTGCGCGAGGTTGTCGCCGAGGACCTTCGCCTGGCGCACGGCGTGCTGGGCGTTGGGCGCGGTCTCCTTGCCGGGCTCGGCGGTCACGTCGGGGACGGCGGCGGCGTCTCCGGCGGCCCAGGCGTGGGAGGCGCCGTCGACGGTGAGCTGGGGGGTGCACTTGAGCCGGCCGCGCTCGTTCAGGGGGAGGTCGGTCGCGGCGAGGACGGGGTGCGGTTTCACGCCGGCCGTCCACACGACGGTGCGCGTCGGGAAGCGCGCGCCGTCACTGAGGACGGCGACCCGGTCCGCGCAGCTGTTGAGGCGGGTCTCCAGGCGTACCTCGATGTTGCGCCGCCGCAGCTGGCTGACCGTGTACCTGCCCATCTCCTCGCCGACCTCGGGCAGGATGCGGTCGGAGGCCTCTACGAGGATCCACTTCATGTCCTCGGGCTTGAGGTTGTGGTAGTACCGCGCGGTGTAGCGGGCCATGTCCTCCAGCTCGCCGAGCGCTTCGACGCCCGCGTAACCGCCCCCTACGAAGACGAAGGTCAGGGCCGCGTCACGGATCGCGGGGTCGCGGGTGGAGGAGGCGATGTCCATCTGCTCGATGACGTGGTTGCGCAGGCCGATGGCCTCTTCGACCGTCTTGAAGCCGATGGCGTAGTCGGCGAGTCCGGGGATCGGCAGGGTGCGCGAGACCGAGCCCGGGGCGAGCACGAGTTCGTCGTACGCGATCTGCTCGGCGCCCGCGCCCTCCTCCTCGGTGGCGAGCGTGGTGAGCGTGGCGGTGCGTTTGGCGTGGTCGATCGACCGGACCTCACCGATGACGATCCGGCACCGGTCGAGGACCCGGCGCAGCGGAACGACCACGTGACGCGGCGAGATGGAACCCGCGGCGGCTTCGGGAAGGAACGGCTGATAGGTCATGTACGGGTCGGGCGACACGACGGTGATCTCGACCTCGCCCCGCTTCAGTTCGGGCTTGAGCTGCCGCTGGAGGCGCAGGGCGGTGTACATCCCGACGTAGCCGCCGCCGACGATGAGAATGCGCGCACGTTCCTTCACCATCCCATGACGCACCCCTCTTCGGAGTTTGTCCACAGCCCCGACAATTTGTGTGACCGGTCGCCGACAACGTACGGAGTTGGCCGATTTGCCGGAGTCTAGGGAAAACCCGCAGCTCAAGGTGGGTGAGGGGGGTATTCGGACGGGGTGTAATCGGGACGTAGGGGGGCCGTACTCCGATCGGGGGGCGCTCCGTGCGGAACCTGCCCCTTCTGAATTGACCCCCTCTCAACTATGTTCGTGTGTCGACGGGGTGTAGGGGGATGCGCTCGGCGATTCCGCACGACGGACTCGCGCACCAGCTTGTTCCACACGCTCCGGTCTGTCGATGGCGGGGAGAGTCTCCGGGGGGAGACGTCATTACCGGGGGAACGCTTATGCATATTCAGGACTCTCATTGGTCTTCCGCGTCAGCCATCGCACCTGGTGGTGCGATGGGCGCGGCGACGAGCGGCAACGGCCGCGGTCCGACGGACGGACCGCGCACGACGCCGCTGCGTGTGGACGCACAGCGCAATCTGGAACATGTACTGCGGGCGGCGCGCGAGGTCTTCGGCGAGCTGGGGTACGGCGCGCCGATGGAGGACGTCGCCCGACGGGCGAGGGTCGGTGTCGGCACGGTGTACCGGCGCTTCCCGAGCAAGGACGTCCTGGTGCGCCGGATAGCCGAGGAGGAGACCTCCCGGCTGACGGACCAGGCCCGTTCCGCGCTCGGTCAGGAGGACGAGCCGTGGTCGGCGCTCTCGCGCTTCCTGCGGACGTCGGTGGCCTCGGGCGCCGGACGGCTGCTGCCGCCGCAGGTGCTGCGGGTCGGCGTGGCCGAGGACGGTCCCGAGCACGACGAGGCACGGGTGCCGCAGCAGCGGTCGCAGCCCGCGCCCGAGTTGCGGCTCGTCGAGCAGCGGACCGCCCCCGAGGACGAGCAGGTGATCGCCGCGGTGGACGACGCCGGGGCGGCGGCGCTCCTCGAGGTGGTCGGGCGGCTCGTCGACCGGGCGCGTGCGGCGGGCGAGTTGCGCGCCGACGTCACCGTGGCGGACGTCCTGCTGGTCATCGCGACGGCGGCGCCCTCGCTGCCGGACGCGGCCCAGCAGGCGGCGGCCTCGGCCCGGCTCCTGGACATCCTGCTGGAGGGCCTGCGCTCGCGTCCCGCGTGAGCCGGACCGAAGACACCCGCGGTGTGGGCGAGTTCCGGACGCGGAGGCGTACCGGAGCACGTGGACACGGCGGGGCACGAAGGCGTCCCGCGTGCGTGGGCGCCGTCGTACGCGGCCGCCGCCGAGCACACGGTCGCGCCTGAACACCCCGATGCTCCCGGGGCGAGTGACATCACTCGCCCCGGGAGCATCGCGCTTCCCGGCCGTGCCTCCCGGCCGCGCCTCCGGTACGGAACGACCGCTTCCGCGCGCACGGCGGCTGTTGAACATTCCCCGAACGGGTGACAGTTAGTACTCCAGAGCGACAAGTCCCCTCGGACGAGTGGTTGGGCCGTACGAGCACGTTCCGCTCGGGGAGCCTGTGGCACTCTGGCCCGGTATTCGGGTCCGAGAGTGTGCAGGCGGGGGCTTTCCGCGATGAGCGTTGACGGGCGGGACGAGTCACCCGGTGACGGTGGCGCCGACGGCGGCACGGAAACCGGCGGCTCACCGTCACGGCGGGTGCCGAGCCAGGGCGGCCCGCACGGCGGGTCCCCGCACGGCGAGAACCGGGACCGCGGAAGCCGGGACAGCGGCAGCCAGGACCGCGGAGGCCAGGACGGCGACGACTCGGACGGCCGAAGCCGGCACGGCGAGGACCGGCACCATGTCGGCACGGACGCCGGGACGGACGCCGGGACGGCCGACCTCGGCATGCCTTCGCAGCGCGACCGCTGGGACGCGCACGACGACGGCGTTCTGCCGCCCCCGCGCGAGCCGGGAACCCCGGTGGACGCGCCGCCCCCCGACGCCGGTCTGATCGAGCGGATGCGCGCGGGCGACGACACGGCGTACGAGGAGCTGTACCGCCGGCACGCCGAAGCCGTCCGTCGCTACGCCCGCACCTGCTGTCGCGACACGCACACCGCCGACGACCTCACGGCCGAGGTGTTCGCCCGCATGCTCCAGGCCGTACGCGGCGGCAGCGGCCCCGAGCACGCCGTGCGCGCGTATCTCCTCACCACCGTCCGCCGGGTCGCCGCGAACTGGACGAGGACGGCCAGGCGGGAACGGCTGGTCGACGATTTCGCCGTGTTCGCCGCACAGGCCGCCCGCGGATCCGAGGTCTCCGACGACGCCACGCTCGACCTCGGCGCGGACGTCCGCGCGATGCACGAGGCCGAACAGTCCATGGCCATGCGGGCCTTCCGCTCGCTGCCGGAGCGCTGGCAGGCGGTGCTGTGGCACACCGAGGTCGAGGACGAGTCCCCGAGCGAGGTCGCCACGCTCTTCGGTCTCGACGCGAACGGCACCCGTGTGCTCGCCAGTCGCGCCCGCGAGGGACTCCGGCAGGCCTACCTCCAGGCGCACGTGAGCACCACGCTCACCATGGACGAGGAGTGCGCGCGCCACGCCGACCGGCTCGGCGCCTACGCCCGCGGCGGCCTGCGCACCCGTGCCGAACGGGGCCTGCGCAAGCACCTGGAGGAGTGCGCCAGGTGCCGGCTGGCCGCGGGCCAGATCAAGGAAGTGGCCGGCGGGATCCCCGCGGTCGTGCCGGTCGCGGTCATCGGCTGGTTCGGTGCCGCCGGGTACGCGAAGGCCCTCGCGCTCATCGCCGGTGGCGCCGGTGCGGCCGGAGCCGCGGGCGCGGCAACCGTGGCGGGCGGCGGCTCGGGAGGCGCCGGCGCCGGGAGCGGCGCCGGCGCCGCGGTCTCCGAGGGACTGGGCGCGCCGGTCAAGGCCGGTATCGCGGCGGGTGTCGTCGCGGTGGCCGCGGCGGCGGTGGCACTGTCCCTGGTCGGCAACGACAGCCCCGCCCGGCGGCCGGAGGCGGGACCGGCCGCGTCGCCCGCGGTCGAAGCGCCGGTGGCGTCGCCCGCACCGCCCAGGAAGTCCCCCGCGCCGAAGCCGGCGCCGGTGGTACGCGGGCCGGCGCCCGCCCCGCCCCCCTCGGCCGAGCCGAAGCCCGCCCCGAGGCCGACGCCGAAAGCCGCCCCGGGCCCTGGCCCGAGTCCGCGCCCCACGCCGACCCCGGCCCCCACCCCGGCCCCGCTGCCGAAGCCACCCCCGCCGAAGCCCGACCCGGAGCCCACGCCGACGCCTCCCCCACCCGCCTCCGTCGTCTACCGGTGGAGCGACCTGGACTACGACGTCATCGGCGACCACACCGGGCCGGAGATGCGGATCGGGGAGAGCAGTTGGGTGTGGCAGCGCCACAGGATGAGCATCGGGGACACTCGGTACGCATACGGCGTGACCGTCCACGGCCGGTCCTCGGTCACCGTCGATCTCAACCGGGACTGCAGCGCGTACGACGCTCTGGCCGGTGTCGACGATCTGATGCTGGGACTGGGCAAGGTGCGCTTCTCCGTCTACGCGGACGGGTCGCGGTTGTGGCGGTCACCGCTGATCGAGGGCGGCGACCCGGCGATCCCCGTCCATGTGAACCTCACCGGCCACCGGACGGTCCGCTTCGTGGTCGAACCCCACAGCCCGTTCGACGCGACGACGCTGGGCGACTGGGCGGAGTCGGAGTTCGTGTGCCGGTGAGCGCCTGCCGCACGGGGTGCGTGCCGGTGAGCACCTAGGTGAACGCCTGTCCCCCGGGATGCTCCTCGACTGCCCGGGCCAGCTCACCGAGGGCCTCTTCCTGGCTGTAGCCGGAGCCCTGGGCGCGCTCGGACGCGTAGCGTTCCGGACCGAGGGCGGCGAGGGCCGCGGCCTCGGTGCTCCGCACGTCGGCGCTCTCACGGACGGGACGCAGATCCTCGCCGCGCCAGCCGGTGCCCGCGGCCACCAGCCGCACCGCCACCGCGTGGGCGCCCAGCTCGCCGAAGAGCCGCGCGGCGCCCTCGACGACAGCGGACGCCACCGCGTCCGCGCACCGCGTGTCGATCGCGTGCCGGAGTGTGGCGCTCAGCTTCCGCAGACCCGCGAGGGGGCCGGACTCGGCGGCCGTGACCATGGCGTCGATGCCGTTGATCCCGACGGTGAACTGCGGGGGCGGGGTGCCGCGGAGGCTCTCCGCCCGCGCCTTCTCGCACAGTTCGCGCGCGAGGGCGACCTCCCCGTCGTCGAGGACCACCTGGGCGCGCAGCAGATGGACGAACGCCCGGGAGTCCGTCACCCCGTACCGGTCGGCGGCGGCGCTCGCCTCGTCCAGCTTCGCCAGGGCCACGGATCGCTCGCCCGCGCGGTAGGCGATCTCGGCCAGCCGCGCCATGAGGAACGGCACCTCCGCGTACGCCCCCACCTCGTAGGCGAGCCGCAGCGCCTCCGCGTACTCGCCCTTCGCGTCGTCGTACAGGCCGCGCGCCATGGCCGCCTCGCCGGCCGCGCTGCACACCTGGGCGCGCATCCAGCGGTCCCCGACCCGTCGGCTGAGCACGCGCAGTTCCGCCAGGTCCTCGTCCACTCCCGGCATACCGCCCGGGGCGTCGACAGTCATGTGCGTACGAAACATGAGGGCGACGCCGATCTCCCATTCACCGCCGAACTCGCGGCAGTTGGCGACCGCCGCGTCCATCGCGGGTCCCACGTCGTCCGGGTCGCCCAGGAAGTGCGCGGCCATCGGCCAGATGATCCCCGGCATGCGCGCGGCGTCCGGACCGCCCCGCTCGAAGGCGCCCCGCACCCGCTCCACGTACTCCCGCAGCCTCTTCTCCCCCCACTCGTCCCGGGGGACGACGTCCACCTTCATGAACAGATGGAGCATGCGCACCCGCATCCGCATGGCGCGCAACGGGTGCCGCTCCTCCCGCTCGGGACGGTCGAGGAAGACGGCCACCGGATCGACGCCTTCGAGTTCGGCGAAGAGGGTGTCACCGCAGGCCGACACGGCACCGACGGCCCCCGCCGGACGGTCGCCCGACGGCGTGTCGAGCAACGTGCCCAGTTTCAGGACGAGTTCCGTCCACTCGATGGCTTCGTACCGGAAGTTGCGCAGCCACCAGAACCAGCCCATGTCGAGGACGAGAGCACCGGCCTCTTCCTCGTCCCGCGCGGCGAGCGCGCGCTGGAGGGCGGCCCGGATGTTGTCGTGTTCGTTCTCCAGGCGCCGGATCCAGGGGAGTTGGGCGCCCGAGCGCAACCGGGGCTCGGCCTCCTCGGTCAGGGCGCGCACCCAAGCCCGGTGGCGCCGCTCGGCCGCGGCGCGCAGCCCGGGAACCTCGGCGGCGCGTTCGGTGGCGTACTCGTGGATGGTCTCCAGCATGCGATAGCGCATGCCGCCGCCCGCGTCGCCGCCATCGCTCCAGTCGTCTCGAAGACCGTCGCCCTGTCCGTACGGAGGACTGTCGCCGCCCGTGCCGGCCGGGGTGGCGACGAGGAGGGACTTGTCCACGAGCGCCCCGATGAGGTCGGCGGCGGGGCCGGTGCAGACGGCCTCCGCGGCGGCCAGGTCCCAGCCGCCCGCGAACACGGAGGCCTCGCGCAGCACGGTCCGCTCCCGTTCGTCGAGCAGATCCCAGGACCAGTCGACGACGGCGCGCAGGGTCTGCTGGCGGGGCAGCACCGTACGGCTGCCGGAGGTGAGCAGCCGGAAGCGGTCGTCGAGCCGGTCGGCGATCTGCCGCGGGGTGAGCAGCCGCAGGCGGGCCGCGGCCAGCTCGATGGCCAGGGGCAGGCCGTCGAGCCGTCGGCAGATCTCGTCCACGGCGGCGGAGTCGTGGAGGGCGGTGGCGGCTTCGGGGCGCACCACGGAGGCCCGCTCCATGAAGAGGCGGCGCGCGGGATCGGGCGGGAGCGGCTCGACCGGGCGCACCAACTCGCCGGGGATTCCCAGGGGTTCGCGGCTGGTGGCGAGGATCGTGAGACCTGGGCAGCGGGTCAGCAGCGTCTCGGCGAGTTCGGCCGCCGCGTCGATCACGTGCTCGCAGTTGTCGAGGATCAGAAGCTGGCTGCGCGGGGCGCAGTACGCGACGAGCAGGGCGACCGGGTCGTCCTGCGGGACCGCCATCTCGTTCGTGATCAGGGCGGTTTCGCGCAGACCGAGGGCGCTGACCACCGCGCCCGGGACCGCTTCGGACCGGTCGAGCGGCGCCAGCTCGACCAGCCACGCCTGGGCGAGGCCGACGGCTGCTTCCTCGGCCAGGCGGGTCTTCCCCGAACCGCCCGGTCCGGTCAGCGTGACCAGCCGGGCCCTCTGCACATCCGAACGGATGGCCCCGACCTCGCGTTCCCGCCCGACGAACGAGTTCAGACGAGGACGGATGTTCCCGGTCCGCTGGGCACGGGAGGGGTCCCCGGAACGCGGTGCGGCACCACCCGTGGCGGCTCCGGGTTCCCTCGCTCCGCGGGCGTCCCGCGGGTCGAGCAGCGCGGCGTGCAGGTCCCGGAGCTCCGGCCCGGGGTCGGCCCCGAGACCGTCCGTCAGCGCCCGGCGCACGTCCTCGTAGGCGGCCAGCGCGTCGGCACCCCGGCCGGTCTCGCGCAGGGCGCGGATGAGCAGAACGTGCAGCGCCTCGTCATAGGGGTGGGCTGTCGTCAGCTCCTTCAGCTCCGGTACGACGTCGGCGGCGCGGCCGAGCCGCAGGTCCGCCTCGACGCGGCTGCGTGTCGCCTCCAGGCGCAGTGCCTCGGGGCGGGTCGCCGCGGTGCGGTCGGGGAGGTCCGCGAGGGCGGGGCCGCGCCACAGGGCGAGGGCTTCGCCCAGTCGGGCGGCGGCGGTACGGGCGTCGCCCGTGTCGAGCGCGGTCCTGCCCTCCGTGACGAGCCGCTCGAACACGAACAGGTCCACGTCGTCGCGGGCGGCGCGGAGGCGGTAGCCGCCGGTCTCGGAGGTGACCGCGTCCTTTCCGATGGCTCGGCGGAGGCGGCCCACCAGTGCCTGCAGGGCGGCGGGGGCGTCCTGGGGCGGGTCGTCCGCCCACACCTCGTCGATGAGGGTGTCCGGGGAGAGCGTTCGGGCGGGGTGGCAGGCCAGGGCTGTGAGCAGCGCGCGTACCCGGGGGCCGCCCACCGCGACGAGGGTCCCCCGGTCGTCCTCCGCCTGGGCAACCCCCAGAATCCCGTACCGCACGCCCCCATTCTCACCGCCCGCCCGCCCGGGGTCACCGTTTCACCCCGCCCGGGCCGCCAAGGCCCCCCCTACTTCCCCGCGTCCCCCACCCCACCAAAACCTTCTTTCGCCCCCTCCGCCCCTACCCGACCCGCACCCGGGGCTCCGCCCCGGACCCCGCTCCTCAAACGCCGGAGGGGCTGGATCTTCCCGGCCGGGGCTGAATACCGCACCCGCACCCAAACGGGCGCGTACCCGCAGCCGGGATCCGACGGAAGGGGACGTGCCGGTACATCAATGCCCGTCGCCACCGACGCCCACCCCTCACCCAACGGCGACGGGCTGATGCACCGGCACGGCCCCGACCCACCCACCGAACCCGCACCGACACCGGTTCAGCCGCGCCGCGCCCCCGCTCCCAGCGCCCTCCCCTGCGGGACTATCCCCGCGGGAACGGCGCGCTGGCGCGCCGGCGTCCCCGTCCAGCACGTTCCGCGCCGGGCCAGCAACCGCCGCAGCCACAGTTCGAGCGAGACGAGATCGGCCAGCCCGTCGAGGGGCAGCGGCGCCCCCTCCGCGGCGGAGCGCAGCGCCTTGCGGACGACGCGGGCCTCGACCAGCCCGGCCTGCGCGAGCAACGGCGTGTCGAACAGGGAGACCAGGGAATCCGCCGCCACCCGCACCCCCGTACGGGCCGCCGCCGTGGAGGACGCGTGAGACGGAGCCCCCCACCCGGGGGGCAGATCGGCCACCCCGGCCCCCTCCAGCACCGTACGCAGGATCGCCGCCCGCGCTCCCGGCTGCACCCGCAGCGCCTCCGGCAGTTCACGGCACGCCCGGACGACCTGGTTGTCCAGGAACGGCGTGTGCAGCCGCTGGAAGCGGATCTCGGCGGCCTGCTCCAGGACGCGGACGTCGGCCGCGTGGCGGGCCAGCGCGGCCCGGGCGCGGAAATCCCCCGGCCGCTGTCCGGGACCGACGTTCGGCCGCCCCCCGCCGCCCTGGAGGCGAACCGATACTTCAGCCAGTGCCTCCCCCGTCAGCCAGCGCGCCGCCGGCCCGGGTCTCGCCCAGCTGAGCGCGGCGAGCGACGCGCCCACCGCGCCTCCGGGTTCCTCGAACCGCCGGTGCAGCAACTGCTCGGCGAGGACGTCGACCCCGGTGCGGTACGGGGTGCGGGCGAGTTTGCGCGCCGCGCCGTACACGCGCGCGGGAACCATCACCGAACCGTCGGCCTTCGTCAACGCGGCGACGGGTCGCACCAGATGGCGTCGTTTGCGGTCCATGAGCAGGTCGGCGAGCCGGGCCGGATGCGCGTCGAGCACCTGCCGCGCGCCGTAGCCCGTGAAGTGGTCCGCGCTGCCGGAGGCGAGCCGCGCGCGGTGGCGAGCCGCGGTCACCAGGGAGGGGCCCGGCTCGTCGGTCAGCGGTCCCTCCAAGTCGGCGTAGGGCAGCGTCTCTTCGCCCCCGGCGACGACCACGTGGTGCAGCCGGGGGTTCGCGGCCAGCGTCCCCGCCCGCTCCAGCTCGGCCTCGCGCCCTCGCACGGCGAGGTCGTTGAAGGTGACGGCCAGGAGACGTTCCCCGGCACCGGTGCCGTGTCCGAGGACCGTGCCGGGCGCCCCGGGAAGGCCGGCGGCGAGCAGCGCGAGGGTTCCCGAGGCGGGCCCTCCGGAGAGGTCGGCCCCGATGCCCGGTACGGGTGTCCCGCGCGCGGCGCGCCGCTCGGCGGGCCCCATGCCGGGCACGGGCCCGGGGTCCACGTCGGCGCCGGGCACATGGCGGGGGGCGGAGAGGCGGGCGCGGACGGCTTCCACGAGGGCGTCCCGTACGGCGTCCACGGCGATCGCGGGATCGGCGATGGGCGCGGCGACGGCGAGGGAGGCGACGGGTTCGTACCCGGCGATCTCGCGTGCTCCGGCCCGCAGGATGAGCGTGTGTCCCGGCGGGATGCGGCGCACGCCTTCGTACGGGGTGGAGTCGTGCACCGCGGCCGGTACGTCGGGGGCCGCGAGCATCGCGGCCAGGTGTCCGAAGTCGAGGTTGGCCTCGATGAGGTCGGCGAGCGGGAGCGCGGCGGTGGCGTAGGCCGTGCCGCCGGCCCAGGGGGTGTAGAACACGGGCCGGGCTCCGGCGAGATCGCCGCAGACGGTCACGCGGCGGCCGACCTGGACGACCGCGGTGTAGCTGCCGGACCAGTTGGTGAGGTGGCGCAGTGCTCCGCCGCGCGCGGCGAACAGTCCGACCCGCAGCTCGTCGTCGGTCGCCCCGCAGGTGCCGAGGACGGCGATGCGGTTCGCCGCGTCGGCCTTGACGACGCGCACCTCGTCGGGGCGCCAGTCGCCGACGGCCCACAGCGGATCCGGGTCGCCCCAGAGGAGTTGGGAACCGACGGGGTGCACGGTCTCGCCGTCGTTGCCCGTGGCGCCCGCCGAGCCGATCGCGGACGCTCTGGCGACGGTGCTGCTCCACCCCACCAACCATCGCATCGCCGCCTCCACAGGCTGTGGACAACCAGTGCACCGTACGAACTCGGCACCATGCTGCCACGAAGGAGGCGTACGGGAGGGCCCCTGCGGCGGCTTGCACTCCCCGAAGTGCGCCCCCACCCGAACGTCCGCGCCGTCACGCAGGGGCGCGCTACCTGCAACTACCCTTCACGCAAGGCCTGTTGAAGTCATCGACGGTCGCCACCCCGCACCGGGGAAAACCCGCTCCGGATCGCCACGGGACCGCCACCGGACGGGCCGGGCCAACAGGCCGGGCCAACGACCCCGGCCGCGACCGGGCCAACGAGGGGCTCCCGTCCGGCAGTCGCCGCCCACCCCCGACAGGTCGACGTGAATGCGCCCCCGATACGCTCCCTCAGGACGCCCTTCGCGCCCTCAACTCACGTGGTGGGAGCCCTGATTGCCCTCAGGAGAGGTCATCGGTTTTCAGCCAAATCGTTGAGAGGCGGACGGACGCGGACACGCTCCGTACAGGCCTTGCGCACCGGTTCGGCAACGCACAGTCCGGGAGGCGGAGTTCGCCCCCCGGACCGGTCCGCCGCCCGCGGGGATGTAGGCGGCGGTGTCCCCCAGCCCACTGGATCCAGTACAGCGGGCCGACCCACGCACGTTCCATGGAAGCGCTCCCCACCGTGGCCGGAGAAGAGCGCACGGACGGGCGCACAGCCACACAACAGGAGCACGCCGCGACAGTCCGTACAGTCGTACGGACCACAATCCCGCCAACCGGACGTACGCCCCTTAACGCTGGGGATCGGGCGAACTACGCTGGGTTTACGAATGCCGCGTGGTTATGCCATTGCGGCAGCCGTCTGTGTCGAGGGGTGGCGCATGTCCAGGGAGCAACGCGGGCCGAACGAAAAACTCGGCGCCGTTCTCGCCCTCGCGGGAATCAGCAACGCAGGACTCGCGCGTCGCGTCAACGATCTTGGCGCTCAACGCGGGTTGACTCTTCGCTACGACAAGACGTCGGTGGCGCGCTGGGTGTCGAAGGGCATGGTGCCGCAGGGCGCCGCGCCGCACCTCATCGCGGCCGCCATCGGCCAGAAGCTCGGCCGTCCGGTGCCGCTCCACGAGATCGGCCTGGCGGACGCGGATCCCGCGCCGGAGGTGGGCCTCGCCTTCCCCCGTGACGTCGGGCAGGCGGTGCGGTCGGCCACGGAGCTGTACCGCCTCGACCTCGCCGGGCGCCGGGCCGGCGGCGGCATCTGGCAGTCACTGGCCGGCTCCTTCGCCGTGAGCGCCTACGCGACGCCCGCTTCTCGCTGGCTGATAACCCCGGCCGACAGTTCGGTGGCGCGCGAGGTGAATCCGGGCGACGGCTCCGGGGCGCCGCTGAAAGTCGGCCACAGCGATGTGCTGAAGCTCCGCGAGGCGGCCGAGGACGCCAGGCGCTGGGACTCCAAGTACGGGGGCGGTGACTGGCGTTCGTCCATGGTGCCGGAGTGCCTGCGGGTCGAGGCGGCACCCCTGCTGCTCGGCTCGTACTCCGACGAGGTCGGCAGAGCGCTGTTCGGCGCGTCGGCGGAGCTCACCCGTCTCGCGGGCTGGATGGCCTTCGACACGGGCCAGCAGGAGGCCGCGCAGCGCTACTACATCCAGGCGCTGCGGCTGGCCCGCGCGGCCGCCGACGTGCCCCTCGGGGGCTACGTCCTGGCGTCCATGTCCCTCCAGGCGACCTACCGCGGCTTCGGCGACGAGGGCGTCGACCTCGCCCAGGCCGCCCTGGAACGCAACCGCGGTCTCGCCACCGCCCGCACCATGAGCTTCTTCCGGCTGGTCGAGGCACGTGCCCACGCGCGCGCGAGTGACGCCCAGGCGGCCGGCGCGGCGCTGAAGGCGGCCGAGGGCTGGCTGGAGCGGGCCCGTGACGGCGACAACGACCCGTCCTGGCTCGGCTTCTACGGGTACGACCGCTTCGCGGCCGACGCCGCCGAGTGCTACCGCGACCTGAAGGCGCCGCGTCAGGTACGCCGGTTCACCGAGCAGGCGCTGTCGAAGCCGACGGAGGAGTTCGTGCGTTCGCACGGACTGCGCCTGGTGGTGTCCGCGGTCGCCGAACTGGAGTCCGGCAACCTGGACGCGGCGTGCGAGCAGGGCGTGCGAGCGGTGGAGGTCGCCGGGCGCATCTCCTCCGCGCGCACCACCGAGTACGTGAAGGACCTGCTGCACCGGCTGGAGCCCTACGGCGACGAACCGCGCGTGGTGGAGCTGCGGGAGCGGGCCCGTCCTCTGCTGATGGCTCCGGCGTAGGGCCGGTTCCGGAGGGGACGCCCGACGACTCGGGACGGACAGGGCGCCACGGCCCCGCGGCGCGAAGGAAACGCGGGGCGCGGTCCTCGGGTTTGAGGGCATTGTCAGTGGCGCAGTGCACTATCGAGGCCGGGAGGTGGTGCGGATGCGGAGCGCCTACGACTGCGATGTTCTGGTGATCGGCGGGGGGATCGTCGGTCTGTCGACGGCGTATGCCGTCACACGGGCGGCACCGGGCACCCGTGTGACGGTGCTGGAGAAGGAGCAGGGACCCGCCCGGCACCAGACCGGGCGCAACAGCGGGGTGATCCACAGCGGGATCTACTACCGCCCCGGCTCCCTGAAGGCGCGGTACGCGGTCCAGGGTGCCGCCGAGATGGTCAAGTTCTGCGCGGAGTACGACATCGCGCACGCCGTCACCGGCAAGCTGATCGTCGCGACGGAGAAGTCGGAGCTCCCCCGCCTGCACGGTCTGGTGCAGCGCGGCCGGGAGAACGGCATCCCGGTCAAGGAACTGGGCCCGACCCAGCTCACCGACTACGAACCCGAGGTCCGTGGCCTCGCCGCCATCCACGTCGGCACCACGGGCATCTGCGACTACGTGGCCGTGGCCCGCCGGCTCGCGGAGGCCTCCGGGGCGGAGATCCGGTACGGGGCGCAGGTCGTGCGCGCCGACCGCCGGCCCCACCTCGGCGTCGCCGTGCGCACGGCCGACGGGACGATCGTCCGCGGCCGCGTGCTGGTCAACTGCGCGGGCCTGCACTGCGACGAGACGGCCCGGCTCACGGGCGACGACCCCGGAATGCGGATCGTCCCCTTCCGTGGCGAGTACTACACGCTGGCGCGGCCGGAGCTGGTGCGCGGCCTGGTGTACCCGGTTCCGGACCCCGCGTTCCCGTTCCTCGGCGTCCATCTCACCCGGGGCATCGACGGCGGTGTCCACATCGGCCCCAACGCGGTACCCGCGCTCGCCCGTGAGGGATACGGATGGAAGGTGGTCCGGCCCCGTGAGCTGGGCGGAACTCTGTCCTGGCCGGGCTCCTGGCGGATAGCCCGGCGGCACTGGCGCTACGGAGCCGGGGAGCTGCGCCGCTCGGTGTCGAAATCGGCGTTCACGGAGGCCGTGCGGAGGCTGCTGCCCGCGGTGACCCCGGAGGATCTGGTCCCCGCCGCCGCCGGTGTCCGCGCCCAGGCGGTCCTGCGGGACGGCACCCTGGTGGACGACTTCCTGATCAAGGAGGGCCCGAGGACCGTGCACGTGCTGAACGCGCCGTCCCCGGCGGCCACCGCCTCCCTCCCGATCGGCCGCGAGGTCGCCCGCCGGGCACTGGCGGCGCTGGCGGCGGTCTGAGCTCTCCACCCACCACCGGCACGGACCGCCCCACAGCACTCCGCCCACCACCGGGACGGGCACCCCACGGCACGACGCCCGCCACCGGGACGGGCACCCCACGGCACGACGCCCGCCACCGGGGCGGACTACCCCATGGCACGCACCCGCCACCGGGACGGACCACCCCGCAGCACGGCGCCCGCCGCCTGGACGGACCACCCCACGGCACGGCGCCCGTAAAATCGACCCCACTGTGTCTGATTTCCTCGACTCCACCGAAGAGACCCGGCCCGCCTCCGCCGAGGACGGCTCGCCGCGTCACCACCGCGCCAAGGGCGGGCCCCGCTTCCCCGACGGTCCGCAGGCGGATCCCGCCGGCTCGCACTTCGAGCGGCGGATCCGGAGTTTCCAGCCGCGCCGGAGCCGGGTGACGACCGGACAGGCCGACGCGCTGCAGCGGCTGTGGCCCAAGTGGGGTCTGGACATCG
This sequence comes from Streptomyces sp. NPDC002698, assembly GCF_042888945.1. Lineage (NCBI taxonomy): Bacteria > Bacillati > Actinomycetota > Actinomycetes > Kitasatosporales > Streptomycetaceae > Streptomyces > Streptomyces sp. NPDC002698. Next base: position 20,339 of record NZ_JBIAQM010000030.1, read on the forward strand.
ACGGACGGCGGACGCTCGACCTCGCGGAGCTGTTCGGCGCGGACCTGCCCGTCGTGCTGGAGATCGGCTTCGGCATGGGCGAGGCCACCGCGCAGATGGCGGCCGAGGACCAGGGGACCGGGATCCTCGCCGTGGACGTGCACACACCGGGACAGGGCAACCTGCTCAACCTCGCCGAGCGGAACAGCCTCACCAACATCCGCGTCGCCAACGGGGACGCGATCATCCTGCTGCGCGAGATGCTGCCGCCCGCCTCCCTGAACGGCCTGCGCGTCTATTTCCCCGACCCCTGGCCCAAGAAGCGGCACCACAAGCGGCGGCTGATCCAGCCCGAGTTCCTGGATCTCGCCGCGACCCGCCTCGCGCCGGGCGCGCTCGTGCACTGCGCGACGGACTGGGAGCCGTACGCCGAGCAGATGCTCGAAGTGCTGAGCGCGCACCCCGCCTTCGAGAACACCCGGCCGGACGGCGGTTTCGCGCCGCGTCCCGAGTTCCGGCCGCTGACCCGTTTCGAGGGCCAGGGACTGGACAAGGGTCATGTGGTGAACGACCTCCTCTTCCGACGCGTACAGCATCGAGACCAGCACACCCCGGGCGACTGACCCGCACACACCCGCCAGCGTCCGCCGGGAGATCCCGGGGAGGCCGGTTACCGTCGCGGGCCACGCCCTCCCTCGTTAGGGTCAATGCCGTGGCCATCCATCCGCCGTACCCGAACCGGCCCGGCGCCCCCGCCGGACCTGCGCTGCGACATCCGCACTGGTGGCAGCGCGGTTGGGTGCGGTACGGAGCGCTGATCACACTGCTCGCGATGTCGGGTCTGGTGATCCTCGCCCTCGTCCGCGAACAGACCGGGACCGAGGGCTTCCTGGTCGGCCTCGGACTGGCCGTGTTCCCCGTGCCGCTGCTCATAGCCGCCTTCCGGTGGCTGGACCGGGTCGAACCGGGCCCCTGGCGCAACCTGTTCTTCTCCTTCGCCTGGGGCGCCTGCGCGGCCGCGCTCATCGCGATCGTCGCCAACAGCTTCGCGACCCGCTGGATAGCCATGACGACCGCGGATCCCTCCGGCGCCGACACGCTCGGCGCGACCGTCATAGCGCCCGTCGTCGAGGAGTCGGCGAAGGCGGCGGCCGTCCTGCTCGTCTTCCTCTTCCGCAGACGGGACTTCACGGGGATCGTCGACGGTGTCGTCATCGCCGGGGTCACCGCCACCGGCTTCGCCTTCACCGAGAACATCCTCTATCTCGGCACCGCGTTCGGCACCGACCAGCTCAGCGGGGAGAGCGGGCTCGCCTCGGTCACCGCGGCGACGTTCTTCGTCCGGGTGGTGATGTCGCCCTTCGCGCATCCGCTGTTCACCGTGCTGACCGGCATCGGCTTCGGCTTCGCGGCGCTGTCCGGCGAACGCCAGCACGCGCGCCGGGTGCTGCTGCCCATCGCCGGACTGCTGCTCGCGATGGGCATGCACGCGATCTGGAACGGCTCGGCGGGCTTCGGCCCGTTCGGGTTCTTCGGTGTGTACGCGGCGTTCATGGTGCCCGCGTTCGGACTGCTGACCTGGCTGGTCGTCTGGACCCGGCAGCGCGAGCTGCGGACCGTGCGCGCCGAACTGCCCGTGTACACCGCCGCCGGCTGGCTGGGCGCGGCCGAGCCGTGGGTCCTCGGCTCGATGCGGGCGCGGCAGCTCGCGCGCGAGTGGGCCGGCCACCACTTCGGGAAGAGCGCGGCACGCTCGGTGGCGGAGTACGAGGCGTACGCGACCTCGCTGGCGTTCCTGCGCCACCGGGGGCGACGGGGCCGTGCGGGCGCCGACTTCGTCGTACGGGAGCGCGAGTTGCTCGACGAGCTGTGGCGCCGCCGGGAGATCGCCCGTCCGGCCCTCACCTACGCGGCCCGCGCCACGGCACCGCTGCCCGCACCGCCGCCCTGGCCGGCCCCCGGGTACGGCTACATCGCCCCGCCGGCCCGGCCCTACGGCCCACCGGCACAGGCACCCGCGCCGGCCCCGTATCCCGCGTACAACCCGTACCGCTCCTAGGGCCCGACGTTCGGATCATGCGGCGGGACGCGGGGCAGCCGACAAGGCACCGCACCTCGGCGCCACCTGATCCGAACGACGGGCCCTGGGGCCCGACGCCCGGGACCGGCCGGTCCCGCACCACCGGTCCCGCGCCCGCGCCACGGACCGGCGGGGGTACCCCGGGTCCGCGTGCCCGCGCCACGGCCGTTACGCCGACGCCTGCGTCAAGCGCGTGAGTTCCTCGTCCGTCAGCACCAGGTCCGCGACCCCCAGCAGGGCCGGGAGCTGCTCCACGGTGCGGGCGGAGGCGATGGGCGCGGCGACCGTCGGCTGTGCGGCCAGCCAGGCGAGGGCGACCGTCGGTACGGCGACGCCGTGGGCCGCGGCGATCTCGTCGAGGGCGGCGAGGACCAGCGGCCCGCGTTCCGTGTCGAGGTGCTTGGCCGCGCCCGCGGCCCGGGCCGAGTCGACCGTCGTGCCGGGGCGGTACTTGCCGGTGAGGAAACCGGAGGCGAGCGCGAAGTACGGGACGGCGGCCAGACCGGCCCGGGAGGCGACCTCCAGCAGGGAGCCCTCGTAGGTGTCGCGCGAGACGAGGTTGTAGTGCGGCTGGAGCGCGACATACCGCGCGAGACCCTCGCGGTCGGAGAACTCCAGGGACTCCCGCAGCCGCTCCGGAGAGATGTTGGAGGCGGCTATGTACCGCACCTTGCCGGCCGTCACCAGCTCGTCGAGGGCACCGATGATCTCTTCGACCGGCACGTCCGGCTTGTCGAAGTGCGTGTAGTAGAGGTCGATGTGGCCGGTGCCCAGGCGGCGCAGCGACGCGTCGGCCGCGGCCTTGATGTTGGCACCGGACAGACCCGGGTACGCGGGGTGCTGGCTGACCTTGGTGGCGACCACGATGTCCTCGCGGTTGCCGCGGGTCCTCAGCCACTTGCCGATGATGGTCTCGGACTCGCCGCCCTCGTTGCCCTCGATCCAGGCGGAGTAGGAGTCGGCCGTGTCGAGGAAGTTGCCTCCGACGGCCGCGTAGGCGTCGAGCACGGCGAAGGACCGGGTCTCGTCGGCCGTCCAGCCGAAGACGTTGCCCCCGAGGGAGAGCGGGAAGACCTCGAGGTCGGACGAACCGAGCTTGCGAAGAGAAGTCATGTACGGGCTCAACACCCGGCCCGGATGGATGTATTCCGCAATCACCCGGGCCGTCGTCCGCACCGGGACGACCGACAGCCCTGACGTCGGGGGGGTTGACGTCAGGGCTGCCGGAGATCGGAGATCAGGGGTTGAGGCCCTTGCTCTGGAGCCACGCCATCGGGTCGATGCCGGTGGCGGCGCCGCCGGCGTGCACTTCGAGGTGCAGGTGCGCCCCGGTGACGTTGCCCGTCGCACCCACGCGCCCGATGACATCACCGGTGGCGACCTTCTGGCCCACGCTGACGCTGATCGACGACTGGTGGCAGAACCACAGCTCCGTACCGTCGTCGAGGGTGAGGATCGTGCGGTAGCCGTACGCTCCCGCCCAGCCGGCCTCGGTGATGGTGCCGCTGTGGATCGCCTTGAGAAGCGTGCCGGTGGGCGCCGCGAAGTCGAGTCCGGTGTGGTAACCGGAGGACCACAGGGCACCGGCCTCGCCGAAGGTCGAGGTCAGCGTGTACGAGGACGTCGGCAGCGAGTAGCTCTTGGCGAGCTCGGCGAGGCGCTCCTGCTCGGCCTTCGCCTTGGCCGCCTCCTCCGCCTTCTCCTTCGCGGCGTCGGCCTTGGCCTCGGCTTCGTTCTGCTGCTTGACGGCGAGGTCGACGGCCTTCTTCGCGGCGACCGTCTGGGCGGCCTTCTGCGTGGCGGTGTCGGCCTGGTTCTGCTGCGCCTGGGCCTGCTGCATGATGCGGTCGCGCAGCGCCTCACCGGCGTCGGTGGTGCCCTGGGCCTCGTCGGCGCTGGTCAGGCCGGCGGTGGTGAACGGGGCCGTGGAGCCCTTGGGAGCGCTGGATCCGCCGTCCGATATCAGGGCCCTGGCCGACTCGGTGACCGACGACAGGTCGGGCATCGAGATCGAGACGGGCGCCTTGTCCGGAGCGGCGCTGGCGATGCCGCCGCCTCCGACGGCGGCTATGACGCCGACGCCGAGAACCGTGGAGCTACGGGCGAGTCCGCCGCCGCCGCGCTGCTTGCCCGTGCGGTGCCGGCCGCGGACGGGAGCGACGGAATCCGCGGTGGGATTCCACTCCTCCCAGGGACCCTCGTCCTTGCCGTAGCCGAAGGTGTGCGTTTCGTTCGGCGCGAACGGGGTTGGCTGAGCGGGCCGGTTGGACGCCACGTGAGCGCACTCCTTTCCTTCCTTGCCGCCTACCGGGTTAGCTGACGGGTTCGGAGCAGGAAGGTCTCCTACGCGCGTACGGCCACCGTGCTTCCACGGCGGAATACGCCCGATTCACCCCACGAGTTGGTTCCCCGGTTCCCTTACGGGATTCGGCGCGTGCGCACGGAGCCGCCTCTTGTGACGGTTGTGACGACCGCGCTGCGTTATCGAACGTTAATAGACCCAGGCACCGAATTCCAAGCTGTTCCGACTGATCATTAACGGCTCTTGGCCAGGACTTTGGGGTCATGAGCGATGAAAAACGGGCGAGTTGACCTCACGGTGTCGACACGGGTTTCCCTGACGGTGAGTCAGGTGCTACGCGGAGGGACACCGTCCGGTCACCGCTCGTGACCGAGCCCGGAAAAGCCGTCGCCCAGGGGGTGGAAGACCTCCCGGACGACGGGTGCCCCCCTCGGCGAGCACCCGTCACGGGCGCCGGACGGCGAGCAGCGCCATGTCGTCCGTCAGCGCGCCGCCCGTGTGCAGGCGGGCCGCCTCGAAGAGGGCGGTCAGCAGTGTGTCGGGGCAGGGAAAGGCCCGTCCGGCCAGCCAGGCGGCCGGATCGAAGAACTCCCCCCGCGCGTCACGGGCTTCGGACAGTCCGTCGGTGTGCAGCAGCAGCGTCGCCCCGCGAGGAAATCCCTCCCGCACCGTCGGGGCGGGCAGGCTTCCCAGTTCACTCATCCCGAGGGGCAGCGCGAAGGACTCGGCGGTGAGGGTGAGGAGCGTGCCGTCGGGACGCAGCAACAGGGGCGGCGGGTGGCCGCGGTTGACGACGCGTACGACGTCCTCGCCGTGCGGGATCTCGGCGAGGACCGCGGTCGTGAACCCCTCGGCCGCGTCGACGCTGTCGCGCCGGGTGCCCGCGCGCTTCAGCGCCCGCTCCAGGCGCTCCGCGACGCCCTCCAGGGTCGCCTCCTGCTCGGCCGCCTCCCGGAACGCCCCGACCACCGTCGCGACGGTGGCCACCGCGGTCATCCCCTTCCCCCGCACGTCCCCGACGACCAGCCGTACACCGTGCGGGGAGTCCTGCACGGCGTACAGGTCCCCGCCGATGAACGCGTCCTCCTGCGCCGCCTCGTACCGGGCCGCGACCTCCAGTCCGGCGATCCGCGCCTCGGGCTCGGGCAGCACGGCGCGCTGCGCGAACTCGGCGATCTCCCGGACGGAGGCGAGCCGTTCGTCGCCGCGCCGGACGACCGTGTTGATGAGGACGGCGAGGACCGCGGCCATCGCCACGGTGACCACCTCGGTGACCGCGTCGACCTGAAGGACTATGCCGAGGGCGAGGTGGGTGACGAGCACGGCGCCGACGGCGAGGACGCCGGCGAGAACGGTTCCGCGCAGTGAATGGAGGGGTGCGGCGACCAGGGGCGCGGCCGCGAACAGGGGGGTCGCGGTGAATTCCGCCGGGGTGAGGTAGTCGTAGACGACCCCGGCGGCGACGAACAGCACGGGCAGGGCCCGGACGAAGGCGCGTGCGTACACGATCCCGCGCGGCTCCGCTCCCGCCGCCGGACCGGGTGGCGGGACGCTCCCGGACCCGCGGACACCGCGGGACGGCCGGTCGGCCCGGTCACGGGGCTGTCCGGTCCGCCGCTCACCCGCCCGCTGCCCCGCCACCCGTCCAGAAGAACCGGTACGGGGGCGGCGGGCGACCTGTGTGGCCCGACCGGGGGAGGACACCGCCCGCCGGAGCGAACCGGGACCGGCCCGAAGGACCGCGCGAAACGGGACCGGTTCCGGAGGACCACGGCCGGAAGAAGGCGAAGCGGCCGAAAGGCGGCGGGAGAAGGCGGAGGGAAGCCGGAAAAGAGCCTGGAGCGGCCGGCGGAACCGGTGGGGCAAACACCAAGGGCCGGAACTCGTGAATCCGAGTTCCGGCCCTTGGCCTTCAGTAGCGGGGACAGGATTTGAACCTGCGACCTCTGGGTTATGAGCCCAGCGAGCTACCGAGCTGCTCCACCCCGCGTCGTTGAAACCAGTGTACGCCATCCGCGGGACCCGGAGCACACCCGTTTAAACGCACCCCTCCAGCGGCGCCGGCACCCGGCTTCTCCCCGGCTTCTACCCGGCCACCAGGTGCCGGTTGGGGGCCTTGGCGCGGTCCGCGTACTCGGGCAGGACGGCGACCTGGACGCCCGCGGCGGCGAGGAGCCCGTTCCCGTCGGCGTCCCTGACGAACGTGTCGGGCTCGCGCCAGGCGGTGACGACCCGTCGCACACCGGCGTCCAGGATGAGCCGGGCGCACGGAGCGGGCCGGGAGGCGCGGTGGGCGCACGGTTCCAGGCTGCTGTAGACGGTGGCGGCGGCCAGCCGGGGATCGGCCGGGCCGATCTTGGCGAGGGCGGCCTCCTCGGCGTGCACGACGGGATCGCCGCCCTCGCGGGAGTGGCCCCGGGCCAGCTCGGTCCCGTCGGCCGCGACCACGACGGCGCCCACGCTGAACGCGGTCTTCGAGGGCGGGCACAGCTCCGCCAGCTCGCAGGCGAGCTCCAGCCACCGCCGGTCCGCGGCGGAGGCGAGCGAGCCGGTGCCGGGCGCGGTGGGGATGTAGCGGATGAGCACGACGTCGCCGACGGGCCGCGTCTCCACCAGCCGCATCCGGCCCAGGGGGTACTCCCCGGTCCCGAACAGCCGCGGCGCGTCCGGCTGCCCGACGAAGAGGGGGGCGACGGCGAGCTGGAGCTCGTCGGCGAGTTCCTCGCGCACGAGCTGGGTGTGGACCTTGCCACCCCCTTCGACCATGAGGCGGCGCACCCCCCGTACGTCGTGGAGGTGTTCCAGGAGCACACGCCAGTCGAGTCCGGGTCCGGTCGGGACGACGTCCACGCCGACGATCCCCTTCAGCAGGGCGGACGCCCGCAGCGCGCCCTCGTCCGTCGTGTAGACGATCTTCTCGCCGCCCGTGTGCCAGAACCGGGCCCCCGGGTCGAGCTCACCGGAACCGCTGACGGTGACCTTCAGGGGGTATTCGGGGCGGCCGCCGGCGACACGGGCCGCACGCCGTTCGGCGGAGTTGACCAGGAGCCGCGGATTGTCCGTGCGCAGGGTGCCGGCGCCCACCAGGATCGCGTCGCTGGAGGCCCGCACCTCGTCGACCCGGTCGAAGTCGGCCGGGCCCGAGAGCAGCAGCCGCTCGGGGCCGGTGTCGTCCAGGAAGCCGTCGAGGGAGACGGCGGCGGACAGCAGGACGTAGGGACGGGGCATCGGGACGCTTCCTCCGGTCGCACGCGCGCGGTGAGATTCGAGCGCAGTGGTTCAAGTTTTAAACAATACCTAGACTGGTCTCATGACGACCCGCTGGCTGACCGCCGACGAACAGCACGCCTGGCGCTCGTACCTCTCCGCGAGCTCCCTCCTGGAGGACGCCATCGACCGCCGGCTCCAGGCGGAGGCGGGGATGCCCCACCTTTACTACTCCATCCTGGCCAAGCTGTCCGAGGCACCGGAGCGGAAGCTGCGGATGACCGACCTCGCCGAGGCCCAGAAGATCACCCGCAGCCGTCTGACGTACGCCGTGACCCGGCTGGAGAAGGACGGCACCGTACGCCGGGAGGGCTGCCCCACCGACAGGCGCGGGCACATGGCCGTCCTCACCGACGAGGGCATGACCCTCCTGGAGCGGGTCGCGCCGGGGCACGTCGAGACGGTGCGGACGGCGATCTTCGACCATCTGACCCCCGAGCAGGTGCGGCAGCTGGACGAGATCTGCGGAACCATCACCCGGGCGATCCAGGGCGGGAATTCCGGGGCGCCCGGGGAAGACCTGCCCTGGCGGCGGCGTTCCTGCTCCTCGTGAGGCGCCGGAGGGGGACGTGAACCCCATTGCTTGAAGTTTGAAGCAGATGTAGTGTCTCGTTCCGTGGTTGTGCTTCAAATCTGAAGCACAACCCCGTACGAACCCGCCGGACGGAGAGACCCCATGCGCGACCACCCCACCGCCACCGTGCGCACCCGCGTCCGCGTACCCCTGCGCTTCGGCGACGGCTACTCCGTCGACGCCCAGCTCGTGACCTTCCACGGCCTCGACGACGGCAAGGAGCACCTGGCCGTCGTCCTCGGCGAGCCCGGCCCGAACCCGCTGGTGCGACTGCACTCCGAGTGCCTGACCGGCGACGTGTTCGGCTCGGCCCGCTGCGACTGCGGACCCCAGCTGCGCGAGGCGGTGGAACAGATCGCGGAGCGCGGCGGCGTCCTGCTGTACCTGCGCCAGGAGGGCCGCGGCATCGGCCTCTACAACAAGCTCGACGCGTACGCCCTCCAGGACCAGGGCCTGGACACCTACGCCGCCAACGCGGCCCTCGGCCTGCCCGAGGACGACCGCGACTACACGGCGGCCGCCCAGATGCTCCGGGCCCTCGGCATCGACTCCCTGGACCTGCTCTCCAACAACCCGGACAAGGCCGAACAGCTCCGCGAGCTCGGCATCACGGTCTCCCGCCGTGTCCCGACGGGCGTCTTCACCACCGCCCACAACGTCCGCTACCTGCGCGCCAAGGTCCTCCAGACCCAGCACACGCTGCCGCTGCAGGAACTCACCGAGCGCACGGAACTCACGGGACTCACGGCCGGCTGACGGCCCTCGGACGAAACGAGCCCCCGGCTCAGATCGCTCTGAGCCGGGGGCCCTTCCGTAGACCCTGTGGGACTCGAACCCACAACCAATGGATTAAAAGTCCACTGCTCTGCCAATTGAGCTAAGGGTCCCCGCACCGGGAAAACACCGACACGGCGCACCGGCTCGCGCCGACGCATCCCCGAGCATAGCGGGACGCGGCCGGGACTCCGATCGGGTATCGGTGCCCCGGCCACGCCGAAGGCCCACAAGGTCAGGGATCGACCGGTTCGGGTGCACCCTTGCGGGCGGCCTCCCGGGCGATCGTGCGCTGATGCGCGGGGTTGAGGAACCAGTGCCGGGCCGAGGCCAGCCACCAGGCCGCGGCGAAGCCGAGGACGGCCAGGACGGCGATCGGGGCGTAGTTGAACGTCTCCCAGGTGACCGGGGAGACCTGGGGCAGCATGAACAGGACCGTGATGACGGCCACCCAGCCGACCGCGATCACCCCCACGGGCCGGGACCAGCGGCCCAGGTGCCAGGGCCCGCGCTCGAAGGCGTCGCCCTTGCGCACCCGCAGCAGCGTCGGGATGACGTACGCGACATAGAGGCCGATCACCGCGATCGACGTCACGGCGGCGTAGGCCGCGTAGTTGATGAGGTACGGCAGGCCGAGCACCAGAGCGCCCAGCGCGGCCAGCCAGACCGCCGCCACGGGGGTCCGGGTGCGCGGATGCACCGTGTGCCACACCGAGGAGAACGGCAGGGCGCCGTCACGCGAAAAGGCGTAGATCATGCGGCTGTTGGCGGTCACCGACGCCATGCCGCAGAACAGCTGGGCGCCGATCACGACGAGCAGCAGGAGCTTCCCGGAGGTCGCGCCGAGCGCGTCCAGCAGGATCTGCGCCGGGGGCGCGCCCGTCGCCGAGCCCAGCTCCTTGTCGTAGGACTGGATGGCGAAGGTGAAGCCGAGGAGCAGGACGAACCCGGCGATCCACGAGGTCCAGATGGAGCGCACGATGCCCTTCGGACCGGCCGTGGAGGCGTCGTGGGTCTCCTCCGTCATGTGGGCGGAGGCGTCGTACCCGGTGAACGTGTACTGGGCCATGAGGAGTCCGACGAGGACGACGTAGACCCCGCTGCCCCAGCCCGTGTTGTTCACGAACTCCGTGAACACGAAGCCGGCCGACTGGTGGTGGTCCGGCACGAAGGTCAGCGCGCCGACGATGACGGCGACGCCGATGACGTGCCACCACACGCTGATGCTGTTGAGCAGGGCGACGATCCCCACACCGAAGGTGTTGAGGAGGCCGTGCAGGATCAGGATCCCGGCGAACAGCAGGACCGTGCGGCCCGGCGTCACCTCGAAGTCGAACTGGAGGTTCAGATAGGCGCCGAGGAAGGACGCGGCGCCGAAGTCGATGCCCGCGGTCACGGCGACCTGGCCGAGGACGTTGAACCAGCCGGTGAACCACGCCCAGGCTGCGGCGCTGCGCTCCGGGGCGAGCCGGTGCGCCCAGAAGTACAGCCCGGCGGAGGTCGGATAGGCCGAACAGATCTCGGCCATCGCGAGCCCGACGAACAGCGTCATCAGTCCGACCGCGACCCAGCCCCAGGTGATCACGGCGGGACCGCCGGTGTTCATGCCGAACAGATAGAGCGTCAGGCAGCCCGACAGGACCGAGATGATCGTGAAGGAGACCGCGTAGTTGGAGAACGCCGACATGCGGCGGGCGAGTACCTGTGTGTAGCCGAGCTGGGCAAGCCGCTCTTCGTCCGACAGCCCAGTCGCTCTGGCGTCATCTGTCATGCCCCCAGCGATTCCCTCGCCGGGGGCATGACATGCGCTGCGGGGGAGGGCAAGTTGGCTAGAAAAGGCCCTTGTAGCCCTGCCAGCCGCCGGCGATCTTCACCCGGGAGCCGAACGAGCCCGTTCCCGTGCCGGCGTTGCGGTAGACGTTCCCCGAGGTGTCGCGCTCGACCAGGTCGTTCTTGCCGTCGCCGGTGATGTCGCCGACCCCGACGATCGCGTTGTAGGACGCGCCCCAGGCGGAGAACACCTTGACCCGGTCCTTCAGCAGCCCCGCCCCGGTGCCGTCGTAGCGGTACAGCGTCCCCGCCCTGTCCCGCGCGAGGACGTCCCCGATCCCGTCGCCGTTCAGGTCCCCCGCGCCGACGATCTTCGTGTAGCCCGTCCACGCCGTACGGATCTTCTTGCCCGCGGCGAGCGTTCCGTCGCTCTTCGCGGCGAACAGGTAGACGTCGCCGGTCGAGGCCTTCCGGGCGAGCAGATCGGGGCGCCGGTCACCGGTCAGGTCGCCGGGCGAGGTCAGGACGTCGTACGCGTTCCAGCCGGTGCCGAGCGCCTTGTACGGGGTCGAGGGGGTCGGCGCCGTGCCGCACGCGGGCTTGTAGCCGCGCAGGGACCCGTCGCTCATCCGCACCAGGACGTCGTTGCAGCGGTCGCCGTTCAGATCGCCGAACGGCACCGCGACCGCCTTGGTGGACCAGCCGCTGCCGGTGGCCTTTCCGGCGAACGCGCCCTTCCCGTCGCCCTGCTGGAAGGTCAGCCCGCCCGAGGAGTTGAGGGTGAGCAGGTCCCCGGTGCCGTCCGGGTCCCCCTCGGGCCCCACGTGGTCGTGACGTACGGGGCTGCCGCCCTTCAGCCGGACCGTGCCGCGCACCTGGAGCGGCGCGCCGGCACCGTCCGCGGGCGTGACGGTCACGGTCCAGTCGTAGGAGCCGTCCGGCGCGAAGGTGTCGCCGGGGAGCGCCGGGTCGTCGCCGAACCAGCCGACGTTCAGCTCACCGCGCGCGGGGCCGCCGTCGCGGCCGTCGCTGTAGGTCTTGCCGGTGGCGCGGTTGCGCGCGGTCACCGTCCAGTTCGCGGCCGGCTTCGACAGCAGCAGGGTGGTCAGGGTGTCCGGGACGGTGTCGATCGCGTGGGGCCGGACGGACGGCGCGTTCTCGGCGGGCGCCAGCAGCCGCAGCGGCTGCTGGGCCACTCCGGACGGTACGAGGTGCACGCGCTCCTGGCCGTCCACGTAGGCGGCGTTCGCGCCGGACTCGTCGACCGTCCAGCGCACGTCCCGCTGCGAGGTCCCGGTGTCGGGCAGGTCGCCGATGACCCGGCTCTCGGCGCTGCCGCCCGCCACCGCCGTGAGCGTCAGCTTCCCGGCCGCCTTGTCGTGGGTGACGACGTATCCGTCGCCGAGCTTCGCCTCGCCGGCGGGCACGGCCACGGACTTCTTCGCCGTACGGTCGAAGACACCGGCCCCGCCGTCGCAGGTCCAGTAGATCCAGCGGCCCAGGACCTGGAGCTCGGTGGGCGTGCAGCCGGCGTCGGTGGTGAGGGTCTCGGTGGTCCTCTTCGCGGTGAGGTCGTACGCCGTGAGCGTGCCCGGCGTCGGTCCCGCCGTCCAGAGCACGTCACCGGAGAGGGCGGCCGCGCCGGGGGTACGGGTGAGGGCAGGGGCGCCGTCGTTGCCGATCGCGTACACGTACTGCTTGTCGGCGGTGGTGTGGAGGACGTACCGGCCCGAGACGTCGGTGATACGTCCTCCCGCGGGCACGCTCCGCTCCCAGAGGTCGTTGCTCTCCGGCCCGTTGACCCGGATCAGGTCGTTCGTCGCCGAGGAGTGCTCCAGCCAGGCGATCCGGCCGTCGGCCGTCCCGTGGAGCTGGGAGCAGGCCGCGTCGGTCGTCGCGCAGGGGGCGATGGACACCGTCTCGGCGTAGGGCGTGAATTCGGACCGCTCGCCGTAGGCGGGGGTGCCGGTCACGGCGACGGTCCGCACGAAGTCGTCGCGGTGCCCGCGCAGGCTGTCGTCCGTGACGACGAGACGGCCCTGGTCGAGGGAGATCCCCTGGACCGGGAAGGGCGGCCTGGGCAGCGGCTTGACCTGCGTGACGACGGGGGTACCGTCCGGACCGGGTGCGATGCGCCGGATGCCCCAGTCGTCGGGACCGGTGCGGCCGATCTTCACGGCGGAGCCACCGGGGCCGGCCGCGATCCCGTAGTTCGAGGACGGCATCAGCGTCATCGCCTGCCCGCCCGCGATCGGCTGCGCGGTCACCTGGTTCACGCCGTTGAGCAGCCAGTCGCCGACGACGGCCAGGTCGTGGGTGGCGTTCGGCCCGTCGCCGGTCCCCTGCAGAACGACCTCGGCCGGTGTCGCCGACAGGTCGGCGCGGGGCAGCACCAGGACCTTGGCCTTGTCGTAGGCGAAGACGACGACATGGTCCGGGGCGATCAGCACCCTGCTGTACGCGACGGGAAGCGGGCCGCTCCAGCTCTGCACCTGACCGCTCTCCCGGTCCACCGCGACCAGACGCGTCTCGCCGTCCAGCGACGCCCGCAGGAAGACGCTCCTGTCGTCGGCACCCGCGGGCTGGGCGAGCTGGAGTCCCGCCGGTCCACCGCCGACGGTCACGTCACGGGTGCTTCCGTCGGGTCCGGGCGTGAGCAGGTGGATGGTCCGGCTGCTCGTCCCGTCCGCGGCGGGCTCGTTGCGGAACCCGACGGCCAGGTTGTCGAAGGCCGTGAGATACCCGGTGCCCGTCGGGATCTGAATGCTGCGGGACGTACCGTCCGTGGCGTCCCAGAACTCGACCCGGCCGTCGGCGTCCTTGTACGCCAGGACATCGGCGCCGGTGCCCGTGGGGGACAACCCGGCCCGCTGCGGAACGGAAACGGACTCGCCGTCGGCGTACCGCGTCCACAGCAGCCCCGTGCGGCCCTCCTGCGTGTGGAAGACACCCTGCGCCCCGGCACTGTCGTGGCCGGAGCCCGTCGAGGTGTTGCGGATCGTGGCCGTCGTGTTGTAACTCCGCAACGCGGCGGGGACCACCGTCTCCTGAGCCGAACCCACCGCCGAGGCGGACGTCGGCAGCAGCGGGATCACGCCGCCCGCGAGCATCGCGGAAGCCGCCGCGGCGACGGCGACGCGTCTCGCTCGCACCGGGCCGACGAAGGAATGACGCAACAAGAAAACCCCTCCCGAAGCAATGCGGGGAGGGGCGCGCGCCAGGCGTCGACCTGGTCACAGCCGTCACATCCCCCACATAAGTCAGCTGATGTTACAGGTAGTTGGCAGATGAACAGGAAGGGGTTTTCCCGCGGCTCACCCCGGAAACGACGATGTGGCCCCCACCCGGTCCGGGTGGGGGCCACATCACTTCACCGAGCTAGTCGGCGTCAGCCGTTGCGCTTCCAGCGCGGCTTCTCGTCACGGCGGAACGAACCGGGAGCGGTGCCGGTGCCGGTCGTGCGGTGGTCGTCGCGACGGCCGGTCGGGCGGTCGTGGCCGGAGCGGAAGCCGCCGCCCGCGGGACGGTCGCCCTGGCGGTCACGGTTGAAGGGACGGTCGCTGCCCCGGTGGCCGCCGCGGTCGTCACGACGCTCGAAAGAACGGCCGCCACGGTCGTCACGGTTGAAGCCGCCACCGCGGTTGTCGTCACGGCGCTCGAAGGAACGGCCGCCACGGTCGTCGCGGTTGAAGCCGCCACCACTGCGGTTGTCATCGCGGCGGAAACCACCACCGCGGTTGTCGTCGCGACGCTCGAAGGAACGGCCGCCACGGTCGTCGCGGTTGAAGCCGCCACCACTGCGGTTGTCACGGTTGAAACCGCCACCGCCGCGGTTGTCGTCACGACGGAAACCACCACGGTCGCCGCCACGGTCGTCACGGTTGAAGCCGCCACCACTGCGGTTGTCACGGTTGAAACCGCCACCGCCGCGGTTGTCGTCACGACGGAAACCACCACGGTCGTCACGGTTGAAGCCGCCACCACTGCGGTTGTCGTCACGACGGAAACCACCGCGGTCGTTGTCACGACGTTCGTAGTTGCCCCGATCGTCACGGCGCTGACGCGGCTCGTACGCGGGACGCTCGGCCGGCTCGGCGGCGACGGCCACGGCGGCCGGAGCCTCGACGACGGCCTGCTCGGCAGCGGCCTCGGCAGCGGCGGCGACGGCCACCTCCGGGTCCTCGCCCCGCTCACGCGCGGCACGGGCGACCAGACGGTCGGCCTCGCCGCGCAGCTCGACGGCACGGCGCTGCGCCCGCTCCAGCTCCTTGGTGAGCTGCGTGACCTCACGCTCGGCCTGCTGGGCGGCGTCGCCCGCGGACTGGGCCTGGACCTCGGTCATCGAGCGGGCGCCGGTGATCTCGGCGACCTCGGGCTCGAAGGCCGTACCGGAGTTGATGATGTGACGCGCGGCGTCGACGCCCGCGTCCTCCATCAGCCGGAAGATCTGGCGGCGCTGGTGCGGCAGCGAGAGCGAGACGACGGTGCCGGAGCGGCCGGCGCGAGCGGTACGGCCGGAGCGGTGCAGGTAGTCCTTGTGGTCGCCGGCCGGGTCCACGTTCAGGACCAGGTCGATGCCGTCGACGTGGATACCGCGGGCGGCGACGTCGGTCGCGACGAGCGCGTTGACGTAACCGTCCTTGAAGTCGGCCAGCGTCCGCGTACGGGCGCCCTGCGTCATGCCGCCGTGCAGCGCGTCGGCCTTCACACCGGCGTCGCGGAGCTGCTCCGCGATGCGGTCGGCGCCGAGCTGGGTGCGGACGAAGATGATCGTGCGGCCCTTGCGGGAGGCGATCGCGGCGGTGACCGGCGCCTTGTCCTTGGGCTTCACGATGAGGATGTGGTGCGACATGGTCGTGACGTTGCCCTGGGCGCTGTCGACCTCGTGCGTCACCGGGTTGGTCAGGTAGCGCTTGACCAGCGTGGAGATCTCGTTCTCCATCGTGGCGGAGAACAGCATGCGCTGGCCGCCGGCCGGGATCTGGTCGAGCAGCTCGGTGACCTCGGGCAGGAAGCCCAGGTCCGACATCTGGTCGGCCTCGTCGAGGACGGCGATCTGGGTGTTCTCCAGCGAGCAGGCGCCGCGGTTGATGATGTCGCGCAGACGGCCCGGGGTGGCGACGAGGACGTCGACGCCGCGCTCCAGGGCGTAGATCTGGTTGCCCATCGACGTACCGCCGCAGACGACCTTCATCTTCAGGCCGAGGACGTCGCCGTAGGGCTGGAGCGCGTCGGCGACCTGCATGGCCAGCTCACGGGTCGGCGTGAGGATGACGGCGCGCGGCTTCTTCTTCTCGGTGTGGCCGCCGGCGAGCTGCGCCAGGGTCGGCAGACCGAAGGAGAGGGTCTTGCCGGAGCCGGTGCGGCCGCGGCCGAGGATGTCCTTGCCGGCCAGGGCGTCCGGGATGGTCGCGGCCTGGATCGGGAAGGGGCTGGTCACGCCGTTCTGCGCGAGCTTGCGGACGACGCCCTCGGGGAGGCCGAGGTCCTCGAACGTGAGCTCGGGGGTGGTCTCGACGGCTTCGACGGTCTCGACGGTCTCGATGACCTCGACCGCGTCGTTGTTCTCGTTGTTCTCGGGCACGACGACGTGATCAGTACTGGAAACAGACATGCGAAATGCGAACCTTCCGGAGTTTCTTCGGCACGCGCCCAAACTCCGTGAAGTCGCAAACGACCGCCTCTATGCGGTCCGGCCACGGCAAGGGAGAGTACGCGCCACGCGGCGCTCTCTGCGGCGGCGCCGGGCAAATGGGATCAAACGATCTACTACCATACGCACCCTTCCCCCATGAAGGCAAACTGAGCCTCATACGAGCAGGCCAGGGTGCGTTCCTAGCCACCTGCTCGCTTCATCAAAGCTACCCCGCCCGCGCCGCCCGCGCTGTTGCACCGGCCACATCCACGGCTCCGACGTCCGTGAACCCCGCCACACCCGGCCCGCCCCGGACACGGACGCCCGGCTCCACGCACACGGGCATCGGCGGTCCCCGGGGCCGGGCTACACGGGCGAGCCCGCCTCCGGGGCCGGTTCCCGCTGGATCAGTTGCGTCACCGGCTGCTCGTGCGCCGACGACGACGGCTCCGGCGTTCCGGGGTCGGGCGTCGCCGGCGGCGGGGGCTCGGGCGACGGCTCCGACGTCGTACGCGTGGGGGTCGGCTCGCCGCCCGGCGACGCGGTGTCCTTGGAGGGGGTCCCGCCCTTGTCCGGCGCCTTCTCGGACGGCTTCGCCCCCGGGGACGCCGAGGCCGACGCGTCGGCGGACGCGGACTCCCCCGGCTTCGCCGGGGCCTTGCCGCCCTTGCCGCCCTTTCCGCTCCTCCCGCTCTTCCCGCTGTACGACCCCGCCCCGCCGCCGCCCACGGCGGACCCGGCGTCGGGCACCCCGTCGGCCCGCCGGCCCTCCGAGTGCGAGGGCCCCGGCCGCCCCGCGTCGTCGCCGACGCTCATGCAGCCCGCGGTGGCGGCCGCGGCCAGGACCACGGCGGCCAGACGGACGGGTACGTACACGGCACGCACGAGCGGCCACCTCCGAACGGGGTGTCCCCCGCCCGCAAGGAGCCGGGAGCGTGGGGAGAGACGGGAGTTCCCCCTTCCAACTCCCGCCGCCCGCACGAGGACACGCGCCCTCCGGGCCCAACCGGGCCCGGAGGGCGCGGGGAAGACCGCTCCCGCCGCGCGGTACGGCGCGATCCGGGAGGTCGATCCGGGAGGTGCCGGGCGTCAGCCGATCGCCAGCGGGGTCTCCGGCGCCAGCGCGGCCGCGATGCGCCGGGCGACCACCTCGGCCATGTTGCCGTCGGGCGTGTCCTTGGTCTTGGTGGCGTTGACCGCGATGGCGAGACGGTCGGACGGGAGATACGCCTGGATCGCCGCGTAACCCGAGAACGAGGGGTTCTGCAGGACCCATCCGTTGATCACGATGACACCGAGTCCGAAGTGCTTGGCCTCGGTCTGCTCCAGGCAGACCGAGGCGGGGCACTCGGCGGTCGGGTGGCCGAGACCGACCGTCCCCGGGTCGAGCAGGGTGCGGTAGGAGCGCCGCGAGAGGAGCTCGCCGCTGCCGATGGCCTGCGCCGAACGAGCCAGGTCACAGACGTGCGTGGTGATCACGGCACCGGGCGCGGTGGTCCACGACGGGTTCCAGAAGGTGGACTCCTCGTACAGGCCGCGCTCGGACGTGAAGGCGTGCAGGGCCGGACGCGGGATGTCGGGGGTGAAGTCGTTCCGGGTGTTGTCGAGACCCAGCGGACCCGTGACCCGCTCCCTCAGGAACCTGTCGATCCGGGTACCGGTGATCTTCTCCAGCGCCTGGATCAGCAGCAGGTAATTGGCGTGCGAGTAGCTCCAGTTGGTACCCGGCTCGTACCAGAACGAGTGGCTGTAGGGGTACGCGAGCAGCTGCCGCGGGGTCCAGCCGCGGAACGGGTGGGCCTCCAGCTCGGCCAGGAAGGCCGGGTCGGTGACGTAGTCGTGCAGCCCGGTGGTGTTGGTGGCCAGCATCCGCAGGGTGATCCGGTTCGCCTCGGGCAGACCGGGCAGCCAGCGCTCCACGGTGTCGTCCAGACGGACCCTGCCCTCCTGGACGAGCTGGAGCAGGGCCGTGCCGACGTACGAGAACGCCACGGAACCGGCGCGGAAGTGCATGTCGGGCCGGGCCGGGACACCGGTCATGGACTCACCGAGCGCGTCGGTCAGGACCTCGCGCCCGTCGCTGGTGACCTTCAGCTCCACCGACTTCAGACGCAGGTCGGCCTTGGCCTTCCGGGCGATGGCGAGAACCTCGCGGGCCTCCGGGCCGAGAGGTCCCCCGGTCCTCACGCAGTCGCCGCCGCCGTGGCGGGCGTCCGCCCGGGCGGACGCCGGCGCGGCGGCGGTCTGGACCGTGACGGCGAGCAGCGCGGCGCACAGGAGGACCTTGCGGGCACGGGAGCGCGCGCCACGACGGGCCGGGGAAGGGGTGCGTGTCATGCCCGCACTATCATCGGACGGCCGAGGGCAATTCGACAGAACACTCCGAAAATGCTACGAGACACCCCATGTGGGGCAGGCTCCCGGCTTCCCCGCCGATTCCGGCCCTTCCGGGTCTCCGTCGTCCGCCGCCACCGGCGCGCCATCCCCGACAATGGCCAGGTGCTGGAGATGACGCGCGAAACCTTCGAAGAGCTCGTGAGCCAGGCGCTGGACCGGATCCCGCCCGAGCTGACCCGGGTCATGGACAACGTCGCCGTGTTCGTCGAGGACGAGCCTCCGGCGGACGATCCCGAACTGCTGGGGCTCTACGAGGGCACCCCGCTCACCGACCGCGGCGAGTGGTACGCCGGGGTGCTCCCCGACCGCATCTCGATCTACATGGGCCCCACCCTGCGTACGTGCGAGACCACGGACGAGGTGGTCCACGAGGTCGCCGTGACCGTGATCCACGAGATCGCCCACCACTTCGGCATCGACGACGACCGGCTGCACGAACTGGGCTGGGGCTGACCCGGCGGGCGGCGGGCCCGTGCCGTGCCGGGCCCGCCCTCCCCCGCGGACCCGGCACGGCACGGGCCGGCCGCCCGCACTCCCGCGACGCGAGGGTGACGGAACTCCGCATACCGGCCCCACCCCCTGGGCAGACGGGACAAATGGCCCGCGCCCCCGTTGCCGCAACCGCCACCGTCCGCCGCACGGCCGCCCGCGCCGGACGGGCGCTGCACGCGCTCGCCCGCCGCCGTCCCGGCCGCCGCGGGAGCCCGGTGCCCGAACTCGCCGCCCGGCAGAACCCGTACACCCGCGCCCTCGGACTGCTGTGCGTGGTGCTGCTCGGCGCCTGGCTGGGACTGCTGGTCGTGGGCGACGTCCGCGTCCCGGTCGGCCCCATGAACACCACCATGACCCTGCGCCCCTCCCTCACCGGCGGCACGAAGATCAACATCTCCCCTCTCGGGGCGCTGGAGCTGCGCAGCCACGAGGCCCCGCTGCGCCTGGACGTGGATGTGGACCAACTCGACCCGGAGCGCTCCCAGGCCCTCGTCGCCCACCCGGAACGCCTCTCCGGCCTCCAGGACGAGGTCGCGCGGGACGTCGAACACGGCACCCTCGACCTGGCCGTCCGCTCCTGCATAGCCGTGGTCGCCGGCGCCACCGCCCTCGGCCTCGCCGTCTACCGCCGCCCGCGCCGGGCCCTCGCCGCCGGCGGCCTCGCCCTCGCCCTGCTGGCCGCCTCGGGAACGACCGCCTTTGCCACCTGGAACCCCGAATCGGTCCTGGAGCCGAAGTACTCGGGGCTCCTCGCCTCCGCACCGTCCCTGGTCGGCGACGCCCGCAGCATCGTCAGCGAATTCGACGTCTACCAGAAGGAGTTGGCACGCCTGGTGACGAACGTGACGAAGCTGTACGACGTCACGTCCACCCTCCCGGTCTACCGGCCCGACCCGACCACGATCCGGGTGCTGCACGTCTCCGACATCCACCTGAACCCGGCGAGCTGGAAGATCATCGCCTCGCTCGTGGAGCAGTACGCCATCGATGTGATCGTCGACTCCGGCGACACCATGGACCACGGCTCGGCGGCCGAGAACGGCTTCCTGGACCCGATCCCGGACCTGGGCGCCCCGTACGTCTGGGTCCGCGGCAACCACGACTCGCGTGAGACGCAGCGCTACCTCGAACGCCTGAAGAACGTGCACGTCCTCGACGACGGCCGGGCGGTCACGGTCGCGGGTCTGCGCTTCGCCGGCATCGGCGACCCCCAGTTCACCCCGGACCGCGCGGTCGCGCCGGGCGGCGACGCGGCGGAGGGCCTGGCGGGCGCCCGCCTGGCCTCGGCCCTGCGCGACCAGCGCGCCGCGGGCACCCCGGTCGACATCGCCGTCGCCCACGAACCGCTCGCCGCCCGCGGGACGGACGGCGAGGTGCCCCTGGTGCTCGCCGGCCATCTGCACCACGAGGAGATGGAGGTCATGAAGTACGGCACCCGGCTCCGCGTCGAGGGCTCCACGGGCGGCAGCGGGCTGCGCGCCGTCGAGGGGCGGTACCCGGACCCGATCGAGGCATCGGTCCTCTACTTCGACCGGGACACCCGCCACCTCCAGGCCTGGGACGAGATCGAGCTCGGCGGTCTCGGCCTCACGACGGCCGAGATCAGCCGCCATCTCCCCGAAGGGAACCGGCCCTGAGCCCCGCCTCCCTATCTGGTTTGGTCCGCGTCCAGGCCACGTAGTACAGTCTGTTCGTGCCCAAGGGCGCCGGTCAGGGCTTGACCGTCCCGAGCTTTTGTCGAAGCGAAGGAGAAGCCGAACCCCTCGGGGGGAGGCGGAGTCACATGCTTCTCACGTCCCTTCGGGAACGCGAAGACGAAGCAGAGCGGTACTGGCTCGCCCTCATCGTCTAGCGGCCTAGGACGCCGCCCTTTCAAGGCGGTAGCACGGGTTCGAATCCCGTTGGGGGTACGCAACACCGTGTGAGACACTGGTTACACGTCGCACGCAAAACAGCTTGGTCCTGTGGAGCAGTTTGGAGTGCTCGCCACCCTGTCAAGGTGGAGGCCGCGGGTTCAAATCCCGTCAGGACCGCTGAGGTTTCCTCGGAAGCCTCGTGGCTGGGTAGCTCAGTTGGTACGAGCGATCGCCTGAAAAGCGATAGGTCGCCGGTTCGACCCCGGCCCCAGCCACAAGAACGAGAACCCCCTCCGGGTCAACCGGAGGGGGTTTTCGTCGCTCACGGGGACCTTAGGGGGGTTTCTTGAGACATATCGCCAGAGGACTGGTGACGGCCGGTGCCGTCCTGGTCGGCACCTTCGCGATACCCGGCACGGCCCACGCCGCGGGGCCGAACGTCAAGGACGCGTACAGCGACCAGGCCGACTGGTCGGTACTCGACGTCCGCCTGAACCACAGCGGCTCGGTCGACAGGATCACGGCCAGGCTCCGTCCGGCGGGCAGCGCCGAATCGGACACACCCGTCGCCACGATCACCGACTTCACGCAGACGTACGAGTCCAGCTCGTGGGACGGGACCTGGTCCTCCAAGCCCATCCATCTGGACACCCTGGGCGACTACACGGTCGACATCGAGGCCACGGACTCCTCGGGCGAGACCACCGTGCGGCAGAACGCGGGCACGCTCCGCTACCGGAAGCAGCCCGTCATCACCGGTTTCTCCGTCACGCCCACCGAACCGGACATCGAGCACAGGACGGTCACGTCCACCGGTGACATGGTCGTCCGCGACCCCAGCACCCGCGAGACCGTGCCGCTGCCCGGTGCCACCGTGGACCTCACGTTCGACGGGAACGACGAGACGACCGCCGTCACGGACGAAGCCGGCCACTTCTCCGCCTCCCACGAGGTGGTGGAAGGCGGCTGGACCTTCGCCCGGTACAACGGCGACCTGGGATTCGCCGCCGGCCCCTGGGTCGATGTCAGTCCCAAGACCGCGCCGACCCGGATCGTCCTCGACAAGAGCGGCTTCCACGTCACCGCGAACGACAAGTTCAACGTCACCGGCACGCTCCAGTACCAGAGCGGCACGCAATGGAAGCCGCTGTCCGGGATCGCTCTGGAGATGGACTACAAGGACTGCACCACCTGCAGTCCCGTCCAGTCGACCACCGATGCGGACGGCCGGTTCTCCTTCACCAGGTACGCGTACGGCAGCAAGACGGTCTACGAGGTCGGCTTCCCGCCCTACCCGTACACCCCCTTCGTCCAGCGCACCGCGAAGGCCGACGTCACCGTCGCGGCCACCGCCACGCCGAAGTTCAGAGAGTTCACGGCGCGCCTCGACGAGTACGCGCGGCTGGACGTCACCGGCATCGTCGACCTGGTCGGGCGCGACACCAACGACCGGATCGCCGTCGACATCCAGTACTCGGCCAACGGCAGGACCGGCTGGAGCACCAGGAAGACGGTGCAGACCACCAACGGCTCGCAGTTCATCGTCGAGAGGCTGTCCGGCTACACGGACGGCTACTGGCGCCTGCACTACGCCGGCTCCACCACCAAGGACATCAAGGGCGGCGACAGCACCGCCCTGCGCAGGAACCGCGCCCTCACCCGGATCAAGGACGCCAACGCGTCCCCCGAGCCCGTCACCAAGGGCCGGACGATCACCGTGAAGGGCGTCCTCCAGGAACGCGCGGCCGGCAGCACCACCTGGAAGGCGTACGGCGCCAGGAAGGTCCAGATCCTCTTCCGGCCCAAGGGCAGGACGACCTGGTACCTGATGTCCACCGTCGCCACGAAGTCGAACGGATCCTTCAGCAAGGGGTTCAAGGCCCAGCAGGACGGCACCTGGGTGCCCGTCTTCTCGTACCCCGACAGCAAGCACTTCGTGGGCGAGGGCGCGGAGGACTACGTCGACGTGCGATGACACCCGCGCGGACGGCGGAGAAGGGGCGGGCCCGTTCGGGTCCGCCCCTTCTCCGCGCACCGGAACGGTGTGGCCGACAAGGGACGGTCCGCTTGGCACCGCACCCGGTCGACGCTAGCTTCTTCGGCTGATCGATCAGTTCTTCGGGGGGACGACATGAGCCGGGACGAGACCGCGGCGGCGCGGGACACCGAGCTGGAGAAGGACCGGGCCCGGTACGGGCTGATCGCGGTCGTCATGAGCAATCTCGCCATCGCCGGCGTCGCGATCTTCGGGGTCTGGCGGCTCGACGGCGACAAGGCCGTGATCGTCGGTGTGCTCACCGCCGCGTTCACCGCGGTGAGCAGCATGACCACCGCCTACCTGGGCATCAAGGCCATCTCCAACACCGCCCGGTCCATCGCCCTGGGATCGGCGTCCCGGCGGGAGCCCGCGCACACCCCGGCCAAGACCCCCGTGCCCGACGCGCCCGCCGCCGACGCGCCCGCGCCGCCGGCACAGCGCGCGCCCTGACACCCCCGTCCCCGCAGCCGCGGCAAAAGGGTTCGCCACGGATTTCCCCGGGATGAGATCCTGGACCGCGTATGTCTACGCACCCCGCCCCCGCCCTCGGCGATCTCGCCGCCCGCCTGCCCCAGCTGTCCCTGCGCGACGCGCACCGGCTCGGGCGCAGGCTCGAAGGCGCGCGCAAGATCCGCAAGCCCGAGGCCCGCTCCGCCGTGTTCGCCGAGATCGAGGCGGAGGTCGCCAGGGGCGAGGCCCACATGGCCGAGCGCCGCTCCCGCGTCCCCGCCGTCACGTATCCCGAGCAGCTGCCGGTCAGCCAGAAGAAGGACGTGATCGCGGACGCCATCCGTGATCACCAGGTCGTGATCGTCGCCGGTGAGACCGGGTCCGGCAAGACCACGCAGATCCCGAAGATCTGCATGGAGCTGGGCCGGGGCGTCCGCGGCATGATCGGGCACACCCAGCCCCGTCGTATCGCCGCCCGTACGGTCGCCGAGCGGGTGGCCGACGAGCTGGACACGCCGCTCGGCGAGGCCGTCGGCTGGAAGGTCCGCTTCACCGACCAGGTGAATCCGGACGCCACCTTCGTCAAGCTGATGACGGACGGCATCCTGCTCGCCGAGATCCAGACGGACCGCGAGCTGCGCGCGTACGACACGATCATCATCGACGAGGCCCACGAGCGGTCCCTCAACATCGACTTCCTGCTCGGCTACCTCGCCCAGCTGCTGCCCAAGCGGCCCGACCTCAAGATCGTGATCACCTCCGCGACCATCGACCCGGAGCGTTTCTCCCGGCACTTCGGGGACGCCCCGATCGTCGAGGTCAGCGGGCGGACGTATCCCGTGGAGGTGCGCTACCGCCCGCTCCTGGAGGAGGACTCCGAAGACTCCGACCGCGACCAGATCACCGCGATCTGCGACGCCGTCGAGGAACTCCAGGCCGAGGGCAAGGGCGACATCCTCGTCTTCCTGTCGGGGGAGCGCGAGATCCGCGACACCGCCGACGCCATCACCAAGAAGAACTACCGCTTCACCGAAGTCCTGCCGCTCTACGCACGGCTCTCGCACGCCGAGCAGCACCGCGTCTTCCAGGCGCACACCGGGCGCAGGATCGTTCTGGCGACCAACGTCGCCGAGACCTCCCTGACCGTCCCGGGCATCAAGTACGTCATCGACCCGGGCACGGCGCGCATCTCCCGGTACAGCCACCGCACGAAGGTGCAGCGGCTGCCCATCGAGCCGGTCTCGCAGGCCAGCGCCAACCAGCGCAAGGGCCGCTGCGGCCGTACGTCCGACGGCATCTGCATCCGGCTGTACTCCGAGGACGACTTCCTGGCCCGCCCGGAGTTCACCGACGCCGAGATCCTCCGTACGAACCTCGCCTCCGTCATCCTCCAGATGACCGCGGCCGGCCTCGGCGACATCGAGAAGTTCCCGTTCATCGACCCGCCGGACCACCGCAACATCCGCGACGGCGTCCAGCTCCTCCAGGAGCTGAACGCGCTCGACCCGACCGAGAAGGACGCCCGCAAGCGGCTCACGCCGACCGGCCGCAAGCTCGCCCAGCTCCCCGTCGACCCCCGGCTCGCCCGGATGGTCCTGGAGGCCGACAAGAACGGCTGCGCGCGCGAGGTCATGGTGATCGCGGCCGCGCTCTCCATCCAGGACCCGCGCGAGCGGCCGTCCGAGAAGCAGGCGCAGGCCGACCAGCAGCACGCCCGCTTCAAGGACGAGACCTCCGACTTCCTGGCCTTCCTCAACCTGTGGCGCTACATCCGCGAGCAGCAGAAGGAGCGGGGCTCGTCCGCGTTCCGCCGGATGTGCAAGCAGGAGTACCTGAACTTCCTGCGCATCCGCGAATGGCAGGACATCTACAGCCAGCTGCGGACCGTCGCCAAGCAGATGGGCATCCATCTGAACGAGGAGGACGCTCCCGAGCAGAGCGTCCACGTGTCGCTGCTCGCCGGTCTGCTCTCGCACATCGGCATGAAGGACGTGAAGGAGACCGGCGGCGAGAGCGGGCGGAGCACGGGGAAGAACGAGTACCTGGGCGCGCGCAACGCCAAGTTCGCGATCTTCCCGGGTTCGGCGCTCTTCAAGAAGCCCCCGCGTTTCGTGATGTCCGCCGAGCTCGTCGAGACCTCGCGGCTGTGGGCGCGCGTCAACGCCCGCGTCGAGCCGGAGTGGGTCGAACCGCTGGCCGGCCATCTCCTCAAGCGGACGTACAGCGAACCGCACTGGGAGAAGGACCAGGCCGCCGTGATGGCGTACGAGAAGGTCACGCTGTACGGCGTACCGATCGTCGCGCAGCGGAAGGTGAACTACGGGCGGATCGATCCCGAGGCCAGCCGCGAGCTGTTCATCCGCAACGCGCTCGTCGAGGGCGACTGGCGGACCCACCACAAGTTCTTCGCCGACAACCGCAAGCTGCTCACCGAGGTCGAGGAGCTGGAGCACCGGGCCCGCCGCCGGGACATCCTGGTCGACGACGAAACCCTGTACGACTTCTACGACCAGCGGGTGCCCGAACACGTCGTGTCGGGGGCGCACTTCGACTCCTGGTGGAAGCACAAGCGGCCCGAGGAGCCCGAACTCCTCGACTTCGAGCGCTCGATGCTCATCAACGACCGGGCCGGCGCGGTCTCCAAGGACGACTACCCCGACTCCTGGCTCCAGGGGCGGCTGAAGTTCCGGGTGACCTACCAGTTCGAACCGGGCGCGGACGCGGACGGCGTGACCGTCCACGTCCCGCTCCAGGTCCTGAACCAGGTCACGGACGAGGGCTTCGACTGGCAGATCCCGGGGCTGCGGGAGGAAGTGGTGACGGAGCTGATCCGTTCGCTCCCGAAGCCGATCCGGCGGAACTACGTCCCCGCGCCCAACTTCGCCCAGAAGTTCCTGGAGCGGGCGGTACCGCTCCAGGAGCCGTTGACACTGACGATGGCCCGTGAGCTCAAGCGCATGGTCGGAGTGCCGCTGACGGCCGACGACTTCGACTGGTCACGGCTCCCCGACCATCTGAAGATCACGTTCCGGATCGTCGACGAGCGGCGCCGCAAGCTCGCCGAGGACAAGGACCTGGAGGCGCTCAAGCTCCGACTGAAGCCGAAGGCGCGCCAGGCGATCTCGCAGGCCGCCGCGGCGACGGCGGAACGCGAGGGCGGCGAGTCCCTGGAACGCTCGGGGCTGACGGACTGGACGATCGGCTCGCTCCGGCGGGTCTTCGAGACGCGCCGGGCCGGCCAGCCGGTGAAGGCGTACCCGGCGCTGGTCGACGACGGCCCCGCGGCGAACACCGTCTCCGTGCGGCTCTTCGACACGGAGGCCGAGCAGGCCGAGGCCATGTGGAAGGGCACCCGCCGGCTGATTCTGCGGAACATCCCGGTGAACCCGGGCAAGTTCGCCTCGGACAAGCTCACCAACGCCCAGAAGCTCGCCCTGTCCGCGAACCCGCACGGCTCGGTCCAGGCGCTCTTCGACGACTGCGCGATGGCGGCGGCGGACAAGCTGATCGCGGACTTCGGCGGCCCGGCGTGGGACGAGGAGTCCTACCGGAAGCTGTACGACAAGGTGCGCGCCGAGATCGTCGACACGACCGTGCGCACGGTCGGGCAGGTACAGCAGGTGCTCGCCGCCTGGCAGGCCTGTGAGCGCCGTCTGAAGGGCGTCAGGAGCCCGACCCTGCTCGCGAACCTGGCGGACGTACGCGGGCAGCTGGACGCCCTCGTGAAGCCCGGTTTCGTCACGGCGACGGGACTGCGGCGGCTGCCGGACCTGATGCGCTATCTGGTCGCCGCGGACCGCCGTCTCCAGCAGATGCCGACCGGTGCCCAGCGGGACACCAGCCGCATGGAGAAGGTCCAC
Organism: Streptomyces sp. NPDC002698; assembly: GCF_042888945.1. Lineage (NCBI taxonomy): Bacteria > Bacillati > Actinomycetota > Actinomycetes > Kitasatosporales > Streptomycetaceae > Streptomyces > Streptomyces sp. NPDC002698. The sequence goes on from NZ_JBIAQM010000030.1 coordinate 47,813, forward strand.
GAGATGCAGGACGAGTACGCCTGGCTCCTGGAACAGCTCCCGCAGGGACGTCCCGTGCCTTCGTCGGTCCTGGACATCCGCTGGATGATCGAGGAGCTCCGGGTCAGCTACTTCGCCCACGCGCTGGGCACGGCGTACCCGGTCTCCGACAAGCGGATCGTGAAGGCGATCGACGCCGCGGCCCCGTAACGGCGTCCGCACGGGCGGTGAGTTCGACCCTGGGGTCCGACCTCATGTACAGTCTGTTTCGCAGCACGGCGCAAGAACAAGTCGCTGCGAGACAAGGTCCTGTGGAGCAGTTTGGAGTGCTCGCCACCCTGTCAAGGTGGAGGCCGCGGGTTCAAATCCCGTCAGGACCGCATGAAGGAAGGCCCGGAGCTTCGGCTCCGGGCCTTTTCGCGTGCCCGCTCCCGGTCCGCTCCCGGTCCGCCCGCGTCTCGGCGCTCGACCGGCCCGCACGAAGCCCGATCCGGCCCCACGCCGGCGCGCACTGCCCGTACGCCGGGCCGATCCGCACGTACGCCGGGCCGATCCGCACGTACGCCGGTGTCCGCACCGCCGTTCGCGTGCGCGCACCGGTCCCCGTCCGGCCGCAGGTGCCTTGGGGTGCTCCCCCGCGACGCGCTCCCGTCCCTTGACGGCGTCACATTCCGCCGGTACCCCGGAATCCAGGGCCCTCGCCCTGCCTGCCCCCTGGAGGTGCGTATGGCGGTGTCCGCTCGGCACGAGACCCGGGCTCTGCTCCGAGCCCACCTGGCGGCCGCCTCCGGGTACCGCCATCTGACACGGCACTGCCCGATCTGCCATCAGCTCGCGCGCCTGGCCATGGAAGCCGTCTCGAACGACGAGCAGGACCCCGAGAGCACTCCGGAGGACGAAAGCCCCTCGACGGCGTGACCGGGGCACGCTCCCGCGACCGCCACCCGACGCGGGCGTCCGCCCGGCACACCCCCTCACGACCCCAACTCCCCTAGCGCAGAGGGCTCTCGGGGGACAAGGACTGTGGCATGTGACGGGAGTCACCGCATATGTTTTCAGAAGTGTGGAACTTACCCCCCTCCTACAACCAGTCAATTTAATATGTGCAATTGCACCCCTCACCGGAGGCATCCACAGCCGATCCGACACCCGCCCCCAGACTTCGACAAGGCCGCTCACAGACCGGCCGTCCAGGCGCGTGGAACGCACAAAAAAAATCGCGCTGGACCCGGCGGAGTCCAGCGCGATCTACGACGCACCCTGTTCATCTGGCAAAAACGCTTGGGCGTGAGCTCTGTTGGGGCAGAACCCGCGTCGCTTGGAGCTGTGGTGTGGACGCCTCGACGGGTTGGGGGATCCGTTGACTTGTCCGGTTATGCGATGACTCAGGCTTCACTGCGCTGCTGCGGGATACCCGCGAGCAGTGCGCGGACCTCAGCCTCGCGGTAACGACGGTGTCCTCCGAGCGTGCGGATGGACGTGAGCTTGCCGGCCTTCGCCCACCGCGTGACCGTCTTGGGGTCGACGCGGAACATCGTGGCGACCTCAGCGGGGGTCAGCAGCGGCTCGGCATCAGGGGTGCGAGCGGTCATGAGCGGCCTCCTCGGGAGAACCGAACCTTCTCGGTTCTTTCCTCTAAATTCTGCACCTTGACCCGCGTTGCCCGAAATGGCGGACGCGAGTCGAGTCGGTTATAGGACGAACGGCTTGTCCTCGGCACTACAACTACACCATCCGTCCAGCCGCGTCGGCCAAACCGATGGAATTGCCCTCCCAGGTGTTCATCAGCGACGGAAGCCGATGGACCATGCCATAGCGGACAGTCACGCCACTGTGACGATCAGTCACAGGGCGATCAGGAGTCACCAGACGTCCCAAAAGGGTGCAATGCCGAGGTTCCCCCCCAAAAGCGGGCGGAGGGAGCCCTCCCCCGGGCTCCTTGTCCTATTTTGACACGAGGAGGGGGAAGCGATGCAAGAGCCGGGTAAGTGCCGTCCGTCACGCTTGGCACCCGTTGACGTATACGCCCGGATCGGGGCCTACGTCCTGGACATGAGGGTTCTTCAGCGTGTGAGGACCATACGCGAGTTCGACCCCAAACCTGTGAGAGGCAGGTCACACCGGAGCGGGCGTCTTGAGAGCGCTCCCGCCCCGTCCGGCTCCCGCGCACGGACCACACCGGTACCGCCCGTCCGGGACCGCCCGCGCCGCGCCTCAGTTCGACGAGCGCCGCTCCCTGACGGACCGCCAGCGCTCCACCAGCCGGCCGTACGCCTCGCCCGCGGTCGACCCGTCCCCGGTGCGCAGTGCCTCGATCCCCTCGGCCACGTCCGCGGCGGAGTGGTCGTCCTCCAGCTGACCGGCCGGCAGCGTGTGCACGAGCCCGCCGTAGTCCAGCTCGACCAGCGAGCGCGGATGGAACTCCTCCAGCCAGCGGCCGACGTCCACCAGGCCCTCGATGAGCGGCCCTTCGTCCAGCGCGTCCCTGAGCGTCCGCAGGGCCCGCGCCGTGCGCCGCCGCGCCTGCACCATCGGCGTCCGGTAGCGCAGCAGCGGCGCGGCTCCGGCCGGGCCCGTCCCCTTCTCGTACTCCCGCTCCTCGTCGGTGACGAGCACGAACCAGTTCAGCGGCACCTGCCAGGTCGAGGTGCGGATCCACGGGCGGGCGTCGGGGTTGCGCGCCAGCCAGCGCTCGTAGTCGAGGGCGGCCTGACGGCGCACCAGCGGCGGCAGCACCGCGTCCAGGACGGACGCGGGAAGCTCCTCGCCCAGTTCGTCCAGGGCCTGCCAGCCGCGCAGCCGGGTGCGCCAGGGGCAGACGCACACCACCCCGTCGACCTCGGCGACGAACGCGTCACCGCTCTCGTGCACCGGGACGGGGACCGGCGGGGTGGGCAGCAGGTCGGCCAGCGAGCGGCGCAGTTCGTCCTGGTACGAGGGGCGCTCGGCGCGCTGGGCGTAGCGCGTCCAGTGGGCGCGCTCGGACTCGGGGAACGCGGCCAGTGGCTCGTACACCCGCAAGTACGACGTGTACGGGACGATCACCGCGGACACCTTGGGCACGCCTGCTCCCTCCCCCGTCGAGCACCGGGAAAACCAGCGAGAACCGATCGGAACCTGAAGAGAAATCTATGCAAATCGAACCATGGCCGTGCCCCGCCCACAGGTGATCCTGACCACTGCGCCGAGGGCGGGTCGGCACAGGCTCTAGTCTCATTCCCACGGAGCCCGCCATCCGCACGGGCACCGCACCCAACCGCCGCTTTTTACCTGGGAGTCACCACAGTGACCGACGTAACCGGCGCGCCTGCTGATGTACTGCACACCCTGTTCCACTCGGATCAGGGCGGTCATGAGCAAGTCGTGCTCTGCCAGGACCGCGCCAGCGGCCTCAAGGCCGTCATCGCCATCCACTCCACCGCCCTGGGCCCCGCCCTCGGCGGCACGCGCTTCTACCCGTACGCGAGCGAGCAGGAGGCCGTCGCCGACGCCCTCAACCTCGCGCGCGGGATGTCGTACAAGAACGCCCTGGCCGGGCTCGACCACGGCGGTGGCAAGGCCGTCATCATCGGCGACCCCGAGCAGATCAAGTCCGAGGAGCTGATCCTCGCCTACGGCCGGTTCGTCGCCTCGCTCGGCGGCCGGTACGTCACCGCGTGCGACGTCGGCACGTATGTCGCCGACATGGACGTCGTGGCGCGTGAGTGCCGGTGGACGACCGGACGCTCCCCGGAGAACGGCGGCGCGGGCGACTCGTCGGTCCTGACCGCCTTCGGTGTCTTCCAGGGCATGCGGGCCTCCGCGCAGCACATGTGGGGCGACCCGACGCTGCGCGGCCGCAAGGTCGGCGTCTCCGGCGTCGGCAAGGTGGGCCACCACCTGGTCGACCACCTGCGTGAGGACGGCGCCGAGGTCGTGATCACGGACGTGCGGGCCGAGTCCGTGCGCCGGATCCTGGACCGGCACCCCTCGGGTGTCACGGCCGTCGCGGACACCGAGACGCTCATCCGCACCGAGGGCCTGGACATCTACGCGCCCTGCGCGCTGGGCGGCGCGCTCAACGACGAGACCGTGCCGGTGCTCACGGCCCGGATCGTGTGCGGAGCGGCCAACAACCAGCTCGCGCACCCGGGCGTGGAGAAGGACCTCGCGGACCGCGGGATCCTGTACGCGCCCGACTACGTCGTGAACGCGGGCGGTGTCATCCAGGTCGCCGACGAGCTCCACGGCTTCGACTTCGACCGGTGCAAGGCGAAGGCCACGAAGATCTTCGACACCACGCTGGCCATATTCGCACGTGCGAAGCAGGACGGGATTCCGCCGGCCGCGGCGGCCGACCGGATCGCCGAGCAGCGGATGGCGGAGGCACGGCGTCACTGACGCCTGCCGAGGCCATAGGCGCTTGTCAGGGACCCGTCGGCGGCCGGTTGGGAGAGAACTCTCACGTCCGTCGGCGGGTCGGGCGCCAAGAAGAGGTTAAAATCGCGGTTGACCAGCGAGGACAGGGCACCTCGCGGGTTCTGGGTGAAGGCGCGTGCTGCGGGCGACGTACCGTATGGGCGCGGGCTCAGGTACCGTGGAAGCCCTACGGACCGGTCTCTCCACGGAGAGTCCGTTCCAGATCATGAACGCGTGTCAAGACTCTGGGGCCGTCGAGCCCCGTATCCGAGGGGGTCGAGCCATGGGGCGCGGCCGGGCAAAGGCCAAGCAGACGAAGGTCGCCCGCCAGCTGAAGTACAGCAGCGGCGGGACTGACCTCTCGCGTCTGGCCAATGAGCTGGGCGCTTCGACTTCGAACCAGCCGCCTAACGGCGAGCCGTTCGAGGACGACGACGAGGAAGACGACCCGTACGCACAGTACGCGGATCTCTACAACGACGACGACGAGGACGAGGACGACCAGTCCGGGCCTCAGTCGCAACGTCGCGGCGCTTGACGCAACAGCGTCCCTCGCAGTTTCCGCGATCTCTTCTCGTAGCGGATCTCCTGGCGTGGGTTTCTGGCAGATCCCGCCTGGCGGCTTTCTCGTAGCGACTGCACCTCACCCGGTCCGGGGCCTCAGCGCCGGACCGGGTTTCGTGCTGCTTCGGGAGCTTCGGCCCGCGTGACCGCCGGCCCCGGCTCCCGTCGCCCGTTTCAGCTCGCGTAGTCGCCGATGAGCGCGGCGCCCGTCGTGTGGTCCCCGCGCTCGGTGATCTCACCGGCGACCCAGGCGTCCACTCCGCGGTCCGCGAGGACGGCGAGGGCGACCTCGGCCGACTCCTCGGGCACGATCGCCATCATGCCGACGCCCATGTTCAGCGTCTTCTCCAGCTCCAGGCGCTCGACGTCGCCGGTCCTGCCGACCAGGTCGAAGACCGGTGCCGGGGTCCAGGTCCCGCGGTCGACCACGGCGTGCAGGCCGTCCGGGATCACACGGGCCAGGTTGGCCGCGAGACCGCCGCCGGTGATGTGGCTGAAGGCGTGCACCTGGGCGCTCTTCGTCAGCGTCAGACAGTCCAGCGAGTAGATCTTGGTGGGCTCCAGGAGCTCCTCGCCGAGCGTGCGGCCGAACTCCTCGATGTGCTGGTCCAGGCGCAGATTCGCCCGGTCGAAGAGGACGTGACGGACGAGCGAGTACCCGTTCGAGTGAAGACCGGAGGCCGCCATGGCGATGACCGCGTCACCCGTACGGATGCGATCCGGGCCGAGCAGCCGATCGGCCTCGACCACGCCGGTGCCGGCGCCCGCGACGTCGAAGTCGTCCGGGCCGAGCAGACCGGGGTGTTCGGCCGTCTCGCCGCCCACCAGGGCGCAGCCCGCGAGGACACAGCCCTCGGCGATGCCCTTCACGATGGCCGCGACCCGCTCCGGGTGGACCTTGCCCACACAGATGTAGTCGGTCATGAAGAGCGGCTCGGCGCCGCACACCACGATGTCGTCCATGACCATCGCGACGAGGTCGTGGCCGATGGTGTCGTACACGCCGAGCTGCCGGGCGATGTCGACCTTGGTGCCCACGCCGTCGGTGGCGGAGGCGAGCAGCGGGCGCTCGAAACGCTTGAGGGCCGAGGCGTCGAAGAGACCGGCGAAGCCGCCGAGGCCGCCCAGGACCTCCGGGCGCTGCGTCTTCTTCACCCACTCCTTCATCAGCTCTACGGCGCGGTCGCCCGCCTCGATGTCGACTCCGGCAGCCGCGTAGGACGCGCCGGAGGCGCTGCCCGTCGCCGCAGGGGACTGATCAGACACAGAAGACATTGCCTGGGATCTTTCGGTTGGTGAAACGGGGCTCTGCGGCGCTACGGGCGACGGATGGCGTCAGCCGCGGCCGTGGCTGCGGGACCCGCGGCCAGCTCGGTCTCCAGGAGCTGCTTGCCGAGCAGTTCGGGGTCGGGAAGCTCCATCGGGTACTCGCCGTCGAAGCAGGCGCGGCACAGATTCGGCTTGTCGATCGTCGTGGCCTCGATCATCCCGTCGAGCGAGATGTACGAGAGCGAGTCGGCGCCGAGCGAGGTGCCGATCTCCTCGACGGTCATGCCGTTCGCGATCAGCTCGGCGCGGGTCGCGAAGTCGATGCCGAAGAAGCAGGGCCATTTCACGGGCGGGGAGGAGATCCGGATGTGGACCTCGGCCGCACCCGCCTCGCGGAGCATCCGGACCAGGGCGCGCTGGGTGTTGCCGCGCACGATCGAGTCGTCCACGACGACCAGACGCTTGCCCTTGATGACTTCCTTGAGCGGATTCAGCTTCAGGCGGATTCCGAGCTGGCGGATCGTCTGCGAGGGCTGGATGAAGGTCCGGCCGACATAGGCGTTCTTGACCAGGCCGGCGCCGAACGGGATGCCGGAGGCCTCCGCGTAACCGATCGCGGCGGGCGTCCCGGACTCCGGGGTCGCTATCACCAGGTCGGCCTCCACAGGGGCTTCCTCGGCGAGTTTGCGGCCCATCTCGACGCGCGAGAGGTACACGTTCCGGCCTGCGATGTCCGTGTCGGGACGGGCCAGGTAGACGTACTCGAAGATGCAGCCCTTGGGCTTCGCTTCCGCGAATCGCGAGGTCCGCAGACCGTTCTCGTCGATGGCGACGAACTCGCCCGGCTCGATCTCGCGCACATAGCTGGCGCCGCAGATGTCGAGGGCCGCGGACTCGGAGGCCACCACCCAGCCGCGCTCCAGGCGGCCGAGGACCAGCGGGCGGATGCCCTGCGGGTCACGGGCGGCGTACAGGGTGTGCTCGTTCATGAAGACGAGCGAGAAGGCGCCCTTGACCTGGGGAAGGATCTTGACGGAAGCCTCTTCCACGGTCAGCGGCTTGCCGTCGTCGTCGACCTGGGCCGCGAGGAGCGCGGTGAGCAGGTCGGTGTCGTTGGTGGCCGCCACACGAGTGGTGCGGCCTTCCTGCTTGGGCAGGTCGGCGACCATCTCGGCGAGCTGCGCCGTGTTGACGAGGTTGCCGTTGTGGCCGAGCGCGATGGAACCGTGCGCGGTGGCACGGAACGTCGGCTGGGCGTTCTCCCACACGGAGGCACCGGTGGTCGAGTAGCGGGCGTGACCGACCGCGATATGACCCTGGAGCGAACCGAGCGAGGTCTCGTCGAAGACCTGGGACACGAGGCCCATGTCCTTGAAGACGAGGATCTGGGAGCCGTTGCTGACCGCGATTCCCGCGGATTCCTGACCCCGATGCTGGAGGGCGTAGAGCCCGAAGTAAGTGAGCTTGGCGACCTCTTCGCCCGGAGCCCAGACACCGAAGACGCCGCAAGCGTCCTGGGGGCCTTTCTCACCGGGGAGCAGATCATGATTGAGTCGACCGTCACCACGTGGCACGGCACCGAGTGTAGGCGAGATCGACCACTGGTCCGAATTGGGGATACGGGCCCCGAGTGGATCACTCGTCGGCCACCGCGCTGACGACCGTGCCGTTCTTGCTGGTCAGCGCGATGCCGCGATGATCCAATACGTAGGCGACCTTGCCGTCGAAGAGCCCCAGCAGCGTCTTCTCGGTCCTCATGAGTGAGTCTTGGCACATCATGCGGGTCGTCCGGGCCGGGCCGAGGGTGATATGTCCGTCGCCGACGGTGGCGCGACCGGTGGCGTGGTTGCAGCCGAGCCGGGCCTCGAAGGTGCCGTCCTCACGGAGGACGAAGTACGCGTTCGCCCCCTTCGGGAGCGGCTGGGAGACGTTGCCGTCACCCAGTGCCGTGACCGTCCACCTCGTCCCCCGCAGGGGTGCGTCCTTCTCCTCGGCGAGGCCGATCCGGTCGCCGTTGTCGGCGGTGAGCGTCAGCCGGCGGCCTTCGGCCTTCGCCGTGAACGGGCCCTTGTCCGCGAAGGCCCGGCCCAGGCTCCGCTCGAAGTCCATCGGGCCCTTCGCGCAGGCCATGTCCGTCGTCCGGAGCTCGCCGAAGTCGACGCGGTCACCGGTGAGGACGGCCTTCGAGCCGAACCCGTTGCAGCCGAGGTTGCCGCTGACGCGACCGTCGTCCCCGATCCGCAGATACGCCCCCGAGGGCGCCCGCGTGGTCTTCCCTCCCACGGTGAGGCTGTCGACCGTCCAGTGCACGCCGGTCAGCGGCGCCGTCTCCGTCCGGGTGGAACCGTTCCCCGCCGTCTGGGCACCGCACGCGGCGGCGAGGGGCAGCAGGGTCAGGACACCGAGGGTCATTCGCTGCTTGTCCATGCCGATGTGACGGGAGGGTCGGGTGACCGGTTCCCCCGGGCGTGGGGCGGGAAGCCCGCGCGGGTGGCGCCTGCGGGCTGTCCCTTCAGCGCACGGGCCCACCAGCGCGCGGGCTGTCCCACCAGCGGGCGGGCTATCCCATCAGCGGGAGCAGGCCGCCGAGGTCGGCGCGTTCGCCGCTCGCGCTGACCTTCGCCTCGTCCAGCGCGGCCTTCCATTCCGTGCGGCCCGTCGCGAGCCGGATCCAGGTCAGCGGATCGGTCTCGACGACGTTCGGCGGGGTGCCACGGGTGTGCCGGGGCCCTTCCACGCACTGCACGACGGCGTACGGCGGGATCCGGACCTCGGTCGACGCGCCGGGCGCCTTCACGGCGAGGGTGTCGGCGAGCAGCCGGGTGCAGGCGGCGAGGGCCTGCCGGTCGAGGGGGATGTCGGTACCGGCGGCGCGGTTCAGGTCGTCGGTGTGGACGACGAGTTCGACGGTGCGGGTGACGAGGCAGTCGGCGAGGGTCATCGCCCCGGCGGGCACGCCGAGCAGCCGGTCGTCGGGGGCCGTGGCCAGGTGCTCGGTGATCCGCGCGCCGACGCCGGCGTAGAGCGCGTCGAGGTCGGGGTGGGCGGCGGCGAGTGCGCGCGTGCCGTCGGCGATCGTCCCGGAGCGGGAGGCCGTTCCGAACGGCCATTCCAGCAACCCGAGCTCCTTCGCGGCGGGCGCGGCCAGGTCGAGGTGCCGGCTCACGACGTCGAGCGACATCGTGATGTGCGCGGCCAACTCCCGTACGCTCCAGTCCCCGAGCCGGGCGGGCCGCGCCAACTGCTCCTCGCTCAGGGCGCGTACGCCCTCCCGCACGTTCCCGAACTGCGCGAGCACCGCCGCGCGGATCTTGGCCGAGTCATAGGTGCGGGCGCGCTTGCGGGCTGGGGTCATACGGCGAGCCTAGGGCCTTTCGTCCGGATCAGGTGGCCCCCGGGTCTCGGCGCCTCGCCGGCAAGCCGAGCGGGGCGGGACCCTCCGGGGACCGGCGCGCGCACCGGCGCCCGTGGGGGATCGTCAGGGGCGGCGGGCATGGTCCGTGAGCCCGTGTTCCACCGGCGCGAAGGCCCGTTCGGCGAGCCGGGCCGTGTTCCGGGGAGGAGCGGCGCCGATGCCCTGGCCGCGCCGCTCGCACCGCGGCGGCCCGGATCCGGCGCGGCGAGCGACGCCTTCGCCCGCCCCGGGAGACCGATCCGGTCCCGGTGTGACGAAGGCCCCGCCCGTCGGAACGGGCGGGGCCTTCGCGGCTCGGCGGGCGGGGTGTTACGCCAGCAGCGCCGGGATCGTCCCCTCGTGGGCCGTGCGCAGCTCGGCCAGGGAGAGCGTGAACTCGCCCTGGACCTCGACGACGGCCGTCGCGTCGGACTCGTCGCCGTCGACGACACCGATGCGGGTGACGGGCAGACCCCGGGCACCGCACATGTCGTTGAAGCGGAGCTCCTCCGAGCGCGGGACGGCGACGACCGCGCGGCCGGCCGACTCCGAGAACAGGAAGGTGAACGCGTCGAGACCGTCGGGCACGATCAGCCGCGCGCCCTTGCCGCCCTGCAGCGCCGACTCGACCACGGCCTGGATCAGACCGCCGTCGGACAGGTCGTGCGCGGAGTCCACCATGCCGTCGCGGGAGGCCGAGATGAGGATCTCGGCGAGCAGCCGCTCGCGCTCCAGGTCGACCTTCGGCGGCAGACCGCCCAGGTGGTCGTGGACGACCTGCGACCAGGCCGAACCGCCGAACTCCTCGTGGGTGTCCCCGAGCAGGTAGAGGAGCTGGCCCTCTTCCCGGAAGGCGACCGGCGTGCGGCGGGCGACGTCGTCGATGACGCCCAGCACGGCCACGACCGGGGTCGGGTGGATGGCCACCTCGCCGGTCTGGTTGTAGAGCGAGACGTTGCCGCCGGTCACCGGGGTGCCGAGCTGCTGGCAGGCGTCGGCCAGACCGCGGATCGCCTCGGCGAACTGCCACATGACGGCCGGGTCCTCGGGCGAGCCGAAGTTCAGGCAGTCGGACACGGCGAGCGGCTTGGCGCCGGTCGTCGCGACGTTGCGGTAGGCCTCGGCGAGCGCCAGCTGCGCGCCCGTGTACGGGTCGAGCTTGGCGTAGCGGCCGTTGCCGTCGGTCGCGATGGCGACGCCGAGCCCGGTCTCCTCGTCGATGCGGATCATGCCCGAGTCCTCGGGCTGCGCCAGCACCGTGTTGCCCTGCACGAAGTGGTCGTACTGGGAGGTGATCCAGGACTTGGAGGCCTGGTTCGGGGAGGAGACCAGCCTCAGGACCTGGTCCTTCAGCTCGTCGCCGTTCTCCGGGCGGGGCAGCTTGCCCGCGTCGTCGGCCTGGAGCGCGTCCTGCCACGACGGGCGGGCGTAGGGGCGCTCGTAGACCGGGCCGTCGTGGGCGACCGTGCGCGGGTCGACGTCGACGATCTTGCCGCCGTGCCAGAAGATCTCCAGCCGGTCGCCGTCGGTGACCTCACCGATGACGGTGGCGATGACGTCCCACTTGTCGCAGATCTCCAGGAACCGGTCGACCTTCTCCGGCTCGACGACCGCGCACATGCGTTCCTGCGACTCGCTCATGAGGATTTCCTCGGGAGACAGAGTCGAGTCGCGCAGGGGTACGTCGTCCAGCGTCACGCGCATACCGCCGGAGCCGTTGGACGCCAGCTCGCTGGTGGCGCAGGACAGTCCGGCCGCGCCGAGGTCCTGGATGCCGACGACCAGCTTCTCGGCGAAGGCCTCCAGGGTGCACTCGATGAGGAGCTTCTCCTGGAAGGGGTCGCCGACCTGGACGGCCGGACGCTTCGACGGCTTGGCGTCGTCGAAGGTCTCCGAGGCGAGGATCGACGCGCCGCCGATGCCGTCGCCGCCCGTGCGGGCCCCGTACAGGATGACCTTGTTGCCCGTGCCGGACGCCTTCGCGAGGTGGATGTCCTCGTGCCGCATGACGCCGATGGCACCGGCGTTGACCAGCGGGTTGCCCTGGTAGCAGGCGTCGAAGACGACCTCGCCGCCGATGTTCGGCAGACCCAGGCAGTTGCCGTAGCCGCCGATGCCCGCGACGACGCCCGGCAGGACGCGCTTGGTGTCGGGGTGGTCGGCCGCGCCGAAGCGCAGCGGGTCCACGACCGCGACCGGGCGGGCGCCCATGGCGATGATGTCGCGCACGATGCCGCCGACGCCGGTGGCCGCGCCCTGGTAGGGCTCGACGTACGACGGGTGGTTGTGCGACTCGACCTTGAAGGTGACCGCGTAGCCCTGGCCGACGTCGACGACACCGGCGTTCTCGCCGATGCCGACGAGCAGCGCGTCGGACTGCGGGGCCTTCTCGCCGAACTGGCGGAGGTGGACCTTCGAGGACTTGTAGGAGCAGTGCTCGGACCACATGACGGAGTACATGGCGAGCTCGGCGCCGGTCGGGCGGCGGCCGAGGATCTCGACGACGCGCTCGTACTCGTCCTTCTTCAGGCCCAGTTCGGCCCAGGGCAGCTCGACGTCGGGGGTCGCGGCCGCGTGCTCGACCGTGTCCAGAGGCGTGCGGCTCATGCGTTGACCAGCTTCTTGAGGATCGAGGTGAAGAAGGGGAGGCCGTCGGTGCGGCCGGAGCCGACGAGGGGCTCGACGGCGTGCTCCGGGTGCGGCATCAGACCGACGACGTTGCCCGCCGCGTTCGTGATGCCGGCGATGTCGCGCAGCGATCCGTTCGGGTTGACGTCCATGTAGCGGAACGCGACCCGGCCTTCGGCCTCCAGCATGTCGAGCGTGTGCTCGTCGGCGACGTACCGCCCGTCCATGTTCTTCAGCGGGATGTGGATCTCCTGGCCGGCCTCGTAGTCGGCGGTCCAGGCGGTCCCCGCGTTCTCCACCCGCAGCTTCTGGTCGCGGCAGATGAAGTGGAGGTGGTTGTTGCCGAGCATCGCGCCGGGAAGAAGGTGCGCCTCGGTGAGGACCTGGAAGCCGTTGCAGATGCCGAGAACCGGCATTCCGGACTTCGCCTGCTCGATGACGGTCTCCATCACCGGCGAGAAGCGCGAGATGGCGCCCGCCCGCAGATAGTCGCCGTACGAGAAACCGCCGGGCAGCACGACGGCGTCGACCTGCTTGAGGTCCTTGTCCTTGTGCCAGAGGGCTACGGGCTCGGCGCCGGCCAGCCTGATCGCGCGCTGCGTGTCGCGGTCGTCGAGGCTGCCCGGAAAGGTGACGACTCCAATACGAGCGGTCACTTTCCGGCCTCCGCGACTTCCTCGACCTTGACGGTGAAGTCCTCGATCACGGTGTTGGCGAGGAAGGATTCCGCCAGTTCATGGATGCGTGCGAGCGCGGCGTCGTCCACCGGCCCGTCCACTTCGAGTTCGAATCGCTTTCCCTGACGGACGTCGGAGACACCTTCGAAACCGAGGCGCGGCAGTGCACGCTGCACCGCCTGGCCCTGGGGGTCGAGGATCTCCGGCTTGAGCATGACGTCGACTACGACGCGTGCCACTGGCACTCCCGGTGTGTGGTGCTGAGCAGGTCCCTTCAGACTACCCGTACAAAATTTCTACTCGCGTAGATTCGTAGAATCCTACGTGACCCCGATCACGATCACGCATCAGCCCGGGGGCATGCACGGAAAATCCTGGGAAAAACCGCAGAAGAACGGCAGGGGCCCATTGCCATCGGACACGCGGAGGGATTTAGTCGGGCTTCACAATGCAATGCCGGGCACTGTACAAATGAATTGGCAATAGCCGATACTTTGCTCGATAACAGCCGGACAGCCGACATCTCCCCGACAACTCCGTGACGTCAGCGCACGTCATGACCGTTGATCGCGAAGGTGTCGCACGAAGGGACCGATATTCGTGGCGCAGCGTGTCGTGGTCACTCTCTTTGACGACATCGACGGCTCGGAAGCGGCGGAGACGATCGCCTTCGGACTCGACGGCAAGTCGTACGAGATCGACCTCAATCCAGCCAACGCCGAGGAACTGCGCAAGGCTCTCGAGCCGTACGTCGAGGCCGGCCGCAAGCGGTCGAAGTCCGGGAAGGCGTACACGCACACCGCGTTGACGCCCGACCCCGCGGCGGTCCGCGCCTGGGCCCGTTCCAACAAGATGGACGTGCCGCCGCGCGGCCGGATCCCCAAGAAGGTCTACGAGGCGTTCGCCGAGTCGCACTGAGCCGGCACCCGGCCGCGGACCGGGCCGGGCACCCCGCCGGGGTGCCCCCGGACCCCTCCGCCGGACCCCCGGGGAACCGACTTGCGCTGACCCCCGCCCGATCGGCTAGAGTCTGGAACACGCCGAGGGGCAAGGCCGAAAAGCCGGAACCCGAAGGTCGTGCGGGTGTAGTTCAGTAGCAGAACATCCCCCTTCCAGGGGGAAGGCGCAGTGTGCAATTCCTGTCACCCGCTCTGCATCGTTCACTGATCGCTTGTCGATCAGGTAGGGTGGTGCTCGCGCCGATCGGTGAAAGCCGGTCGGAGGCAATGCGGACGTAGCTCAGTTGGTAGAGCGCAACCTTGCCAAGGTTGAGGTCGCCAGTTCGAACCTGGTCGTCCGCTCGTCGCAGCAAAGGCCCCGGTCATCGACCGGGGCCTTTCTCGTATCCCCGTGCGTACCGGCGCCCTCGCGACGGAATGCCGTCCGGCCGTCTGACATTTGTCATGCCGAGTGATGACAACGCGCACTGCTGCCGGGCCCCGTCCGCGCCGACGCTGATTCCATGAACACGAGCGAACACGACGACGTGATCGAGGTCACTGATCTGCGGCGTGTGTACGGGGACGGCACAGGAGATTTCGAGGCGGTGCGCGGAGTCACCTTCTCCGTGGGCCGCGGTGAGATCTTCGCGCTCCTCGGCACCAACGGCGCTGGCAAGACCTCCACCGTCGAACTGATCGAGGGCCTGGCTCCCCCGGCCGCCGGGCGCGTGCGCGTCCTCGGGCACGATCCGTACGCGGACCGGGCTGCCGTACGGCCCCGTATCGGCGTGATGCTTCAGGAAGGGGGCTTCCCGTCGGAGCTGACGGCCGCCGAGACCGCACGGATGTGGGCGGCGTGCACCAGCGGCGCCCGGCCCGCCGAAGAGGCCCTGGACAGGGTCGGACTCGGGCACCGCTCGGACGTCCGTGTGAAGCAGTTGTCCGGCGGCGAGAAGCGGCGGCTGGACCTGGCGCTCGCGCTCCTCGGCGACCCCGAGGTCCTCTTCCTCGACGAGCCCACGACCGGGCTCGACGTGGAAGGCCGCCGGAACACCTGGGAATTGGTCCGCGAACTGCGCGACGACGGGACCACGGTCCTGCTGACCACCCACTATCTGGAAGAGGCGGAGGCACTCGCCGACCGGCTGGCGATCCTGCACGAAGGACGCGTCGCGGCCGTCGGCACCCCGGCCGAGGTGACCGCCTCCCAGCCGTCGCACGTCTCCTTCGAGTTGCCCGACGGCTACCTCCCCGGCGACCTGCCCCCGCTGCCGGAACTCGGGGTGAGCGGCCACGAGGCGGCGGGCCGGACGATCCGGCTGCGGACCGGCGAACTCCAGCGGACGGCCACGGCCCTGCTGGTGTGGGCCGAGCGGGCCCGCGTCGAGCTGCGGGGGCTCGACGTGCGCTCGGCCTCCCTGGAGGAGGCGTTCCTGCGGATCTCGCGGGAGGCGGCGCACGGCGTGGACGGGACGAGGACGACCGCGGACACGCGGAAGGCGCGCGGGAAGGGAACGGCGGCATGAGCGGAACAGCGGTCACCACCGGCGCCGGCACGGCCGGGACCACGGCCGCCGGCCGGATCGGAGCACTGGCACGCGCCGAACTGACGCTGCTGGGCCGCACCAGGGCGACCCTCGCCGCGGCGCTGTTCGTCCCTCTGGTCATGCCGTTCACGCTCCGCTCGACCCTGGACACGATGCGTCTGAAGGACGCCGGACTCACGGTCGGCTCGGTCCTGCTCCCCTCCTCCATCGGCTTCGTGCTCCTGTTCGCCGTCTACGGCTCCCTGGCGAGCGTGTACACGGCACGCCGGGAGGAACTCGTCCTCAAGCGGCTGCGCACCGGGGAACTGCGGGACCTGGAGATCCTCGCGGGCGCCGCGCTGCCCTCGGTCGCGATCGGTATCGCCCAGTGCCTCGTCCTGACCGTCGCCTGCCGGGCGGCACTCGGCATCGGGATGCCCGAGAAACCCCAACTCGTCCTGCTCGGGCTGCTGTCCGCGTTCGTCACCTGGCCGGCGCTCGCGGCCGTCACCGCGAGCCTCAGCAGGAGCGTGGAGGGCGCCCAGGTCGCGGCCACCCCCCTGACCCTGCTGTCACTGGCCGGCTCGGGGACCTTCGTCCCCCTCGAACTGCTGCCGGACGGCATGGCCCGGTTCTGCGAACTGCTGCCTCTCACCCCGGTGATCACCCTGATCCGCGGCGGCTGGACCGGGCACCTCTCCGCCCACGACACCCTCGGCGCCCTCGCCACGGCGGTGGCCTGGACCCTGATCGCGGTGTTTGCTGTACGACGGTGGTTCCGCTGGGAGCCGCGGCGGTGACCACGGACACGGGGGTGGGCATGGGCAGGCCGTCCGGCTGGTGGCGGGGCAAGAGCACACCGGCGAAGGTCGAGACGTACACCCGGTGGTCGTTCCACTTCTTCGCCCTGCTCGAAGCGATCTCGATCGGACTGCCCGTCTTCGGGAACATGCCCGCGGCCCGGTCCTGGGCGGTGTTCCTGCTGGTGTGCGGGCACTCGGTGTGCTGCGCGGTGACCGCCTCGCGGGCACTGGACTGGACGCGCGGCACCCGGGAACAGCCCCGCGGGACCCTGCTCGCACTGACCGCGAGCACCTGTGTGACGGCCGTCGTGGGAGCCGTCCTCTCGGGCACCCCCTGGCGCCCGGCGAGCGACGGCGAGTTCCTCGTCGCCTCCTCGCTGCTCGTCGGCGTCACGGCGTTCGGCACGGGCACGGTCGCGCTCGGGACCCGCGACAGACGCCGGATGACGTACGTCGTGCTCGGCGCGGCCGCGGGCGCCGGCGCGCTCTCCCTGCCCCTCGGCTTCCCCGGCCCCGCCGCGCCGGTCACCGCCCTCCTCGTCCTGCTGACCGCCGGTTTCCTCACCTTCACCGCGGCGTTCTCCGTCTGGCTGCTCAACGCCGTCTACGAACTCGACGCGGCCCGCGAGACCCGCGCCCGGCTCGCCGTCGCCGAGGAACGGCTGCGCTTCGGCCGCGATCTGCACGACGTGATGGGCCGCAACCTCGCGGTGATCGCCCTCAAGAGCGAACTCGCCGTGCAGCTGGCCCGGCGCGGGCGGTCCGAGGCCATGGACCAGATGACCGAGGTGCAGCGGATCGCGCGGGAGTCCCAGCGGGAGGTGCGCGAGGTGGTACGCGGCTATCGCGACGCCGATCTCGCCAACGAACTGGCGGGCTCGCAGGGCGTGTTGACGGCCGCCGGCATCGACTGCGCCATCACCGGCACGGCCGCGGAACTGCCGGCGCAGATCCAGTCGGCGCTCGGCTGGGTCGTACGGGAGGCGACCACCAATGTGCTGCGGCACGGGAACGCCAGGAAGTGCGCGCTGTCCCTGCGGGTGACGCGGGAGCGGGTGACGCTCACCGTCGAGAACGACGGGGTGCCGCAGGAGGCGGGACCGGGACCCGGGCCGGACGGCGGATCCGGGCCGGGGAGAGGCAGCGGGCTCGTGGGACTGCGGGAGCGGCTGGAGGAGGTGGACGGGGTGCTGCGGGCAGGCGCGAGCAAAGGAGTGTTCCGGCTGACGGCGGAAGTACCGCTGCGGCCCTCCCCGGACACCCGCGCGGACACTCCCGGGAAACCGGCCCCGGGAAGCGACGGGGCGCCACGGGAGTCGTCGGTCCCGCCGGTTCCGCACCCGATGAGAGAGGCCACCCCATGATCCCCGTGCCGCCCGGCGCGTCGGCGCCCGGTGCTCCCGTACGGCTGCTGCTCGCCGACGACGAACACCTGATCCGGGGAGCGCTGGCCGCGCTGCTCGGGCTGGAGGACGACCTGGTCGTGGTGGCCGAGGCGGCGACCGGACCGGAGGCACTGGCGATGGCGCGGGCGCACGGGCCCGATGTCGCCGTCCTGGACCTCCAGATGCCGGGAGCCGACGGTGTGAGCGTGGCCACATCCCTGCGGGCCGAACTGCCCGGCTGCCAGGTGCTGATCGTGACGAGTCACGGACGGCCGGGGCATCTGAAGCGGGCGCTCGCGGCGGGTGTGCGCGGGTTCGTCCCGAAGACGGTCAGCGCGCGGCGGCTCGCGGAGATCATCCGTACCGTTCACGCGGGAAACCGTTATGTGGACCCGGAGTTGGCCGCCGACGCGATCTCCGCGGGGGACTCGCCGCTGACCGCGCGCGAGGCCGAGGTGCTCGAATTCGCCGCCGACGGGGCGCCCGTGGCGGAGATCGCGGAGCGGGCCGCGCTGTCCCAGGGGACGGTGCGGAACTATCTGTCGTCGGCCGTGTCCAAACTGGGCGCGGAGAACCGACATGCTGCGGTGCGTCTCGCACGGGAGCGAGGTTGGGTATAGTGGCTGTCGCACCACGGCGCACGCGGACGTAGCTCAGTTGGTAGAGCGCAACCTTGCCAAGGTTGAGGTCGCCAGTTCGAACCTGGTCGTCCGCTCAAGAAAGAAGCCCCCGACTTCGGTCGGGGGCTTCTTCGTGTGCGCGGGCCCTTTTCGCGTGCGGGTCTCTTCGCGTGCGGGCCTCTTCGTGTGCGCGGGGGTTTCTTCGGGTCCGCCGCCCTGGGCGGGAGGGCCACGCGCCGTCCGGCCCGGGTGGCCGACGGGCCCGGCCGGCGGCCGGGCCCGTGGACGGGGTCAGGACCAGCTGACGCCCGTCAGACGCTCGTACGCCTCGATGTACTTGGCGCGGGTGGCCTCCACGACGTGCTCGGGCAGAGCGGGCGGCGGCTGCTCGCTCCTGCGGTCCCAGCCCGACTCCGCGGAGGTCAGCCAGTCGCGGACGTACTGCTTGTCGAAGGACGGCTGCGCGTGGCCCGGCTCCCACGCGTCGGCGGGCCAGAAGCGCGAGGAGTCCGGGGTCAGCACCTCGTCGGCGAGGACGAGCGTCTCGCCCTCGTAGCCGAACTCGAACTTGGTGTCCGCGAGGATGATGCCCCGGTCGCGGGCGATGTCGCGGGCGCGGCCGTAGATGGCGAGGGTCGCCTGGCGCAGCTCGGCGGCGGTGTCGGCGCCGACCTGACGCGCGACCTCCTCGTACGAGACGTTCTCGTCGTGCTCGCCGACCGCGGCCTTGGTGGCCGGGGTGAAGATCGGCGCGGGGAGCTCCGAGCCGTCGACGAGGCCCTCGGGGAGCGCGAGACCGCAGACCGTGCGGGTCTCGTTGTACTCGACGAGGCCCGAGCCGGTCAGATAGCCGCGGGCCACGCATTCGACCGGAGCCATCCGCAGGGACTTGCAGATCAGGGTGCGGCCGGCCCAGTCGGCCGGGGCGCCCGGCGGGAGTTCGGTGCTCAGCACGTGGTTGGGCGCCAGTTCGGAGAGCTGGTCGAACCACCACAGGGAGAGCCGGGTGAGGGTGCGTCCCTTGTCGGGGATCTCGGTGGGCAGCACCCAGTCGTAGGCGGAGATGCGGTCGCTGGCGACCATCACGAGGTCGCCCGCCTCGTTCTGGTACAGATCGCGCACCTTGCCGGTGTGCAGATGTACCAGACCCGGCACCTGAAGGGGCTCGGGCTTTTCGACGAATCCGGACACGGTTCCTCCCCGTGGTTCTGTACAAGTGACTCGATTCTCCCGTACGGGACGAGCGGCCGCGGACGGGGGGCGGGCCGGGCGGGTGCGGGCGCCCGTGGCAGGGGGTGCGTCACGGCCGCCCCGCGGGGCTTTCTCAGTCGTGTTTGCAGATGCGGTCGAGGAGATTGGCGGTCGCCCGCTGGATACGGGGGTCCACGTGGCCGGGGCGGTCGAGGGCCGGGGACCACGCGAACGTCCCGGACGCGAAGACCAGGGCGCCGGAGGGGGCGCGGTAGAGCGAGGTCTCCTGATGGCGCAGGACGCCCTCGCTGTCCGGGTACGGGGAGTGCGCCAGCAGGATCCGGTCCTGGTGCTCCGGCAGTGCGGTGCGCGGGAAGTAACGGTCCGCCTCGCCCGCGACCATGCCCTCCACCCCGTCGCCGTCGTGCGCCCCGGTCGCCTCCCACAGCCAGTGGTCGGCGTTGCGGACGATCAGGGGGGACGGCTCGGGGACGCGCCCCGCGTACTGGATGCCGATGAGCTGCTGCTCCGGGCGGTCGATCTCGCGCCACAGGACGGGCTTGCCGGGGCCCCGGCGTTTCCGGCAGGTCAGCAGCCGGTCGGCGACACCCGACGGGGACCGCCCCAGCTCCACCTGCCAGTACATGGTGTTGGCGGAGAGGAAGACGAGCGAGGTGCCGTGCTCGCGGGCGAGTTCCGTGGTCCGGCGCATCTGCGGCGACCAGTACTCGTCGTGGCCCGGGAAGACCAGGCCCCGGTAGCGGGTGGGGTCGACGCGGCCGGCGTGCAGGTCGCGGGCGTCGGCGTAGGCGAGGTCGTAGCCGTAGCGCTCGGCCCAGCGGATGAAGTCGTAGGCGTGGCCGACGTGGAGGGGCAGGCCCGCGCCCGCGTACGGGCGGTCGAAGGAGACGGTCGTCGCGGCGTCGGCCTCGCCGAGGAGCCGGCCGCTCTCGTCCCACGCGTGGTACAGGCTGGCGCCGGTGTGCCCGTCCTCCGGGTACAGGTTGTACGCCTGCCAGGTGATGTCCGGGAGCAGGAGGAGCAGGTCGGCCGTCTGGTGGTTGCGGACGGTGAAGGGGACGTGCGAGCGGTAGCCGTCGAGGGTGGTCAGGACGGCGACGTAGGCGCCGACGTTCCAGTAGGACGGGATCTGCAGGCGCCAGGACAGCCACCAGTGGTGGCAGGAGACCGTGCGGTCGGCGGTGAGCGGCGGCGGCTGGACGATCCCGGAGAGCCGGGGGCTCGTGGTGATCTTGCTGGCGCCGTCGCCGCCGTAGTGGCCGATGCGGTAGATGTCGACGCTGAACTCCTGCGGCGGGTCGACCGTCACGTGGAAGTCGATGGACTCGCCGGGAGCGGTGGCGCCCGTGCTGGTGAAGCCCTTGATCTGACGGTGGACGTCGTCGGCGGAGCGCGGGCCTCCGGGACCGGTGCGCGCACGGGTGCGGGAGGTGGACCGCGGCGCCGGGATCCGGGAGGCGGCCGTCTGCTGCGACGGCTGGGGCGCGTCGGTGTCCACGTACCAGGGGACGACGTGGCCGGTGTCGTCGAAATAGGTCTCGCTGCCGCGGAGCCAGGGAACGGGTCCCAGGCCGAAGGGATCCGTGACGGCGTGCGCGAGTGCTCCCGACTCCCAGCGGCGGATCTGCTCCGATCCCATGCCCGCACCCCTCCTTCGTGCCCCCGTCGTACTGGCAAGCCCTTGCGCCGTGCTCGATCGGTCCCAGCACATCACATTACGCACGCAGTCCGTCACCGTTCGTCGCGAATTGGCGTGAGTGGAACGGGCCGCTCCGGCTGGGCCGGGGCGCCTGCGAACGGTGGGGTGTGTACACGGCCGGGGACACGAACAGTGGGGGGCGGCCGCCGGAGGGGCCGTCGTCAGACCAGCCGGACCGGTTTCTCGGGACGGACGCCCAGATGGCGCAGCCAGTCCCGCAGGGGCGTGGGGTCCCCCGTCTCTATGAGGGTGAGGACGCGGGGGCCGATGTCGGCCGCCCGTTCACCGCCGACGAGCAGGGACGGGCCGTCCAGCCAGTCGAGTCCGGGAACCGCCCCGGCGGTGTCCATCGCGGCGCAGCAGACCATCGCCGTGACATGGTCGGCCAGCAGCTCGCGACCGGTCCTGGGCGGCTGGAGGGGGAACAGCGGAAGCATCCGGTCGTCCCACAGGTCGTGGTCGGAGCCCTGCTGCCCGGCGCTCCCGGCGGGCCGGTGCTTCGCCGGGGCGGACGCCTCCTCACGGGCCAGTTCGGCGGTGAGCCGGGCCGCGAGGGCCGCCGAGCGCTCGTTCCCCACGGCGAGGTCGGGGTCGTCGCTCTCGGCGATGCCCATCTCCCCGTACGCCTCCGTCCGGTGCTCGGCGAGGACGGCCGCGGGAGCCGCGTCCGGCGCGGGCGTGGCCCCCGCCGCCACGGACAGGTGGTCGAGCACGCGGGCCAGGGTCGGTCCGTCCGCCTCGGGCAGCGCGGGGTCGGCGGGGTGGCGGACACCGAGCGCGTCCAGGACCCGGTGGAGCCGGGCCGCGTCGGTGCGCCACGCGCGGTCGACGACCTCGTCCGGGTAGTCCTGCCAGTCGACCGGCGCCCAGTCGGGGCCGGCCTCGGCGGGACCGCCGTGGAAGAGCCGGGCGGCGAGCAGCGAAGCGGCCTCGTCCACCGTGCCGGGCTCTTCGAGCAGGTCGCAGGCGGGACGCTCGCCGAGACGGGAGGTGAAGCCCTCGGCGAGGCGGTCGCGGCGGGACAGCTCGGTCAGGGCCGCGACGACGCCCACGTCCAGCCGGGAGGGCCAGCGGCCCATCCGCCAGGCGGGCAGCGCGACCCGGGTCAGCAGACGGTCCCAGCCCGCGTACGCCAGGCCCACCTGTTCCTGGGCGACGATCCGCACGCCGTAGTCCACAGCCTGTGCGCGCTCGGCCGACGCGGCCGCCACGGCCCGCTCCATCTCGGCCGCGTGCCCCCGACAGCCGCGCAGCAGGAGCCGGGTGACCCAGCCGACTCCGGCCAGGACCGTGCGGGACAGCGGACCGCGGCCGGGCGCCGAGGCCACGGCCACCGCCGCGTCCAGGCCTCGGACGAAGCGGCGGGCCGCGGCTATGTCCGGGTGCGCCGAGGGGCCCGTACCGGCGACCACGGGGGCGAGGACCGCCCGCAGCTCGCCGACCCGCATCCACCACAGGAACGGGGAGCCGATGACGAGGACGGGGGCGGCGGTGACCCGGGCGGCGCGGGCCGTCAGCGTGGTCACCGGGCCGTTTCCGGCCGGGCCGCGGCGCGGGCCGTCCGGCTCGTCCCCTCCGCCCGGGAAGAACCGGCCGAGGGCCCGGTGGGTGCGGTCCTCCAGCCAGCTGTCGCAGTCCGGGGTGAGCGCTATCGCCGAGGGGGCCGGGACGTCGAGACGGTCGGCCAGGTCACGGACCATGCGGTAGAGGTCGGGGGCCGATTCCTCGGAGATCGGGACCGTGGGGCTCGTCGCGGGCCGGGCACGGGCCACGACGAGCGCGATGCCCGCCGCCGCGAGAAGGACGAGAGCGGCGAACACCGTCACGATCCCTCCCGCGATCCCCCAGGGCTTGCCGGTGATGCGGCCGGTGTATCCACCGGCCAGCAGCACGACGGCCACGGCCGCGGGCAGCAGGGCGACGGCCAGCGCCCTGCTGCGGATGCGCAGCACAGCGAGAGCCCGGGAGCGCGCTGCCTGCGCGCCCGCCTCCACACCCATACCGGTCACGACCGGACGTCACCCCCTCTTGTCCGCCGGGCCCCGGCCCTGTCGCTGCCGGTGCCGACGGATGCCCTGGCGTTGGTCACTCCCCCACTGTGGCACCCGCCGCCGACATCGCAATGCCGGTGGGCCAAGTGCCGGAATGCCTTCGCCGCACCCTAGTTGGGGCCCCGGCCCTCGTCAGCCGGATACGGCATCGGTCACCCGATGGAATGGCTCTGGGGAAAGGTGGATGACGGCAGACCCCGGACGGGCTTCCGGTTCCGTACAGAAACCCGCAGGTGGAAGGGCCTGGACGCAACAAGACAAAGCCCCGGATTCCGTACGGAGTCCGGGGCCCGGTGCTGCTATGGGGACCGTGGGCTATGCCTCGGCGGCCGCCTTGGCCGCGATGTCCGTGCGGTGCTGCGAACCGTCCAGACCGATGCGGGCGACAGCCGTGTAGGCGCGCTCGCGGGCCTCGGTGAGGCCGGATCCGATCGCTGTGACGGACAGCACACGGCCGCCCGCGCTCACCACCGCGCCGCCCTCGTGCCGGGTGCCGGCGTGCAGGACGTACGCGTGCGGGGCGTCCTCGGCGGCCACCTCGTCGAGTCCGGTGACCGGGTCGCCGGTGCGCGGGGTGTCGGGGTAGTTGTACGAGGCCACGACCACGGTGACCGCGGCCTGGTCGCTCCAGCGCAGCGGTTCCAGATCGGCGAGGGTGCCGTTCGCGGACGCCAGCAGGACACCGGCGAGCGGGGTCCGCAGCCGGGCGAGGACCACCTGGGTCTCGGGGTCGCCGAAGCGGGCGTTGAACTCGATGACCCGCACACCACGGCTGGTGATCGCCAGACCGGCGTACAGGAGTCCGGAGAACGGGGTGCCGCGGCGGCGCATCTCGTCGACGGTCGGCTGGAGGACGGTCTCCATGACCTCCTCGACGAGCTTCGGGTCCGCCCAGGGCAGCGGCGAGTACGCGCCCATGCCGCCGGTGTTCGGGCCCTCGTCGCCGTCCAGGGCGCGCTTGAAGTCCTGGGCGGGCTGGAGCGGGACGACGGTCGTGCCGTCGGTGATCGCGAAGAGGGAGACCTCGGGACCGTCGAGGAACTCCTCGATCACGACACGGTCGCAGGCGTCGGCGTGCGCCCGCGCCGCTTCGAGGTCGTCGGTCACGACGACGCCCTTGCCGGCCGCCAGTCCGTCGTCCTTCACGACGTAGGGCGCTCCGAACGCGTCGAGCGCCTCCTCGACCTCCTCGGGCGTCACGCAGACGTAGGAGCGTGCCGTGGGGACGCCGGCACCCGCCATCACGTCCTTCGCGAACGCCTTGGAGCCCTCCAGCTGCGCGGCCTCCCCGGAGGGGCCGAAGCAGGGGATGCCCGCCGCGCGCACGGCGTCGGCGACACCGGCGACGAGCGGGGCCTCCGGGCCCACGACCACCAGTTCGGCGCCGAGCCGTGTGGCCAGCGCGGCCACGGCCGCGCCGTCGAGGGCGTCGACCGCGTGCAGTTCCGCCACCTCCGCGATCCCGGCGTTCCCGGGAGCGCAGTACAGGGCGGTGACGTCGGGGTCGAGGGACAGGGAGCGGCACAGGGCGTGTTCGCGGGCGCCACCACCGATGACAAGGACCTTCACGGGGTCAGCCTATCCGCCGCACGCGGGTGCCCTTGTAGGGGCTTCCGAAGCGACGGGGGCACAGCCCTGGTGCGATCCTCCAGGAAACGGGGTCCCGACGCACCGAGGAGTGCCGTCCCGGCATGGGGCGGGGCGGGTTCTCCGGGCGGGCGCGGTGCGGCCCCGCGGCGCCGGGCGGACGACGTCCAGGGCCCGCGCGGCGACGTCTCACGGCACCGGACGAACGGCGCCCGGACCCGACCAAATAACGCCCGCCGCACCGGGCGGACCTCGTTCAGGGCCGGGCGATGGCATCCCCCGCGTCGAGCGAACGGCGCCCGGACCCGGAAACCGCCTGGTGCCGCCGCCGCACCGGGCGGACGGGACGGGCGGCGTTCAAGGCCCGGCCGGTGACGCCGGTGACGCCCCGGGCACGGGGTGGGCGGCGTCCGGGGACCGGCCGGTGGCGCACCGCGCAAAAAGCGGGCGGCGGGCGGGGCGCCGTCCGCCTCTCACTCGTTCGAGAACTCCTCGACCACCGTCGCGCCGAGTTCGCGGACGATCAGTTCGTGGCCCGAGAGGGCGGACTCGTCCAGGTCGGGGTCGTCGTCCTCGGGGGTGTCGTCCTCCGGGGCGACCGGCGGCGGCTCGTAGGCCGGGGCCGGAGCGGGCGCCGACATGCCCTGGGGCTGGGGACGGCCGGCGGACGGGCCGGACTGCGGGGCCGCGGGCCCGGGGGCCGGGGCGGACGGCTGCTGGGGCGCGGGCCGCTGGCCGGCCGGAGCTCCGCCGTACCCACCGCCACCGCCGTAGCCGCCACCACCACCGCCGAACCCGCCGCCCGCCGGTGCGGGCGGCGGTGCCGAGCCGCCCGAGGCGTCCACGATCGCCTCGACCTTCCACTGCACGTTGAACTGCTCCGCGAGAGCCTGCCGCAGCACCTCCTCGCTGCCGCTGCTCGCGAAGTTGTCCCGGGCCCCCGCGTTGACGAAGCCGATCTGCAGGGTCGTGCCGTCGAAGGCCGTGACCTGCGCGTTCTGGCTGAGCAGGATCCAGGTGAACCGGCGGCGGTTCTTCACCGCCTCCAGGATGTTCGGCCACAGCATGCGGGGGTCGAGACCGCCCGCGGCCGGAGCGGCCGCCTGGGGCGCCCCCGGCGCGGCGGAGGGCGGTCCGGCGGGTGCGGTGGAGGGCGTCGGCGCCGACTGGGCCGGAGGGCGGCCGCCGCCCGCCGGGGTCGCCGTGGGCCAGCCGCCGGGGCGCCGACCGCTGCCGGCCGCCGTGGCGGTGGGCCAGGCGCCGGGCGCGGCCCCCGTGGGGGCCGCGGCCGGGGCCGCGGGCTGCTCGGGCGCCACAGGCGCCGCCGGGGGCGCGGACGCCGGTGCCGGGGCCGTGAAGGACGCGGCGGGCGCCACAGGCACGGCGCCGGCGTTCTCCCCGCCGCCCCCTTGCCCTGCACCCTGCCCTGTGGCCGGTCCCGTCCCCCGGGCCGCGGCACGGGCCGCCGCCAGGCCTCCCCCGGGGGAGACCGGGGGAGCCGCGGGCCCGGCCGACGGGACGGGCACCGCGCCGTGCGCCTCGGGTCCGGGCACGTAGCCCATGGCGGGAGCGGCTCCGCCGCCGGAGAAGTTCACCCCGCGCTCGATACGGTCGAGGCGGGCCATGACGGACCGCTCGTCCCGGTAGGCGGCGGGGAGCAGGACGCGGGCGCAGATGAGTTCGAGCTGGAGGCGCGGCGAGGTGGCCCCGCGCATTTCCGTCAGCCCTTCGTTGACGAGGTCGGCGGCGCGGCTCAGCTCCGCGGCGCCGAAGACCCCGGCCTGCGCCTGCATGCGCTCCACCACGTCGACCGGGGCGTCGATGAGCCCCTTCTCCACCGCGTCCGGGACGGCCGCCAGGATCACCAGGTCCCGCAGCCGCTCCAGCAGGTCGGCGACGAACCGCCGCGGGTCGTTGCCGCCCTCGATGACGGTGTCCACGACTTCGAAGGCGGCGGCGCCGTCCCCGGACGCGAACGCCTCGACGACGGCGTCCAGCAGGGAGGCGTCCGTGTACCCGAGCAGCGAGGTCGCCATGGTGTACGTCACACCGTCGTCGGCGGCGCCCGCCAGCAGCTGGTCCATCACGGACATGGAGTCACGCACGGACCCCGCCCCCGCCCGTACGACGAGGGGCAGCACGCCGTCCGCGACGGGAATCCCCTCCTGGGCGCAGACCTCGCCCAGGTACTCGCGCAGGGTGCCCGGCGGCACCAGCCGGAACGGGTAGTGGTGGGTCCGCGAGCGGATCGTCCCGATGACCTTCTCGGGCTCGGTGGTGGCGAAGATGAACTTGAGGTGCTCCGGGGGCTCCTCGACGACCTTCAGCAGCGCGTTGAAGCCGGCCGGCGTGACCATGTGGGCCTCGTCGATGATGTAGATCTTGTAACGGCTGCTCGCGGGCCCGAAGAAGGCCTTTTCCCGCAGGTCACGGGCGTCGTCCACACCACCGTGCGAAGCGGCGTCGATCTCGATGACGTCGATCGAGCCCCGGCCGCTGCGGGCGAGGTCCTGACAGGACTGGCACACACCGCACGGAGTGGGGGTGGGGCCCTGCTCGCAGTTCAGACAGCGGGCCAGGATGCGCGCGCTCGTCGTCTTGCCGCACCCGCGCGGACCGCTGAACAGGTACGCGTGATTGACCCGGTTGTTCCGCAGCGCCTGCGACAACGGGTCGGTGACATGCTCCTGCCCGATGACCTCGGCGAACGACTCCGGGCGATAACGGCGGTACAGCGCGAGAGACGACACGTCTACGAGGTTATAGGCGCCCGCTGACATCAAGGACCGCCCCGAGCGCATCCCGGGCGCGACCCGGCGGCATCCGGTCCCCGGCCCGGGCGCACACGGCTCGACGGCCGTCCGGGCGACCGCCCCGGAAACGCAAGCGCCCCCCACGCACCCGCCAGAGCCGACCTACCCTTGCTGCCTTCCGGCCCTGGGGGAGTTCAGTCAGATAGCGCCACGTGAGGGGCTCCGCAAAGAGTACAGGATCCCCGGGGCGGGGAACGAGTTCGCGAGCACTCCTCAACGTCTTGTATTGTTTGCCCCGGAGGATTCGCCTAGTGGCCTAGGGCGCACGCTTGGAAAGCGTGTTGGGGGCAACCCCTCACGAGTTCGAATCTCGTATCCTCCGCCAGTGCCTCACCGGGCACTAACGTCGAAGGGCCCCGCTGCTTGCAGCGGGGCCCTTCGACGTTGTCCGGCCCCGTCGGGCCCGCGCCCGTCGGACTCAGTCGATCGTCACCTTCTTCGAGACGGTGATCTCGTCGATGTCGCTGGTGCGGACGGTGACCTTCATGGTCCAGGTGCCGGGGAGCGGGAGGGTGAGGCCGTCGGAGGTCCAGTAGCCGCCCTTGTCGGTGATCTCCGCGTCGATCGGGCCGACCTTCTGTGCTTCCTGGGTGAAGGTCAGGCGCACCTCGGGGACGGTCACGAGGCCGCCGTCGGGGCCGAAGACCACGACCTGCACGGAGTTCTCGCCGACCTGGCCGGGCGTGAGCTCGATCTGGACCTTGCCGTGGCCGCCCGGGGTGCCGACGTCGAAGGGCACCAGGGTCGTCCTGGAGGTCACCCGGCGCACGGCCGCGACCGCGTCGGCGCTCTCCGTGGCGGCGCGGCCCGGCTGGGTACCGGTCAGCATCGTCGTGATCACCAGCACCAGGATGCCGACGGTGACCTCGGCGAGCACCGAGCGGCGCAGGCCCCGGTGATACCCGGTGTTCCCGGGCCCGTCCTTCGCTCCGTCTCCCGCCGACCCGTCCGAGGCCGCTTCCCCGGCCTCGGGCACCTCCGCCGCCGGCTCGTCTCCCGTCGTGGCCTTCCGGCCGTCCGTGTCCTCCCCGTCCGCGGGCTCCTCGCGTACGTCCCCGGAGACGGCGCCCCCGGACGCCCCTGCCGCCACCGGGACCGCGACGCGGCCGGCCGGGACGGTGGCGGGGGCCCGCGTCGTCGCCAGCCGGGCCGTCCAGCGCCGTGAGAACGCGGCTCCCGCCAGGAGCAGCGCCACCAGGACGACCTTCACGACCAGGAGCCTGCCGTACGAGGTCGAGGTCAGGGCGTCCCAGGAGCCGAGGCCGCGCCAGGACTGGTAGACGCCGGTGACCGCGAGGACCGCGACCGAGGTGAGGGCGAGCCGGGAGAACCGGGTGACGACGGCCGGGGGGACCGGCTCGGCGGGACGGTGGAGCGCGGCCAGCAGGGCGGCCAGACCCCCGAGCCACACCGCCATGGCGAGCAGGTGCAGCACGGAGGAGACCATCGCCGCGGGGACCTGGATCCCGGCGGAGGCGTGCTCGGCGGCGGCCCAGGTGACCGCCAGGGCCAGGGAGAACAGCGCACCGAGCACGAGGACACCACGGCCGGCCCCCCGGCCCCGTACCGGCACCCTCGGGGGCACGAAGGCCACGGCGGCGAGCAGCGCCAGCCGCGCCACCAGCACGATGCCGGGCCGGCCCGCCAGGGTGTCACTGAGGCTCTCCGGGTCGAAGACCCCGGACGGGCCGGTGCCGCGTTCGTAGGGGCCGCGCAGCAGGAGGAGCGCCAGCGTGGAGCCGAGCAGGATCCACCAGCCGGTCACCAGGAGACGCCGTACGGACCCCGGGAAGCCGCAGACGAGCACGAACGTGACCGCGCCGATCAACAGGGCGAGTCCCGTGTACGTGGCGTGGCGGGCGATGTCGTAGAGGGCGGAGGAGGCGGGATCACCGGCGGTGGGCGGCAGCGGCGCGCGGGTCGCGGACGGCTTGCCGATGGAGAACGTGAAGGCGCCGGAGACGGGGTGGCTGTCCGCGGAGACGACCCGCCAGGCAACGGTGTACGTGCCGTTGCCGAGGCCGCGCGGCAGGGTGACGCCGGCGGTGTCGGCACGGCCGTCCGCGTGCTCCGGTTCCCCGGTGCGCACGCGCCGGTTCTCCGGGTCGAGCACGCGGAAGGAGTCGTCGAACAGGCCGATCGACTCACTGAACGTCAGCGTCACCTGGCGGGGCGCCGACTTCAGCACGCTGCCCTCCTGCGGGTCGGTGCCCGTCAGCGCCGCGTGGGCGGACGCTCCGTTCACACCGCCGAAGAGCACCAGGACCAGGACACCGCCCAGCAGGGCCAGGGCCCTGACGCCGATCCGCCGTTCTCGCTGCCGGCTCTCGTTCACACGCCGTCTCCGTATCCGCATGTCCAGAGTCTCGGTCATGTACGGATACGGGCCGCGTCCGGCTCACCTCGGTGCCGTCGGACCCTTCTCGAAGACCTCGCGCGTCAGGAAGGCGAGCCGGGCGTGCTTCTCGGGCAGACGGACCTCGGGCAGGTCGATCCCGGGGAGCACGATGTCCCCGGCGGGCACGAAGCCCTGCCGGGTCAGCCGCTCGATCGCCTTGGCGTTGCGGGCGTCGGGTTCGACCACGGCCCGCTCCCGGCCGAGGCCGGTCAGCGCGTACGCCAGGAACGCCGACAGCAGCGTGGACGACCAGCCCGGCCGCTCGCCGGCGCCGGGTGCGGGAGGCCCGATGAGCAGGTGGACCCCGATGTCGCCGGGCCGGACCTCGTAGCACTCGGAGACCCGGTCGGCCTCGGGCTCGTAGGTCTGGAACAGCGCGGCCGGTACGCCGTCCTTGACGGTGAGGAAGGCGTGGTGGGTGTCGAGCGAGTCGAGGTGCAGATAGGTCTCCAGCACCTGCTGCTTCGAGAACCCGGTCATCCCCCAGTACGCGGCCCGCTCCTCGGTGACCCAGCCGTGCAGCACGTCGAGGTCGGCGCGCGGGTCCACGGGCAGCACGCGGACCGTGCCGAAGCCCTCGACGCGCTGCTCGTGAACGGCCTCGCGGGTGCCTGCGTACGTCTCAGTCGTCATCGCTCTCCTTGGTCAGCTTGTTCCAGTCGGTGGTCACCGGGACGAGATCCCCCCTGAGCCACAAGGGGAGTTGATCGCGGTGGTGGGCCGTGCCGGGGACGCCGTCGGCTCCGAACGGAACCACCCAGAGGCTGTCGTCCCGGTCGGCGAGGTCCCAGACGTAGCGGGCGGCGGGTCCGCGGGCGCTCAGGTCGGTCAGTCCGGGGAGCGACGAGGTGGACAGGACGCAGTCGTTGTCGCCGGACAGGGCCGGTTCGTCGTACGCGGTGCCGGGGAGCGCCCGCCAGGGGGCGAGGCGATGGGTGTCGCCCCAGGTCCGGGGCGCGGGCCCGGCGACCGCTTCCTCGACGGCCGCTTCCTCGACGGCCGCCCGGATCACGGCGTCGCGGTCGATGCCGTACGGCTCCCCTGCCGTCAGCAGGTTCTCCAGGGCGAAGGCGACGCGCGGGGTGAGCGCGAGCCAGGGCAGGAAGACGGCCGGGCGGGCGGGCGGTTCGGCCAGGACGGCGAGGGCCGGGTGCGCCACGAGCCGTCGTACGACCGCGTCGCGCACCCGCGCGTACGTCGCGGCCGCGACGCTGCCGGCGTCCATGTGCCGGTTCCAGCGCAGGAGCCGGTCCCGGACGCCGGCCGCCGCGCCGGAGAGTTCCAGCGTGGCCAGCGGGTCCAGCAGGGCGGCCGCGGAGGCGAGGTGCGTGTCCATGTGGACGGCCGGCATGTCCGCCGCCGACAACGCCTCGCCCGTGTCGAGCAGCCGGCGGATGCGGTCGGCGCGGTGCGGCGGCGCGAACTCGACGCCGAGCGGGGCCGCGGGGCCGCGCTGGTTGGCCATCACGGCGAGTCCGTCCTCGACCGGGCCGTACGGCATCTCGTGCCAGCCGGTCCACTCGTGGCCGGCCTCCCACGCGGGCACCACCCGGGTGCGGTTGGCCGTGGCGCGCACCGGGACCCGGCCCGCGACACGGTGCAGCAACCCGCCCTCCGTGTCGGCGGCCTGCACGACGTTCACCGGCTCCGCCCAGGCGTCGAAGGCCCGGTCCACGTCGGCGACCCGGCGGGCCCGCAGCAGCGGCAGGAGCGCGCCGAATCCGAGGTCCGCCGTCACGCGGGGCGGGTAGCGCAGGCTGATGGACTCCTCGGCGCCGACGCCCCCGATCACCACGGGCCCGCGCGCCGTCTCGATCACCTCGACGTCGACGGGTTCGCCGCCGGCCACCTCCACCCGCTCCGTGTGCCGTGCCGCGGGCCGCCAGGCACCGTCGGGGTCGAGTGCCTCGACGGCCCCGCCGTCGACGCGTCGCAGCCGCTCCCGGTAGAGGTCCTGGTAGTCGGCCATCGCGTTGGTGATCGCCCAGGCGACGGTTCCGGTGTGGGCGAAGTGGGCGATGCCCGGGACACCGGGGACGGCGATGCCGACGACGTCGAACTCCGGGCAGGAGAGGCGGATCTGCTGGTAGACGCCGGGGTCCTCGATGAAGCGGTGCGGGTCACCGGCGATCACCGCCTGCCCGGTGGCGGTGCGCTCGCCGCTCACGAGCCATCCGTTGCTCCCCGCCGTGCCGGGCCCGTCCATGGCGAACAGGCCGACCGCGTCCGCGCCCAGCCGCCGTACGACCTCCTCGCGCCACAGCTTGGCGGGGAAACCGGCGAAGAGGATGTGGATACCGAGCCAGACGCCCAGCGGGCTCCAGGGCTCCCAGCGCCCCGGAACGAGCCCGCTCGCCGCGAACTCGGGTGCTCTCGCGGCCCCTTCGGCCAGCCCCGCGTTGACTCCGTCGACGTACGCGACGACCCACGCGGCGGTCTCGGGGTCGCGTTCCTCCAGGGACGCGAAGCAGCGTCGCGCGGTGTCGTCGAGCCGCGCCTGCCGGGCGAAACGGTCCCAGCCCGCGGACTCCTCGCCGAGGAACGCGGCCGAGGTGCCCTGGGAGCGGTGCCGGTCGACCTCGAGCTGCCAGGCGCGGTCCCGGGCGGTGACCCGGCCCTGGGCGTGGGCGAGTTCCAGGGCGCTGCCGGCGCGCAGGTGCGGGATGCCCCAGGTGTCACGGTAGATCTCGGCGTTCACGGTCCATCCCCAGTCGCGTCAGGTTAGGCTAACCTAATTTAATCTTCGGGATCGTACGTCCGGGACGAGGACCCGGTGAAGCCGGGTGGCCACGACGACCGCGCCGAAGTGACCCGCCACCGCGCGCGGGATCATCAAGTAACCCGGGTCCGGGGAACCGGCGCCCCCACCGTCCCCGGCACGGGTGCCCGCCCCCCAACCGTCTTTCGCCCTCGCCGCCCCTGCCCTCCCGCCCCTGGAGCTCCGCCCCGGACCCCGCTCCTCGAACGCCGGAGGGGCTGGAGTTCTCCCCGGCGTTCTCCCCGGCCGGGACGGGAAAGCGGATTCGCGCCCGCAGCCCGCACCCCGGACGGCCGCCCGCCGACCGAACCCCTCCTGCGCCCCTCTAGCGCCGCTTGCGCGCCGTTCCGAAGACCGACCGGGTGATCTCCCGCCCGATCTGCGTACCCACCGACCGCGCCAGAGACTTGAACAGCCCGCTTCCGACGACCTGCTCGACCACGGAGGGCTCCTCCTCGGGCCGGCTCCGGCCGCCGGAGTGCCCGGCCTCGCGCCCCGCTCCGGTCCCTCCTCGCGGCCGCGATGAGGGCGGGGGAGACGCGGGCGCCTCGGAGTCAGGCGACCCCGTCAGCTTCTCGTACGCCGACTCCCGGTCCACCGCCTGCGCGTACCGCCCGTACAGCGGCGACTCCCGCACCGCCCGGTCCAGCGCGCCCGCCTCCACCGGACCCATCAGCGAGCGCGGCGCGCGCAGCCGGGTCGCCGCGACGGGTGTCGGAGCGCCCCTCTCGCTCAGCACGGTGACCACGGCTTCACCGGTGCCCAGGCCCATGAGGACCTCTTCGAGGTCGTACGGGGAGTCGGGGAACGTCTTCACTGTGGCCTTCAGCGCCTTCTGGTCGTCCGGTGTGAAGGCGCGCAGCGCGTGCTGGACGCGGTTGCCGAGCTGGGCGAGGACATCCGCGGGGACGTCCTTCGGCGTCTGCGTCACGAAGAAGACGCCGACTCCTTTCGAGCGAATGAGCCGGACCGTCTGCGTGATCGAGTCCAGGAACGCCTTCGACGCGTCGCTGAAGAGCAGATGGGCCTCGTCGAAGAAGAAGACGAGCTTCGGCCTGTCGGCGTCGCCGACCTCCGGGAGGTCGTGGAAGAGATCGGCGAGCAGCCACATCAGGAACGTCGAGAAGAGCTGTGGCTTCTCCTGCACGGCGGGCAGTTCGAGGACCGACACCACGCCCCGGCCGTCCGGCGCCAGACGCGTCAGCTCGCTCGTGTCGAACTCCGGTTCCCCGAAGAAGGGGCTCATGCCCTGCGCCTCGAAGGCCGTGAGCGAGCGCAGGATGACACCCGCCGTGGCCGTGGAGAGACCGCCGATCGCCTTCAGTTCCCGCTTGCCCTCGTCCGAGGTCAGAAAGGCGACGACCGCGCGCAGGTCCTTGAGGTCGACCAGTTCCAGGCCCTTCTGGTCGGCGTAGTGGAAGATCAGGCCGAGCGACTGCTCCTGGGTCCGGTTGAGCTGGAGCACCTTCGACAGCAGCACCGGTCCGAAGGCGGTGACCGTGGCGCGTACGGGAATGCCGTGGCCGAGACCGCCGAGCGCGTAGAACTCCGCCGGACAGCCGCCCGGTGTCCATTCCTGGCCGACCTCCCGGGCACGCTCCCGGACCTTCGTCCCGGGTTCCCCCGGCGCCGAGATCCCGGAGACGTCACCCTTGATGTCGGCGAGGAAGACGGGGACCCCCTGCGCCGCGAGCTGCTCGGCGATGAGCTGGAGCGTCTTGGTCTTGCCGGTGCCGGTGGCGCCCGCCACCAGGCCGTGCCGGTTGAGCATCGGCAGCGGGACGCGGATCTGCGCGTCGGGCAGGCACGACCCGTCCCAGAGCAGCGCGCCGAGTTCGAGGGCGGGACCCGCGAAGGCGTAACCGGCCGCGATCTCCAGCGCCTCCCGCGGGAGCGCGGGGGCACCGGCGGCCCGCTCGGGAGCGGTCCCGGTGGCAGCCGACGACACGGTCTCGCCGTCACTCATATCAGACCCCTGTTCCCGTTTTGCAAGGATTTGCGACATCTTTTCCAGCGTCGCACTCCGCCTCCATGGCTGCGCCCGGAAGGTCTTGACCGGTAGGCTTTCCGTGTGATCTTCAAGCGCATCGGAAACGGCCGGCCGTACCCCGACCACGGCCGGGAAAGCACCCGGCAGTGGGCGGACGTCGCGCCGCGCCCGGTCCGCCTCGATCAGCTCGTGACGACGAAGGGCCAGCTGGACCTGGAGACCCTCCTCGCCGAGGACTCCACCTTCTACGGCGACCTCTTCGCCCACGTCGTCAAGTGGCAGGGCGATCTGTACCTGGAGGACGGCCTGCACCGCGCCGTCCGCGCCGCGCTCCAGCAGCGCCAGGTGCTGCACGCGCGCGTTCTCGAACTGGACTAATGGCCACGGCTTGACCCCAATGGGTTGAACTGAACGCCGGGCAATGATCATCTAGTAGGCATTGGCGCCCCGGCGCACTACGCTGCGCCCATGAGCATGCTTACTCCCCCTGGCATGGGTGGCCAGTATCGGATCACGGGGGACAAGTACCCGCGGATGCGACGCCCCCGCGGGCGTCGCAAGTTCGTGTTCGTGAGCATCACCTCCGTCACCGTTCTCGGGTTGATCGGGTGGGGGTCGCTGCAGCTCATCGACATCTACACGGGCGGCGGCAAGGCCACGGCTGCGGACACCAAGGCGGACTGCGCCTCCAAGGTCACGCCGGAGGCGAAGGCGGCCGCGGCCGTCGCGGCCTCTCTGCCGAAACCCGGCCAGATCACCGTGAACGTCCTCAACGCGACGCCCCGCAGCGGTCTCGCCAAGCAGACGGCGGACGAGCTGAAGAAGCGCGGCTTCAAGATCGGCGACGTGGGCAACGCGACGGCCGCGTACGACAAGAAGGTCACGGGCGCCGGACTGCTGCTCGGCGCCAAGGCCGCCGACCGGGCCGCGCTGCCCGTCCTCAACACCCAGCTCTCCGGTGCCCAGCTGAAGACCGACGGCCGCACCCAGGCCACGACGGTCGACCTGATCATCGGCACCGGCTTCAAGGCGCTGACGAAGAAGGAGGACGCCGACAAGGCGCTGACCGTCCTGACCCAGCCCGAGCCGGCGCCGGCCACCTCGAAGAAGCACTGCTGACTCCGGGACCGGTCCCGGAGACCGCTCTCCGGGACCAGGGCCTGAGAACAGTCACCGGCTCCGGAGCCGCGGTCGTACGAGAGCCGCCGGCTCCGTAGCCGCGGTCCGGGAAGAACCGCCGGTCACGGTGGGGCGCCGCCCCCGGCGCCGCGGAGTTACTCGGCGGCCCCGTACATCCGGTCACCCGCGTCGCCGAGGCCCGGAACGATGTAGCCGTGCTCGTTCAGGCGCTCGTCGACCGAGGCCGTGACCACGGTGACCGGGGTGCCCGCCAGCTCGCGCTCCATCAGCTCGACGCCCTCGGGGGCGGCGAGGAGGACCACGGCGGTGACGTCGTCGGCGCCGCGCTTGATCAGCTCCTGGATCGCGGCGACGAGCGTGCCGCCGGTGGCCAGCATCGGGTCCAGGACGTACACCTGCCGGGCGGAGAGGTCGTCCGGCATCCGGGTGGCGTACGTGGAGGCCTGGAGCGTCTCCTCGTCGCGCACCATGCCCAGGAAGCCCACCTCGGCGGTCGGCAGCAGCCGGACCATGCCGTTGAGCATGCCGAGGCCCGCGCGCAGGATCGGCACGACGAGCGGGCGCGGGTAGGAGAGCTTGACGCCCGTGGTCGGGGAGACCGGCGTCACGATGTCGACCTGCTCCGTGCGCACGTCGCGGGTGGCCTCGTAGGCGAGCAGGGTGACCAGCTCGTCGGCCAGCCGCCGGAAGGTCGCGGAGTCGGTGCGCTGGTCGCGCAGGGTGGTGAGCTTATGGGCGACCAGGGGGTGGTCGACGACGTGAAGACGCATGTCCACAACAGTAGCGGGGCCGACGGCGCCCGCCACTGACCCGCCCGGCAAGGCCCGCCTCCCGGCATCACCCGTCCGCTGGCATCAAACCATCCATCGGAGGGAAGGTGGGAGGGACGGACCTGGGGTGGTGTGCCAATGCGGAACCAGCAAGAGGAGTCGTCCGAACGGCTGGAGACCGACGCCGAACGCAGGAGGCGGCGGGCCCAGTTCCTGCGGGACCTGGCCGAGGCGCGCGAGCTGCGCGACCGGGTCCAGCCCCGCCGCGCCAAGACCGCCCGCCTGCGCCACGCGATGCGTATGCGCACCTTCCGCTGGTGACGGACGCCCGCCGACTCACACGCCCGGCTTCGGACGGCCGGCCCCGGCCCGCGCCACACGGCCGGACGGCCCCCGTCCCCCGGCCCCTGCGTCAACCTGCCGCCCCGTCCCTCCCTTCGCACGCCACATCCGTCCGGACGCCCCCGGCCCGTCGCACGCCACACCCGCCGGAGGGTCCCGCCCCCTGCGCCACACCGCCGGACGGCAGCCTCCAGGTCCGCCGGAGCGCCCCCCGCCACAGCTCTCGCCGTGCCGAACCGGCGCCGCGTCCGCAGGGGCCGGCCGGCCCACCCCTGGAGAGGTCCGAACCGGGCCCGCCGCGGCCCCGGCCGACACGCCCACGAAGGAATGCGGCGGCGCGCCACCACACGACAGCCGCCACCACGCCCTCGGGAAAGCCGCACCGCCGCCGGTGGCACGCCCGCCGCGACAAGGGAACGCGCCCGCACGACGGCGGGGGCGCGCCGGGGCGGAACCGTCCGCCCGGCCGCCCGGAAGCCGGGCCGCACCCGTGTGACGGGGGGCCGTGTGGCCGACGTGTCGGGCAGGGAGGTGCCTACAGGGTGCGGGCAGCCGCGTACGATCCGCTGTTAGCGATCAAAAGAGGCGGACACAGCAGGCCGAAGATGTCCCCTGAACGCTGTCTTTCTGCCACGATTCCGAGTGGGCGGGACTCGGAGCAGCAGCACTCCTCGCCCACAGCCTCCGCCGGGGGGAACCCCAACCGGCACACCTATGACCAGTGGGAGAGTCACGGTGTACTTCGCCGCACTGCTCGCGCGCACCGAAGACGGGTGGGAAGCGAGCGATACAGAGCTCGACGATGTGGAAACCCTGTCGGATCTGACCGATCTGGCCCGTGAAGTCTCGGACGAGGACACGGTGCTCGTGCTCATCGAGCAGGAGGACGCGTGGTTCGGCGTCGTCCGCGTGGACGGCGAGGAGGATCCGCGTATCTACGTCTCGGACGCCGCCGCGGCCGCCCGCAGTTCGTACGGCGAGATCCTGCTCACGGACGAACTACTAGGACGGGATCCGGGCGACGACGCCGACCTGGACTCCCTCGATCTGGACGGCACGGAGGACGGTGAACCAGGGGACTCCGAGGACGACGAGGAGGACCAGGGGAGCGTGTCCGGCGATGCCGTCTCGCACAGCCCCGTCGGGGACCGCTACATCCTCGCGGACCTCGGGGTGAGCGAGAAGGAACTGCTGGCCCTGGACGAAGGCGACGCGCTCGGCACGATCGCCGAGGCCCTGGGAGCGGCAGAGGTCCTGGAGACCGTCCGCTAGGACGTGTCCCGGGACCTCCGGAAACGGTGGGCCCGTCCCCCGCGCCCGCGATCCCGTCCCCCGCACCGGCGAACCGGCCCGATCCACCGGGCCGGTTCTTCGCCTGCCGTCCGCCCCTCACCGTCTCCGCGGCGGTGGGACGGCGGGACCGCGGGGCGGCGCCCCGGCCCCCGGCCCCTTCCGCCGGACCCGGCGGGATTCCGCTAGGTTCCCCGGGTGAGCACCCCGCGTCAGGTACCCCCGCCGCCCGATCCCGTACGTGACCGGTGGCGGGCCCCGATGCGGCTCGCTCTGGACGAGGCACGGCTGGCCGTTCGGGGCGGGGACGTTCCCGTGGGTGCCGTCGTGCTGTCCCCGGACGGTACGACCGTGCTGGCGACCGGGCACAACGAACGCGAGGCGACCGGCGACCCGACGGCGCACGCCGAGGTCCTCGCGCTGCGCCGGGCCGCGGCGAGGCTCGGCGAGTGGCGGCTGTCCGGGTGCACGCTCGTCGTCACCCTGGAGCCCTGCACGATGTGCGCGGGCGCGCTCGTCCAGTCCCGTGTCGAACGGGTGGTGTACGGCGCCCGCGACGAGAAGGCGGGCGCGACCGGCTCCGTCTGGGACGTCGTCCGCGACCGGCGGCTCAACCACCGGCCCGAGGTGATCGAGGGCGTACTCGCCGACGCCTGCGCCGCACTGCTGACCGACTTCTTCCGCGACCGCTGACCGGGCCGCCGAAACGGATTTCAGACCACGGCCCACCTTGGGGTAGGGTCTCCCTCGGTAGCGTGTCCGAGCGGCCGAAGGAGCTCGCCTCGAAAGCGAGTGTGGCGCAAGTCACCGAGGGTTCAAATCCCTCCGCTACCGCAGATCGAAGGGTCCGGCTCAATGAGCCGGGCCCTTCGTGCGTCCCCTCCGTCTCCGTTGCCGTCCCAGTCCTTCGACGGTGACCCGGCAGTCGTGATCGCGGCACTGGAAGCGTCTGGCTTTTGGCACTGAGATGCCAGGCGTGAGATGCCTCGAAGCAGGGTGACGCGCCATGCAGTCGGGTAAGGCGCTTTCCAGGACGGCACACCTTGGGGGGCGCGATGAGTGCGGAATCGGTGACCGCTGCGGCAGCTACCTTGATCGCGTTGGGGTCGCTCTACGTGTCCATGGTCCAGTCGAGACTGAACGTGATCCACAACAAGCACTCGGTGCGTCCCCTTCTCCAGCAGCGACAGATCAAGGACGGCGTGGCTCGCCAATCGGGGATCGAACTGATCAATGCCGGACTTGGACCGGCCATCGTCACCCGCACGCAGGTCTACCTCGATGGCGAGCACATCGGAACGTGGACCCGGTCGGTCTTCGACCGCGTCCTGGGTCAGACGCGAGACGGTGTGCAGAAGTACGGACTGCCCGGCGGAACCGTGATCCTGGCGGGGCAGAGCGTTTTCCTGCTGCGGCTCGCCCCCTTCGACCGCGACCAGGACTCCGACTTCGGCGATCTGGTTCTGCAACGCCTCCGGATCGAGATCCACTACGAGTCTCTCTACGGCGGCGAAGACTACGTCGTGCACTCCTAGCCGTGGAGGCGGGATGCGGAGACGAGCCACACGTCCGACCGTTTGATTCGAGGCCTGCCCCGTCTCGGTTTCCGTCTCGGTTTCCGTCTCGGTTTCCGTCTCGTTCAGCCCCGTCCAGCGCCGTCCACAGCGGTCCGCGCGATGGGCGAGTGCACGAATGCGAACCTGGCCGCTGAGGGGCCTCGTCGAAAGACGGGGCCCTTCGCGCGTTCCGGGGCCGGGGCTCCGTACGGGCCGCGACGCCAAGGAGCCCCAGCGCCGCTCGGCCGCCGGGGCTTCCCTGTACCCGGAAGGGTTCTCCGCTCCCACGAAGGAGGGGGAAGGGGCGCAATCGGGGGCGCCCTCTTCCCCCACGGAAGGACCCGCAAGTCCACGCCGCCGTCTTGGGGGAAAGTCGGGCGGCGAGAACCCCGCAGTGGGGTCCCTCCGGGCCCCGTGGACTCCTGACGGTTCCTGCCGGGGCTCCCTTCCATCCTGGACCGCGGGAGCGCCGCTCAGGCCCAGCAAAGGACCTCTACCAGCGGGCCGTTGGTCCTTAAGCGCGGCGTGAAGGTTACACTCACCGCCGGCAGCAGGGGGCCGACGGGCGCAGGAAGTCACAGGGGAGGCCGCCATGGCGGTGAATTCGAAGAAGATCGCCATCTATGTGCTCGTGGTCTTCGTGCTCTACGTGATCATCACGGATCCGGCCAAGGCCGCCGACTACGTACAGATAGCGTTCGAGGGCATATCGAACGCCGCTGGGGCGATAGGCGACTTCATGACCTGGATCGCCGACGGAGCGAAGAACTGACGTCGGGCGGCGACGCCGGCGCGGCGGACGTTCCGCGCGCCCGGCACCGGGCAGGCATGACGGAGCGACGCGCGTCCCGGCAGGGGCGCGGCCGAGCGAAGAACCATCTCATCACCAGGGAGTGCCCGTGATCCGCCATCTGGTCCTCTTCAAGCTCAACGACGGTGTCCGGCGCGACGAACCCCGCGTCGTCGAGGGCGTCGCCGCCTTCCGCGCACTCGGCGAGCTCGTCCCCGAGCTGCGGTTCTGGGAGTGCGAGTGGAACATCAGCGACCGGCCCGTCGCGTACGACTTCGCGATCAACTCCGCCGTCGAGGACGCCGACGCCCTCAAGCGTTACCTGGAGCACCCGGCCCACGTGGCCGGTGTCGCACTCTGGCGGGAGTTCGCCACCTGGGTGATCGCCGACTACCCGTTCTGACCCTTTTTGATCGCACACTCTTGCCGAGCCCTTGACCGCAACCGGTCAGGGGTTTTCGACGTCTTGAAACCCAACTCACCTGCAAATCACCTCCAACACGGCGTTATGCGGTGCTTGCACACAGTGCACATGTCTTGTGATGCTATGACCGCTTTTGACGGATGAGTTGACGGATACGTCGACGGATCGTTGACGAACGAAGAGGTGGCGTTGACCGTGTCGGCCAGTACTGCGCCGCCCCAGGAGGAAGCCCCGGCCACGGCCCGGGCGACGGCCCTCGCCTCCACCCCGCCGTCACCCCCGGGACCGGCCACGGCGCAGACCACGGCACCCGACGCCGCAGCGAGCCTCACACCCGGCCCCCCGCCCGTCCAGGAGGTCACCCAGGAGCGGCGCCGCGGTGCCGACACCCGGGCCCTCACGCAGGTGCTCTTCGGCGAACTCAAGGTGCTGGAGCCGGGCACCTCCGAGCACAACCGGGTCCGCGGCGCCCTGATCGAGGCGAACCTGCCGCTCGTCCGGTACGCGGCGGCCCGCTTCCGCTCCCGCAACGAGCCGATGGAGGACGTGGTCCAGGTCGGCACCATCGGCCTGATCAACGCCATCGACCGCTTCGACCCGGACCGGGGCGTGCAGTTCCCGACCTTCGCGATGCCGACGGTCGTCGGCGAGATCAAGCGGTACTTCCGTGACAACGTTCGCACGGTCCACGTACCGCGCCGGCTGCACGAGCTGTGGGTGCAGGTGAACAGCGCGACCGAGGACCTGACGACCGCCTTCGGGCGCTCGCCCACCACCGCGGAGATCGCCGAACGGCTGCGCATCACCGAGGAGGAGGTGCTCTCCTGCATCGAGGCCGGACGGTCGTACCACGCGACCTCCCTCGAAGCGGCCCAGGAGGGCGACGGACTGCCGGGGCTGCTCGACCGGCTCGGGTACGAGGACCCCGCGCTCGACGGAGTCGAACACCGTGACCTCGTGAGGCATCTGCTCGTACAACTGCCCGAACGCGAGCAGCGGATCCTGCTCCTCCGCTACTACAGCAACCTCACCCAGTCACAGATCAGCGCCGAGCTGGGTGTTTCCCAGATGCACGTGTCAAGGCTCCTCGCCCGCAGCTTCGCGCGACTTCGGTCCGCAAACAGGATCGAGGCGTAACCGAAAAGAGCTAATCGCTCAAGACCGGTTTTTATGTCAGTTCAGCGCTGAATCACCGTCAGACCCCCTTTTTCCAGGGCTGATCCACCTTCTACATGTCGACAAGTCTCTACAGCGTGTTGCCGACATGTGACATTCTTCCGGGAGCGCGTTTGCCGCGGCCTCGCCTCCGGTATTCAGGTGGAGGCTGCGTTCCTCCGACGGGAGCGACTGC
This sequence comes from Streptomyces sp. NPDC002698, assembly GCF_042888945.1. Lineage (NCBI taxonomy): Bacteria > Bacillati > Actinomycetota > Actinomycetes > Kitasatosporales > Streptomycetaceae > Streptomyces > Streptomyces sp. NPDC002698. The sequence goes on from NZ_JBIAQM010000030.1 coordinate 90,168, forward strand.
CGCGACCGTCCGCGACCCAAAGGGGGTGGCATGTCCGCAGATCAGGGCAGCTCGAAGGTGCTCACGCTCACGAAGAGCGACGCAGTGCCCGAGGCGCACGCCGCGCTTCACGATGTCCCTGCCGCCGAGGCCCCGGAAGCCGTTCTGGTCCCCGAATCCTCGGGCGCCATCGACACCCGGACCCTGTCCCGCTCCCTCTTCCTGCGGCTCGCCGCACTCGCCGAGAACAGCCCGGAGCGCGGTTACGTCCGGGACACCCTCATCGAGCTCAACCTGCCGCTCGTCCGGTACGCGGCGGCCCGCTTCCGCTCCCGCAACGAGCCGATGGAGGACATCGTCCAGGTCGGCACCATCGGCCTGATCAAGGCGATCGACCGCTTCGACTGCGAGCGCGGTGTCGAGTTCCCGACCTTCGCGATGCCGACCGTCGTGGGCGAGATCAAGCGGTTCTTCCGCGACACCTCCTGGTCGGTCCGCGTCCCGCGCCGCCTCCAGGAACTGCGGCTCGCCCTCACCAAGACCAGCGACGAGCTCTCGCAGAAGCTCGACCGCTCTCCGACGGTCGCCGAACTCGCCACCGCCCTCGGGGTGTCCGAGGAGGACGTGGTCGACGGCCTCGCCGTCGGCAACGCGTACACGGCGTCGTCGCTCGACTCGCCCGCTCCCGAGGACGACGGCGGCGAGGGCTCCCTCGCGGACCGCCTCGGCTACGAGGACACCGCGCTGGAGGGCGTGGAGTACCGCGAGTCGCTCAAGCCGCTGCTCGCCAAGCTGCCGCCCCGCGAGCGCCGCATCATCATGCTGCGCTTCTTCGCCAACATGACCCAGTCGCAGATCGGCGAGGAGGTCGGCATCTCGCAGATGCACGTCTCCCGTCTGCTCACCCGCACGCTGGCCCAGCTGCGCGAAGGCCTCATCTCCGACTGACCGCCCCACGCGGGGTTCATAATTGACGGATCGTCAGCCACACTGGCGCGATGCGTCACGAGCCGATGCGTCACGGGTCGACAAGCGGTCGCCGAGGTGTCCTGGTGTGCACTTCGGCGGCCGTGCTGTGTCTGGGCGGGGTACTGGCCGCGTGCGGGAACGGCGGGAGTGACGGCGGGTACGCCGCCGTCGGGGCCGCGGACGGCTCCTCACGGGCGTCGGGGGCGGTGGTGGCGCCTTCGGGCGAGGTCTCCCTGGTACCCCTGGACGGTTCGGCCGAAGGCGGCTCCGACGCCGCCGGGAGCAAGGGGGGTTCCGGATCCGGGAGCGGGACGTCGGCCACCGGTCCGGGCGGCGTCTCGTCCGAGAGCACGGGTGACCCCGGCGGCCCGGACGGTTCGGCGGCCGTCCCTGCCGGTTCGGGAGGCCCGGGGGCCGGCGACGGCGGTTCCGGGACCGGGACGGGCGGTGCGGGAGGTACGGGAACCGGCACCGGTGGCGGATCCTCTTCGCCCTCAGGTTCGCCGTCCGGCGGCGACTCCGGCCGTACGAGCGGGAGTTCGGGCAGTTCGCCGACGCCGCCCGCGCCCGGCCCGACAGCGAGCTCCGGGCCCGCCGTTCTCACCGTGAGCGATCCCTCGCGCGCGGCCACCGATCGGCGGTGGTGCGAGAAGGTGACCGTCTCCTTCGGCAACACCGGTGGTACGGCGGTGCGTTCGGGCACGGTGACCTTCGGGACGCACATCATCGGGGCGCTCGGGATCGACTGGGCGACGATCCGGTCGGCCGAGACCCTTCCGGCGCCGATCGCGGCCGGCGCGAAGAAGAGCGGGACCTGGACGGTGTGCGTCGACTCCTGGCGGGTGCCGCTGGGCATGCACATCGAGACACAGGACGTGTCCGTCCGGTGGGAGTAGACGTGTCCGTCCGGTGGGAGTAGGGGGTGTGGCCCTGCCGGGTCACGCCGCCCCGCTCACTCGCCGGTCACGCCCGGCCGTACGGTTCCGCTCGGCTGCCGGTCGCGTCCGGGTCGTACGGTCCCGCCCGATCACCGGTCCCGCCCGGCCGTACGGTCCCGCGGGATCACATGAAGGCGAGCCAGGCCACCGCGGCGACGACCGCGACGGCGAGGACGACGCCGACGATCAGACCCACGCGGGGACCCGCGGGAGCGGCCGCCTGCTGCTGCCGGCCCTGGGGGGCCTCGTCGACGAACGCACGGAACATCTGAGTGCTGCCCGCGGGGTCGTAGTTGCCCTCGGGGCCCTGGGTGTTTGCCATAGGCCGGACCCTAGCGAATGCGCGCGGGCTGCCCAAGTGCCGGGTTGCCGTTCACACCGATCGTGACGCGTCCCCTTCACCGTCCACGACCGGGACGCACACCGCCCCGGCCGGGACGCACACCGGCGCGCGCCACCTCTTCACCCGGCGTCCGTCCCCGGCGACCACCCCGCCCGAAGAACCCCACCCCACCCCATCCCATCCGTCCGTCACTCCCACCTGCGCGTTTCCGTTCGCCAACACTTGCCTTTGCCAACTTTTTAGCCCTGAAGCTCCGAACTCGTTTGCCTGCGGCAACCAACTTCTTTATGGTTGCCCTAAGCAACGAATAGGGAGGTGCGATGGCCGGGCAGGCGCAGTACGAGGAACTGGCTCGTCAGCTCAGCGCCATCGGTGCCGTGAAACGGGGGATGGGACGGATCCTGCCGCCCGACTGCCCCGCGGGCTCCGCCGCCGTGCTCACGCTGCTCGGCCGGTACGGCGAGATGCGGATGAGCCGGCTCGCGGAGCTGCTGTCCGTGGACATGTCGGTGACCAGCCGCCATGTCGCGCACGTCGCCGACCGGGGCTGGATCGAACGGTCCCCCGACCCGGCGGACAAGCGCTCACGCATCCTGCGCCTCACCACGGCCGGCCACGCCCAGCTCGACGAGCTGTCCCTGCGCACGTCGCGACTGCTCTCCGACCGGCTGAGCCACTGGTCCGACGACGAGGTCGGACTGCTCATCGAGCTGATGGGCCGGCTGCGCGAGAGCTTCGGCGACTGCCGCTCCCCGCAGTGGTCCCACGCGCACCCTCCCCCGTACGCGACAGACGTATCAGAACCGACCACCCGTACACCCGCGTAAATACGTAAGAAAAGGAAGCCCATGGCAACGACCACACCATCCGGTGTGCGGGGCTCTCACGCCAAGCACGGAAGCGCCGACGGCGCTCCGATGACGCACCGGCAGATCATGGAGGCGCTCTCCGGGCTGCTGCTCGGCATGTTCGTCGCGATCCTGTCGTCGACGATCGTCACCAACGCGCTCCCCGAGATCATCGGCGACCTGGGCGGCGGCCAGTCCGCCTACACCTGGGTCGTCACGGCCTCGCTGCTGGCCATGACCGCGACCACCCCCCTGTGGGGCAAGCTCTCCGACCTGTACAGCAAGAAGGCGCTCGTCCAGATAGCGCTGATCATCTACGTACTGGGATCGGCCGCCGCCGGCCTGTCCCAGAACCCCGGCATGCTCATCGCCTGCCGCGTGGTCCAGGGCATCGGCGTCGGCGGTCTGTCCGCCCTGGCGCAGATCGTGATGGCCGCGATGATCTCCCCGCGTGAGCGCGGCCGCTACTCCGGCTACCTGGGCGCGACGTTCGCCGTCGCAACCGTCGGCGGTCCGCTGCTCGGCGGTGTCATCACCGACACCAGCTGGCTCGGCTGGCGCTGGTGCTTCTACGTCGGTGTGCCGTTCGCGGTCATCGCGCTGATCGTGCTCCAGAAGACCCTGCACCTGCCCGTCGTGAAGCGGGACGTGAAGGTCGACTGGGCCGGCGCGTTCTTCATCTCCGCCGCGGTCTCCCTGCTGCTGCTCTGGGTCACCTTCGCGGGTGACAAGTACGACTGGGTCTCGTGGCAGACGTACACGATGGTCGCCGGCGCGATCGTCCTCGGCGCGCTGTTCGTGCTGGTCGAGTCCAGGGCGAGCGAGCCGATCATCCCGCTGCGGCTGTTCCGCAACCGCACCATCACCCTCTCCTCCCTCGCGTCGCTGTTCGTCGGTGTCGCGATGTTCACCGGAACCGTGTTCTTCAGCCAGTACTTCCAGCTGGCGCGGGACAAGTCCCCGACGATGTCGGGTGTCATGACGATCCCGATGATCGGCGGTCTGTTCGTCTCGTCCACGGTCTCCGGCCAGATCATCACCAAGACCGGCCGGTGGAAGTACTGGCTCGTCTCCGGCGGCTTCCTGGTCACCGCGGGCCTCGGCCTGCTCGGCACGATCCGCTACGACACGGCCTACTGGCACATCGCGATCTTCATGGCGCTGCTGGGCCTCGGTGTCGGCATGATGATGCAGAACCTGGTGCTCTCCACGCAGAACCAGGTGGCCCCGTCGGACCTGGGCGCGGCGAGCTCCACGGTGACGTTCTTCCGTTCCCTCGGCGGTGCGATCGGCGTCTCCGCGCTCGGCGCGGTCATGGCCAACCGGATCACCGACTACGTGAAGGACGGGCTGACCGACCTCGGCCCCAAGTACGCGGCCCTGGGCTCGGGTTCGGACTCCAGCTCCAGCATCCCGGACATGGACAAGCTGCCCGCGCCGCTGCGCACCGTGATGGAGAGCGCGTACGGCCACGGCATCGCGGACGTCTTCCTGATCGCGGCCGGCATGGCGCTGATCGCCTTCCTCATCGTGCTGTTCATCAAGGAGGTCCCGCTGCGGACGTCCGGCGCGCTGGCGCAGGCCGCCGCGGAGAAGTCCGGGGAACCGGTCACCGAGGCTCCCGTCGCCGAGGCCGTCGAGGCAGCGGCCGCCGCGGCTCTCGCCCCGGCCGTCGACACCACCGAAGCCGCCTTCGGGACCGCACCCGAAGGCACACAGCGGCTCGCCGCCGTCGCCACCGCGACGAGGGAGAGCGCCCCGCAGCCCGCGTCCGGCGGCATCAGGGTGCACGGCCAGGTCCGCGGCGCCGAGAGCGCGCCCGTGCCGCAGGCCGCGGTCACGCTGATCTCACCGGCGGGACGCCAGCTCGGCCGCTCGGTCGCGCAGGCGGACGGCTCGTACGCCCTCGACGCGCCCGGTGTGGGCTCGTACGTCCTGATCGCCTCCGCCGACGGCTTCCAGCCGCAGGCCTCGACGATCGTCGTGAACGACGAGCCGCTCGCGTACGACATCCTGCTGAGCGGCACCAGCGGGCTGAGCGGTGTCGTCCGGGCCTGCGAGGGCGCGTCCCCGGTCAGGGACGCGATGGTCGTCGTGACCGACGTCCGCGGAGATGTGCTGGCCACCGGAACCACCGGTGAGCAGGGCGAGTTCGCCTTCGCCGAGCTGGTGCCCGGTGTCGTGACGGTCGCGGTGAACGCCGCCGGCCACCGGCCGCGGGCCCTGCCCGTCGAGGTCGGCGGCACCGGGGTCACCCGGGTCGAGGTCGACCTCGACCCGGGAGCCCAGCTCCAGGGTGTCGTACGGGCGCCGCACGGCCCGCTGTCGGACGCCCGCGTGACGCTGGTGGACGCGGCCGGAAACGTGGTCGGCACGGCCAGGACCGGCGGCGACGGCGCGTACGCCTTCACCGATCTGGACGGCGGCGAGTACACCGTCATCGCGGCGGGCTACCCGCCGGTGGCGACCGCGCTGACCGTCGGCGGCCGTGGAATGGACGACCACGACATCGAACTCGCCCACCCCGGCGAGTAGTCCGAGCCCCGGCCCGTGGGGATGCGCGCACTCTGAGCGGAGGTGCGCCCCCCACGGGCCGGTTTTCATTGGTTCATCGCAAGGAGTTACTGCCATGGGACTGACCGCGAAGATCCGTACCCGGGACGGGTGGGCCGTCTCGCACGCGGTCGTCACGGTGACCGACTCGACCGGCACCCAGGTGCTGCGGGCCGAGGCGGACACCGACGGAACCGTGCACGACACCACGAGCCTCGCGCCGGGCGCCTACACGGTGATCGTGACCGCGCTCGGGTACGCGCCCGCCGCCTCGGGCGCCATCGTCACGGCGGCCGGCCGTGCCGAGGTCGGCCAGGTGACACTGGCCCGCCGGGGCGGCACCGAACTGCCCCCGCCGGGACCGTGGACCATCGACCCGGCGCACTCCTCCGTCGGCGTGGTCGCCCAGCACCTGGGCATCTCCAGCGTGCACGGCCGCTTCACGGACTTCGCGGGCCGCGTCGAGATCGCCCCCGGCGACGTGACCGCCTCCCGCGTCGAGGCGACGATCACGGCCGCCTCCATCGACACCGGCAACGGCACCCGCGACGGGCATCTGAGGTCGCCGGACTTCCTGGACACAGAGAAGCACCCGCTGATCACCTACCGCTCGACGGGCCTGACACCGGCCGGTTCCGACCGCTGGACCGTGCACGGCGAGCTCACCCTGCACGGTGTCGTCCGTCCCGTCGACCTCGACCTCTCCTACCTCGGCACCGGCGCCGACCCCTGGGGCGGCACCCGCGCCGCGTTCCGCGCGAGGGCCGAGCTCCACCGAGAGGACTTCGCGCTCCACTACAACCAGATCGTCCAGGCGGGCATCTCCGCCATCGGCACGACCCTGAGGGTGGAACTCGACATCCAGGCCGTGCAGGGCGAGTCGCTGCCGGCCGCCTGAGGCCCGCTCACCCGCCCTCGCCCACGTCGACGATCCGCCGGGCCAGGTCACGGAGCTTGACGTTCTCCCGCTGGGAGGTGCGCACGAGGCTGGCGAACGCCTCGGACGCGTCGATGTCGAGCCGCTCCATGAGGATGCCCGTGGCCTGGCCGATCAGATCCCGGGTGCGCATCGCCTCGGTGAGCTGCTCGCGCAGGGTGGCCGAGTCCAGCGCGATGCCGACGTGCGCGGTGAACAGCCGCCCTATGCGGGTGGCCGACTCGTCGAAGGCGCGGGGCGCCCGCGCGTAGGCCGTCAGAACGGTCAGCCGGCGCCGGTCGGCACGCAGCCGCAGCGACAGCACCGACCGCAGCCCGAGGCCCGACAGCGCGAGATCCCCGTCCTCCGCGGCACTGTCCTCGATCCGGGCCACCGGCGCCGTCCACAGCCGGTTCAGGTACGGGTGATGCTCACGGCCCGCGCTCAGGGCGTCGGCGGAACGGACGACCTCGTCCGTCCAGGCCAGCGTCTGCCGGTGGGCCTTGGGCTCGATGACGGAGATCCCGGCGTACTCGACACCTGGCAGGATGCGCACGGCCAGCCGGACGGCGGTACGCAGGGTGGCATGGGGACTCGAGGTCTCGTGCAACTGCTGAGCGGCGGCCGTGAGGCCTTCGGCCAGCTCGAAACCCGTATCAGAACGAGACAATTCGGAAAAATCAGACGCAGCCACCACGAACCTCTTCGGCATGCACGGCCACACGGCCATGCGCAGGAGAGCTCCGCAGCACATTCCCGACTGCGAGCACAGGACGAAGAGCACTTTAGCCGCTTCGATGAGGTCCGGTACCGCCCGCCGGCCGAGCCCGCGGGCGATCGCGGGGCACGCGGCCTACGCTGATCGCATGGCAGCCGACATCGCGACGAACACCTCTGTCTCCCTCGACGAGTTGCTGGACTTCGTACGCCCCCGCCACCGGGCCGTCCTGCTCACCCGCCGCGCCGACGGCGGCCCCCAGGGCTCCCCGCTGACCTGTGGCGTCGACGACTCGGGCCGCATCGTCCTCTCGACGTACCCCGAGCGTGCCAAGACCCGCAACGCCAAGCGGGACGAACGGGTCAGCCTGATCGTCCTCAGCGACGAGTGGAACGGGCCCTGGGTCCAGATCGACGGCACCGCCGAGGTGATCGACTCCCCGGACTCCGTCGAGCCCCTCGTCGAGTACTACCGGAACATCGCCGGTGAGCACCCCGACTGGGACGAGTACCGCGAGGCCATGCGCAGGCAGGCCAAGTCGATCATCCGCATCACCCCCACCCGCTGGGGCCCGGTGGCCACCGGCGGCTTCCCGCCCCACCTGGCCCCCCGGGACTGACCTGCCCAGCCGGGCGGACACCCCTTTTTTCGCCCCCTCCGCCCCTACCCGTCCCACCCCTGGGGCTCCGCCCCGGACCCCGCTCCTCAAACGCCGGAGGGGCTGAACTCTCGCCACCGCACACCCGCAGCCGGGATCCGGCGCGAGGGGACGTGCCGGTACATCGATGCCCGTCGCCACCGACGCCCACCCCTCACCCGACGGCGA
>NZ_JBIAQM010000031.1:0-97817 GCF_042888945.1 Streptomyces sp. NPDC002698
CCGCTGGCCGCCCGCCCCCCCCCCCCCCCCCCCGCGCCCCCGCGCCCCCCCCCCCCCCCCCCCCGGGGCGCCCCCGGCGGCGCCCCCCCCCCCCCCCCCCCCCCCCCCCCCCCCCCCCCCCCCCGCGACGGGTGGTCAGGAGAGGCCGGAGGCCCAGTCGTAACCCTTCAGGTAGGGGTCCGGCTTGATCGGCTTGCCGGAGTCCCAGACCTGCTTGATCAGCCCGTCGGAGCCGATCCTGCCGATGCGGGCGGTCTTGTAGATGTGCTGGGTCGCGCCGTCCACGGTGACCTTGCCCTCCGGCGCGTCGAAGGTGATGCCGTCGGACGCGGCCCTGACCTTCTCGGGGTCGAAGGACTTCGCCTTCTCGACCATCGCCTTCCACAGGTAGACCGAGGTGTACGCGGCCTCCATCGGGTCACTGGTCGGCTTGTCCTGGCCGTACTTGGCCTTGTAGGCCTTCACGAACGCGGTGTTCGCGGCCCCCGGGGTGGTCTGGTAGTAGTTCCAGGCCGTCAGCTGGCCCGCCAGGTACTGCGCCCCGATCGACTTGACCTCCTCCTCGGCGATCGACACCGAGACCACCGGCATGCTCTTGGCGGTGAGTCCGGCGGACTTGTACTCCTTGAAGAAGGCCACGTTCGAGTCGCCGTTGAGGGTGTTGAAGACCGCGTCCGCCTTCGAGGCCTTCACCTTGTTGGCGATCGTGCTGAACTCGGTGGAGCCGAGCGGCGCGTAGTCCTCGCCGAGGACCGTCATGCCGTTGGCCTTCGCGTACGCCTTGATCTCCTTGTTGGCGGTGCGCGGGAAGACGTAGTCGCTGCCGACCAGGTAGATCCGCTTCCTGCCCTGGGACTTGAGATAGTCGAGGCCGGGGACGATCTGCTGGTTGGTGGTGGCGCCGGTGTAGAAGATGTAGGGGGACTGCTCTAGTCCCTCGTACTGCACGGGATAGAAGAGCAGCGACTTGTTCTTCTCGAAGACAGGCTTGACGGCCTTGCGGCTCGCGGAGGTCCAGCAGCCGAAGGTGGCCGCGACCCGGTCCTCCCTGATCAGCTTGCTCGCCTTCTCGGCGAACGTCGGCCAGTCGGAGGCGCCGTCCTCGCTGATCGGCTCGATCCGCTTGCCGAGCACTCCGCCCGAGGCGTTGATCTCGCCGATGGCCAGTTTCAGGGAGTCGCGTACGGTCACCTCGCTGATCGCCATCGTGCCCGACAGCGAGTTGAGCAGGCCCACCTTGACGGTGTCGCCGCTCACGTCCGCTTTCGCGGCCTTGTCGGACGTACCGCCCGCGTCGGTCTTGGCGCCGCACGCGGAGAGCGTGACGACGGTCGCGAGCACGGCGGCACCGGCTGCGATCCGGCGTCGGAGAATTCGGGAACCGCTGGACAATAGAACCCCCTCGGGCTGTGGAGGAGACAACCTCCTGAAGTGCGGTCCACAGCCTCAAGTCGCCCTGTTTCCAAGGTGTTTCGCGGTACTTTCCCGGCCGTATCTTCCCGCTCTCATGATGCGTTCGGGGGCGCTCGACGGGGCAACAAAAAATGCCCGGGGCGGAATTCGGCATCCGAATTCATGACACGCCCGAGGCATTCTGATTACTTCCCGCGGGAAGTATCTTGGCGCCGACGAGCCGGTGTCAAGGGCCGGGTTCGCGAAGGTCGAGCTCGGCGACCACGTCGAAGTCCAGCCCCTCGGCCCGTGCCAGGTAGATGCGCTGGCGCACATGACCGCCGCGCAGATGGAGCAGCCCCCGTGGCCCCTCGTAGGACACGGTCTCGGCCGCCGCCCCGATCGCGGACACATCGAGGGTTCCGGCCCGGCCGATGAGCGCGGCGAGCAACAGCACGCCCTCGTAACAGGATTCGCCGAAACTGCCGAGGGCCGGCGCCTCGATCCCGAATCGCCCTGCGTACAGTCCGTGGAAGTCCAGGCTGTCCTGGCCGGCGAGGGAAGCGAAGAACCCGGCCGTGCTGTAGAGATCCACCGTGGCCGAAGAACCGCTGGCCATCAGCATGTTCTCGTCCATCAGGGTGCTCAGCCGGAGGCACCGGGTGTCGAGGCCGGCCGCGGCGAACGCCCGGTTGAAGCGCACCGCGTCACTGCCGACCAGCAGCATGATGACGCCGTCCGCCTCCGTGCGCTCGATCCGGCGCAGTACCGCACCGAAGTCATGGGTGCCCAGCGGCAGATACACCTCTCCCTGGATGCTGCCGCCGCACTCGCGCGCGTACACGTGAGCGGCTCGGGCCGTACGGCGCGGCCACACGTAGTCGTTGCCCACCACGAACCAGCGGCGCAGCCCGCGCTCGTGCGCCAGCAGGCCCATGGCCGGGCGTAGTTGGTCACGCGGTGTCTCGCTGGTGAGGAACACCCCGGCGGTGTGCTCACCGCCCTCGTACAGGGCGGTGTAGACGTAGGGAACCCGATGCGCGATTCTCGGGGCGAGGGCCTGGCGCACGGAGGAGATGTGCCAGCCCGTGACCCCCTGCACGGCCCCCAGGTCCACCAACGCCTCGACGTGGTCCGCGACTTCGCGTGGTGTGCCACCCCCGTCCACGGGCAGCAGTCGCAGCTCCTTGCCGAGCACCCCGCCCGCGCGGTTGACCTCCTCCGCCGCCAGCTGCGCGCACAGTTCGCAGGTGGGCCCGAAGATGCCCGCCGATCCCTGCAGGGGAAGGACGAGGGCCACGCCGAACACGGAGTCGTCTGCCGTGAACCAGTCGGGCACGGGCGCGTCGGGCCGGAACATGGCGTCATGATTCCGGGTCGACGCGGTGAACTCCAATCCGTCTCGTAGCATGTACACCCCCCGGGAGCGAGGAGCAGGATGCCGACCCCATCGCCGCGTCAGCCCCAGGATCTGATGCAGCTGCTGACGCGGGCGGAGCGCCTGGCAGCACGGCGGCTCCGGTCCGTGCTGGACGAGGACGGCTGCTCCCTCGACGCCTGGCGGGTCCTCGCACTGCTCTCCGACGGCGCGGGCCACCCCATGACCGCGATCGCCGAGGCGGTCTTCCTCCCGCCGGCCACGCTCACCAGACTCGTCGACCACCTCGTGGACCAGAACCTCCTCTACCGCCGCGTCGACCCGCACGACCGGCGCCGCATCCTCGCCCACCTCACCCCGCGCGGCCGGACGTACTGGCGGCGCCTGGACCGCGAGGTCCGCGCGCGCTGGCCGGTGCTGGACGACGGGGACGACGAACTGCTGCGCTCGCTGCTGGGGCAGCTGGCCGACGTGCTCGGGGCGGCGGACGAGCGGTCCTCGCTCTGAAGCCGGATGCCGGAAGGTCCCTCACCCGAGACCCGCGTCATCCGTCGACAACCGCCCGAAGCGGAGCGGTCCGGGGCAAGATGGCCTCATGACAAAGCTGTCCGTACGGTCGGTCCCTCGTACGTCCAATGGTTCGGTGCTGTCGTTGTGGTCACAGGATTCCGTGCTGTCGATCGGCTCCGTGGGATCGGTGCTGTCCGTGGGGTCCGTCGGTTCGGCCCTGTCCGTCGGCTCGATCGGCAGCGCCCTGTCGGCCGGCTCGATCGGGTCCGCCCTGTCACTGATCTCGACCGGTTCGTGGCTGAGTACAGGATCGTTGTTCTCCGCGCAGTCGCGGTGGTCGGTACTGTCCTGGCGTTCCTCCGGCGGTCTCCTGGCCGTGGGAGCGGCGGGAGCGGTGGGGGCGGCGACCGGAGGCGCCCTGCTGGTGGCCCGGATGCTGCGCGAGGCCGGAACCGGCACGGATTAATTAGGACCTGTCCGGTCGATCACGGCGGAGACGCGTTCTCGCCGGTGTCCCCGCCGGATCGATGGGGTGGACCCGCCGCCCCGGGCCGGTGACACCTGGGTCCGCCAGCCCTTCACGGCCGGGCCGCTCGGCAGGGGGCTCGCCCTGATCGGCGGATTCGTGCTGCGGATCCGCGCGGTTGCGGGCACGGTGATGGTGGGGCTGATGCGGGTCGCCGAGTGGGTGCCCGCCCAGTACCCGGCCGACGGCTCACGGAGAGCACGGCGGTCGATCCGTTCGCCGACCACCACCTCGTCCACACGGCTTTCCTGATCCTCCTCGTCCTCGCCTCGTCCTCGCGCCGTCTCCGCGGGCGACACGCCCCGTGTCGGGGGGCGGCCGAGCCGTCGGTCAGGCGCACCGGTCGCCGGCCGTGCCGGCCCCGGGCGGGAGACGGGACCCCGGAAGGGTTCCGCCCTCCCGTGCGGCCCGGTGGCCCGGCTTGGGCCGAACGGCCCCCACCGGGGACCAGCGGCCCCTGCCCCGCCCGACCGTTTCGACACGACCCTGGAATCGGACCCCGACCGGGCCCCGATTCAGGAGGTGGACACCATGCCCCGCACTGTCACCGTAGGCCTCGACGGATCACCCGAGAGCCTCACCGCCGCCGAATGGGCCACCCGCGAGGCGCGGCTGCGCGCCCTGCCGGTCAGGCTGGTCAACGTATGGGAAGCCGCCCCGGACCCCATGGCCCAGGCACCACTGCTCGGCGCCGAGACCCACCAGCACTGGAGCGAGCGGATTCCGCGCGAAGCCGCCGAAGGGCTACGGGAGCGCCACCCGGGAGTCGACGTCACCTCGGAGCAGCTCACCGGCCGGCCCGCCGAGGTACTGCTCAAGGCCGCGGACGACGCCGAACTCCTGGTCCTCGGCACCCGTGGGCTCAGCGGCGTCGGCGGTTTCATGGTCGGCTCGGTCGGCCTGGCCCTCGCGGCACACGCCGGGCGCCCCGTCGTGTTCGTACGCGCCGGTGAACAGGCGGCGGACGAGCACCTGACGGATCCGACGGGCATCCCGTCCGCCCTCGCGCCCTTCCGCCCCGTGGTGCTCGGGCTGGACACCGGCTCCCCGGACGACGCGCTGATCGGCTTCGCCTTCGAGGCGGCCCTGCTGCGCGCCACGGCGCTGCGGGTCGTGCACTCCTGGAACGAGCCGCCCTACATCGCGTACGGGCTGCCCCCCGACATCAAGATGAACGCCCGGCTGGCCGCCGAGGACGCCGCCGCCATGACGGACGCGCTGCGGCCCTGGCGCGAGAAGTTCCCGGCCGTGGAGATCATCGAGGACTCCCTGTCCGGGAAACCGGCCAACCACCTCGTCGACGCCTCCCGGGAGGCCTCGCTCGTCGTGGTGGGCCGCCGGGTCCGCCACGACGCGCTCGGTGCCCACGTCGGGCCCGTCACGCACGCCGTGCTGCACCACTCCACCGCCCCCGTCGCCGTCGTCGCGCACCCCTGATCACCACGGGCCGGTCTCGGCCGCGCACCGGTCGCGGCCCGATCCCGCAAGGAGAGGCATCCCATGAAAGCAGCAGTCGTACGAGCGTTCGGTGAGCCGCTGGTGATCGAGGAGCGGCCGGACCCCGAGCCCGGCCCCGGCCAGGTCCGCGTCCGGGTGGAGGCCTCCGGGCTCTGCCACACCGACATCCACGCCGCCAACGGCGACTGGCCGGTCAAGCCGAGCCCGCCGTTCGTCCCCGGACACGAGGGCGTCGGCCTCGTCGAGGCGCTGGGCGACGGCGTCACCCACCTCACCGTGGGACAGCGGGTCGCCGTGCCCTGGCTCGGCAAGGCCTGCGGACGCTGCGAACACTGTCTCTCCGGCTGGGAGACGCTGTGCGAGCAGCAGATCAACACCGGCTACGGGTGCGACGGCGGCTACGCCGAGAAGATGCTCGCCTGGGCCGACTTCGCCCAGCCGGTGCCCGAGGGGATCTCCCCGCTCGACGCGGCGCCGCTCACCTGCGCCGGTGTGACCACGTACAAGGCCCTGAAAGTCGCCGACGTCAGGCCCAGCCGGCTCGTCGCCGTCTCCGGCGTGGGCGGACTCGGCCACCTGGCCCTGCAGTACGCGAAGATCGCCGGTGCGACCGTGGCGGCGATCGACGTCACCGACGAGAAACTCGAACTGGCCTCGGAACTCGGCGCCGACATCGTGATCGACGCCCGTAAGGAGGACCCCGGCGAGGTCCTCGGGCGCCACGGCGGCGCGCACGCCGCGCTGGCGCTCGCGGTGAACGAGGACGCCTTCTCCGCGGTGTACAGGGGACTGCGGCGCGGCGGGAAACTCGTCATGGTCGCGATGCCGGCGCACGGCACGATCCCGGTCCCGATCTTCGAGACCGTGCTCAACGGCACCTCCGTGATCGGCTCCATCGTCGGCACCCGGCAGGACCTGGCCGAGGTCTTCGAACTGCACGCCGCGGGCCGGACCAGGGTCATCCGCGAGTCCCGGCCCCTCGCCTCCGTCAACGAGTCCATCGACGAGGTGCTGCACGGCCGGATCCAGGCCCGGATCGTCTTCGACTTCGGCGAAGGGAGCTGACCGTCGTGGATCTTCCCCTCGTCGTGGGTGCCGACGGGGCCGGGCCCGGAACGCGCGCCGTGGACCGGGCCACGGACGAGGCCGCCCGGCGCCCTAGAGGCTCGCCGCGTGGTCGGGGACGAAGGTCTGCAGATCGCGCGGCGGGCGGACGTAACCCGTCGACGGCGGCCGGTCGGGCAGCTCCAGAACCGGTGGCGGCACCTCGCGATACGGGACGGTGGACAGCAGATGGGCGATCATGTTCAGCCTGGCGCGGCGCTTGTCGTCGCTCTCGACCACGAACCACGGCGCCTCGGTGATGTCCGTGTGCACCAGCATCTCGTCCTTCGCCCGGGAGTAGGCCTCCCAGCGGGTGATCGACTCCAGATCCATGGGCGACAGCTTCCAGCGCCGCGTGGGGTCCTGCAGCCGGCGCCGGAACCGCTTCTGCTGCTCCGCGTCACTCACCGAGAACCAGTACTTGCGCAGCAGCACACCGGCCTCCACCAGCATCCGCTCGAAGATCGGGCACTGCCGGAGGAAGAGCTGGTGTTCCTCCTTCGTGCAGAAGCCCATGACGTGCTCGACCCCGGCGCGGTTGTACCAGCTCCGGTCGAACAGCACGATCTCCCCGGCGGCCGGCAGATGCTCCACGTACCGCTGGAAGTACCACTGGGTGCGCTCCCGCTCGGTGGGCGTCGGCAGCGCGGCGATCCGCGCGACACGCGGGTTCAGATGCTCCGCCACCCGCTTGATCGTGCCGCCCTTGCCCGCCGCGTCCCGGCCCTCGAAGACCACCACCACACGGGCGCCCTCGGTCCGCACCCACTCCTGGAGCTTCACCAGCTCCGTCTGCAGACGGAGCAGCTCCCGCTCGTACGCCTCGCGCGGCACCCTCGCCGTCTTCTCCTCGGCCATGCCGCCTCCTCCGCCCGATGACGCCTCCTGTGAAGCGCCACGATGACCCGCCTCGTCGACACACCCCGATGACCTACGGAGTCACCATGCCCAAGGCAGAACACCAGGACAGCACCGTACTGACCGACGACGAACTGCGCACTCTGGACGCCCACTGGAGGGCCGCCAACTACCTTGCCGTGGGCCAGATCTATCTGATGTCCAACCCGCTGCTCACCGAGCGCCTGACTCCCGCGCACATCAAGCCCCGCCTGCTCGGCCACTGGGGCACCTCGCCCGGCCTCAACCTGGTCCACACCCACCTCAACCGCGTCGTGAAGGCACGCGGCCTGGACGCGCTGTGCGTATGGGGCCCCGGGCACGGCGGCCCGGCCGTGCTGGCGAACTCCTGGCTGGAGGGCACGTACAGCCAGACGTACCCCTCCGTGCCCCGGGACCGCGAGGGCATGGAGAGGCTGTTCCGGCAGTTCTCCTTCCCCGGCGGAGTGCCCAGCCACGTCGCCCCCGAGACGCCCGGCTCCATCCACGAGGGAGGCGAACTCGGCTACTCCCTCGCCCACGCCTACGGAGCCGCCTTCGACAACCCCGGGCTGCTCGTCGCCTGCGTCATCGGTGACGGCGAGGCGGAGACGGGACCGCTCGCCGCGTCCTGGCACTCCAACAAGTTCCTCGACCCGGTCCACGACGGCGCCGTCCTGCCCGTCCTGCACCTCAACGGCTACAAGATCGCCAACCCGACCGTGCTCTCCCGGCTCCCGGAGGCCGAACTCGACGAGCTCCTGCGCGGATACGGCCACGAACCGATCCATGTCACCGGCGACGACCCCGCCCAGGTGCACCGCGCCATGGCCGCCGCCTTCGACCGGGCCCTGGACCGGATCGCGCTCCTCCAGCTCACGGCCCGCGAGGAAGGCGTCGCCGAGCGGGCCCGCTGGCCCATGGTCGTACTGCGCACCCCCAAAGGCTGGACCGGCCCCGCCGAGGTCGACGGCGAGCCCGTCGAAGGAACCTGGCGCGCCCATCAGGTGCCTCTCGCCGGGGTCCGTGAAAACCCGGAACACCTGCGGCAGTTGGAGACCTGGCTGCGCTCCTACCGCCCCGAGGAACTCTTCGACGCCCAGGGACGGCCGGTCGCCGACGTACTGGCCTGCGTGCCCGAGGGCTCCCGGCGCCTGGGCGCCACCCCGCACGCCAACGGCGGCCTCCTCCTGCGCGATCTCCCGCTCCCGCCCCTGGAGCGCTTCGCCGTCCCCGTGGACAAGCCCGGAGCCACCGTGCACGAGCCGACCCGGGTCCTCGGCGGCCTCCTCGAACACGTCATGAACAAGACCTCGGAGCGCCGCGACTTCCGGCTGGTCGGCCCCGACGAGACGGCCTCCAACCGCCTGGACGCCGTCTTCGGCGCCAGCGGCAAGGCCTGGCAGGCACAGATCCTGCCCGTGGACGAACACCTGGACCGGCACGGCCGCGTCATGGAGATCCTCTCCGAACACCTCTGCCAGGGCTGGCTGGAGGGCTACACCCTCACCGGCCGGCACGGACTGTTCTCCTGCTACGAGGCCTTCGTGCACATCGTCGACTCCATGGTCAACCAGCACATCAAATGGCTGAGGACCTCACGCGAACTGCCCTGGCGCGCCCCGATCGCCTCCCTCAACTACCTGCTCACCTCACATGTCTGGCGCCAGGACCACAACGGCTTCTCGCACCAGGACCCCGGCTTCGTCGACCACGTCCTCAGCAAGAGCCCCGAGGTCGTGCGCGTCTACCTCCCGCCGGACGCCAACACCCTGCTGTCCGTGGCGGATCACGTACTGCGCAGCCGCGACTACGTGAACGTCGTCGTCGCCGGCAAGCAGCCCTGCTTCGACTGGCTCTCCATGGACGAGGCCCGCGCCCACTGCGCCCGCGGCGCCGGCATCTGGGACTGGGCGGGAACCGCCGACGGCACCCGGGACCCCGACGTCGTCCTCGCCTGCGCGGGCGACGTCCCCACCCAGGAGATCCTGGCCGCCTCCGACCTGCTGCGCCGCCATCTGCCCGATCTCGCCGTCAGGGTCGTCAACGTCGTCGACATGACCCGGCTGCTGCCGAGCGAGGAACACCCGCACGGGATGAGCGACTTCGAGTACGACGGACTGTTCACCACCGACAAGCCGGTGATCTTCGCCTACCACGGCTACCCCTGGCTCATCCACCGCCTCGCCTACCGCCGCACCGGCCACGGGAACCTCCATGTGCGCGGCTACAAGGAGATGGGCACCACCACGACCCCCTTCGACATGGTCGTCCGCAACGACATGGACCGCTACCGGCTGGTCATGGACGTCATCGACCGCGTCCCCGGCCTCGGCGTGCGCGCCGCCGCCCTGCGCCAGAAGATGGCCGACGCCCACTCCCGCCACGACATCTGGATCCGCGAGCACGGCACCGACCTTCCCGAGGTCGCGGACTGGACCTGGACCGGCTGAGAGACCGGGCCCGCCGCCGCGGCAGGGCGTCACCCGGGACCGTACGCGTCCACGGCCGACGCCCACGGGACAGGCCCGCCGTCGCCCCGCGTGTGCCGCGAGGCCGGCGGGCCGCCCGTACCGGAGGATGAAGGCATGGACGACCTCACCTGGGACTACGAGGGCTACCACCCGGCGCAGGAACGCCTGCGCGAATCGCTGTGCACCCTCGGCAACGGGTACTTCGCGACCCGGGGCGCGGCCCCGGAGTGCTCCGCCGACTCCGTCCACTACCCGGGCACGTACGCGGCGGGCTGCTACAACCGTCTGACCTCGCAGGTGGCCGGGCACCAGGTCGAGAACGAGGACATGGTCAACCTCCCCAACTGGCTGCCCCTGCGCGTGCGGACCGCCACCGGGACCTGGCTCACCCCCGACTCCCACCGGCTGCTCGACCACCGGATGCGCCTGGACCTGGTCGCGGGCACCCTGGAACGCACCGTGCGCTACGAGGACGAGGAGGGCCGGCGTCTCGCCGTGCGGCAGCTGCGACTGGTCCACATGGCCGATCCCCACCTCGCCCTGCTGCGCACGCAGGTGACGGCCGAGGGCTGGTCCGGCCCCGTCGAGATCGAGTCGGCACTCGACGGAACGGTCACCAACAGCGGAGTCGAGCGCTATCGCTCCCTCGCCTCCCGCCACCTGGCGGACGTCAGGACCGGTACCGGGAAACCGGACACAATCTGGCTGCGCTGCCGCACCTCCGCCTCGGAGATCGGCATCGGACTGGCCGCCCGTACCGTCACGGACGCCCCCGCCGAGACCACGGACGCGCACACCCCGGGACGCGCCGCCCAGTCGCTCAGGATCGCGCTGACCGACGGCCGGACGGTGACCGTGGACAAGACCGTGGCCCTGCACACCTCCCACGACACGGCGATCAAGGACCCGCTGGACGCGGCCGTCGACCGGGTCGGGCGGGCCGCGGACTTCGAGGGGCTGCTGGACACCCACCGCACCGCGTGGCAGGCACTGTGGCGCAACGCCGAACTGGACGTGGCGGGCAGCGTGGGACCGATCCTGCGTCTGCACCTGTTCCACGTGCTCCAGACGCTCTCCCCGCACACCGCGGAGCTCGACGTCGGAGTCCCGGCGCGCGGGCTGCACGGCGAGGCCTACCGGGGGCACGTCTTCTGGGACGAACTGTTCGTGCTGCCGTACCTGAACCTCCATTTCCCCGAGGTCTCCCGCGCCCTGCTCACCTATCGTCACCGCCGTCTGGAGCAGGCACGCCGGTCGGCCCAGGACGCCGGCCGCACCGGCGCGATGTACCCGTGGCAGAGCGGCAGCGACGGGCGGGAGGAGACCCAGCAACTGCACCTGAACCCGCGTTCCGGCCGCTGGCTTGCCGACCACTCGCACCTCCAGCACCACGTCGGATCGGCGATCGCGTACAACGTGTGGCAGTACTGCGAGGCGAGCGGCGACACCGAGTTCCTGCACACCAAGGGCATCGAGATGCTCGTGCAGATCGCCCGCTTCTGGGCCGGCTTCGCCGAGTACGACGGCACCCTCGGCCGCTACCGGATCCGCGGTGTCGTCGGCCCCGACGAGTACCACGACGCCTACCCGGACGCCATCCGGCCCGGGCTCGACGACAACGCGTACACCAACGTGACGGCCGCCTGGGTGCTCATCCGCACCCTCGACGTGCTGGGCGAGCTGCCCGAACTGCTGCGCCGGGACCTCGTGGAGCGGACCGGCCTCGACTCCGCCGAACTCGACCTCTGGCACGACGTGTCGAGCGGACTGCACGTGCCCTTCCACGCCGGTGTCATCAGCCAGTTCGAGGGGTACGGCGACCTCGCGGAGCTCGACTGGGAGGGCTACCGGGACCGGTACGGCGACATCCGGCGGCTCGACCGGATCCTGGAGGCCGAGGGCGACAGCGTCAACCGCTACCAGGCCTCGAAGCAGGCGGACGTGCTGATGCTGGGCTATCTCTTCGCGCCGGCCGAACTCGGCGCCCTGTTCCGCAGGCTCGGACACGAGGTCGACGACACCCTCTGGCGGCGCACCGTCGACCACTACCTGAGCCGCACGAGCCACGGTTCGACGCTGAGCAGTCTCGTGCACGGCTGGGTGCTGGGCCGGGCCCGGCGCGCCGAGGCCTGGACGTACATCCACGAGGCTCTGCGGGGCGACATCGCCGACCTCCAGGGCGGCACCACGGGGGAGGGCATCCACCTGGGCGCGATGGCGGGCACCCTCGATCTCGTCCAGCGCGGGCTGACCGGTCTCGAGACCCGCGGCGGAGCGCTGCGGTTCGACCCGGTCCCGCTGCCGGAGCTGTCCGAGTACGGTCTCGCGATCCGCTACCGGGGGCATCGTGGTGTGCACCTGCACCTGAGCGCGGGGAGGCTGATGGTCAGCGTGCCGGCGTCGGACGAGCCGCCGATCGACATCACCTTGGCGGACCGCACGGTCACGGTGGCGCCGGGTGAGTCCTGCGCGCTCACGCTGCCGGAACGGCGACGATGACCGGGACCGGGAGCGGGACGAAGGATCGGGGACAGTGACCGGGGGCCGGCCCGAGCGGGACTCAGCGCGTGGAGTGGTGGCCGGCCGCTTCCGGGTGTTCGAGCTGGTTGGCCAGGACCGCGGCCTGGACGCGGCGCTGGACGCCGAGCTTGGCCAGCAGACGGGAGATGTGGTTCTTCACCGTCTTCTCGGAGAGGTAGAGCTCCTTGCCGATCTCGCGGTTCGTGAGTCCGTCCCCGATCAGCGCGAGGATGTCCCGCTCGCGCGGCGAGAGACCGGCGAGCTCGGGCGAGAGGGGCGGTTCCTCGGCCGGGTCCGTGCGCAGCTTGCGCATCAGCCGGGCGGTCGTCGTGGGGTCCAGCATCGACTGGCCGGACGCGACGGTACGGACCGCCGAGACCAGGTCGGAACCCTTGATCTGCTTCAGTACGTAGCCCGCCGCCCCGGCCATGATCGCGTCGAGCAGCGCTTCCTCGTCGTCGAAGGACGTCAGCATCAGGCAGGACAGCTCGGGCATCTGGCTGCGCAGTTCCCGGCAGACGCTGATGCCGTCGCCGTCCGGCAGGCGTACGTCGAGAACGGCCACGTCGGGGCGCAGCGCGGGGCCGCGCACCAGGGCGTGCTCCACGTTGCCCGCGTCGCCGACCACCGAGATGTCGGGCTCGGCGTCCAGCAGGTCCGTGAGACCGCGGCGCACCACCTCGTGGTCGTCCAGCAGGAAGACCCTGATCGGGTTCCGCTCGGAGAACGTACGCGCCTCGGCCATGACGACCCCTTGTTCAGTAATGGACAGCAGACCGTGAGCCCGCTCAAGTCGATCGTCACGCTTCCGGGCCCGATGCACTAGGGCCGACCGGCCCCATTCGAGTCTGCACGGGTTTCCCCGCCGAGGCCGACGGCAGGCCCACCGATCCGCGCGACGCCGGTGGTCAGCGCGCGCTGCCGCTGCCGTAAGGGGCGTACAGGTCGAGCAGCCGGGTCCGGGCCGACTGGAGCCGGTGGCCGACGATCTCGCCCGCCCACTGGGCCACGGCCATTCCCAGCTCGGGGTCTTCGCGGCACAGTGCCCGGACGTCCTCGGCGTCGAACTCGTAGGCGCGCACCGGGCTCGTCGCCTCGGCGCCCAGATGCCAGGTGTGCGGGGCGAACAGCCAGGACCAGCCGACGAGTTCGTTGTGACCGAGGATCTCGATGACGGCCGCCCGGCGGCCCGGGACCCGCATGTCGAGGGACACCGTCCCGGTCCGGATGATCCAGAACCGGTCCGCGTGACGGCCTTCCTCGAACAGCCGGGTGCCCTCGGGGAACGACACCTCGCGGGCCATGCGCAGCAGCCGTTCCTGCTGGTGGGCGGGCAGTGCCCGCAGCATGGTGGATGTGGTGGAAGTGTTCATGATCCTGCCTCTTCCTGGCGCCCGACCCTTCCCCCTCCAATCTCCGCCCGTGGTCCGCCCGCCGCCATGGGCCGTCCGGCCCCCCTTCACGGGCCGCATGGCACCGGCCCGGGCCGAAGGCCTCCGCGGAAGGAGACCGTCGGCTCCGCGGTGCCGTGCGCGCGCCGTCCACGCCTTGACCGTCCCGGACCCCGTCGCCGCCGAACGGCTCCCGGACGGCAACCCCGTCCGGGAGGCGTGAAGTCCCGCACCGCGGAAGTCCCGCACTACAGAAGTCCAGTACCGCGGAAGTCCCCCACGGATTAGGCCGGTTGACTCCTGGCGGGGACCAGTGGCCCCGACCGTGGGGGACGGACGCGCCTGGGTCAGGGCGTCTTGTGCCCCCACTGCGGTCCGAGCCGCTCCCACTCGCGCTCCCACCGGCGATAGCGCCGCTGGTCGAGCCGCCACCGGACGAGGCCGCCCACGCCGAAGACCAGGCCGCCCAGGGCCACGGCGGCGGCGACGCCCAGCAGGGTGGACTCGGTGGCCGCGGCGCTCGTGGTCGGCGGTGCCGTGGTGGGCCGGCCCCGCGGATCCATCCAGATCACCACGTGTGATCCGGCCTTGTGCCCGGATTCCACCAGGGCGCTGCCGATGTGTGGTGACCCGTCCGGCGTCGTCCAGCGGACCGTCGCCCGGACATGGTCGAAGGACGAGCCCTCTCCGGCGGGTACCGCCCTTTCCGTGCCGCTGACCAGTGTGGCCGGGACGGCGTGCCGGTCGTGGCGCAGCCGCGTGAAGGACTCGTCGGCGGCGTGGGCGGTCACCAGGCCGGCGAGGGTGCCGCCGAGCACCATCACCGTCCAGACGATCAGCACGATCCAC
This sequence comes from Streptomyces sp. NPDC002698, assembly GCF_042888945.1. Lineage (NCBI taxonomy): Bacteria > Bacillati > Actinomycetota > Actinomycetes > Kitasatosporales > Streptomycetaceae > Streptomyces > Streptomyces sp. NPDC002698. Next base: position 14,479 of record NZ_JBIAQM010000031.1, read on the forward strand.
GCCTCGAAGACGTCGTCACGGCGACGCAGCGGATTCCTCCGCCAGCGCCAGCACCACTGCCTCGCACCCTGTGCTCCGCGCATGGCACCGCACCTCCTCGTTACACCCCAACAGTGCAAGGGGATCGCGGCGCGCGCGAGCGGTGGCAGAGGCCGGCCGGTCCCGCGGCCGGTCCCGCGGCGGGGGCCGGGCGGCCCCTGCGCGGAGCATCTGCCCCGGTCAGGGCGGGTATCGCGAGATCGGCCCGTGTACTGAAGGAGCCGTTGACAAGGAAATTTCCACCTCGGGCGCCGATGAACGGCGGGGCACCGGGCGAGGCGTGCGCACCGCGTGGGCCGGCACCGGGGACCTTCCGCCCGGTGACCTCCGCGCCGGAAAAATCCCGGGCCGATTCTCCACGGACCGAGGCAGGATGCCCCCTGTGAACCATGTCCTGAGCGGTCTCGCCGCCAACCCGGCCCTGCCGTCCGAACTGGTCGACCGGCTGATCGCGGTCGCGGACGCCGACCTCGCCATCGACCTCGCGAGCCGGGAGGACCTCAGCCACGCGCAGGCGGTCGCCCTCCTCGCGCGCGACGAGCGGAGCGGCGTACGACTCGCCCGCGAAGGCAGACTGACCGCCGCCGACGTCGACCCGAACGCGACCGCCCCGGTCCTGCTCTTCTGCCTCGCGGACGACCGGGCCAGACCCGTGGCCGCCGCTCACCCGGCACTCCCGCCGCGGGTGATCGTGGAACTGCTCTCCGACCCCGACCGGCAGGTGGCGGAAGCGGCGGCCGGCAACCCCTCGCTGCCGTCCGCGGTGATGACGCGCCTAGTGACGGGGATCGAGGAGCCCTTCACGAACGCCGGTTGAGACGTCCGGCCGTCAGCGAGGGGCGGGCCGTACCTCCGTCACCACGGAAGTGCGGCCCGCCCCTCGCTCATTCATCGACCGACGGGGGCGACCGACAGGGTCACAGGACCTCGGTCTCGCTGCGGGACGCCTCGCCCCACAGCGTGTGGAAGCTGCCCTGGCGATCGGTGCGCCGGTAGGTGTGGGCACCGAAGAAGTCGCGCTGCCCCTGGGTCAGTGCGGCCGGCAGCCGGTCGGCGCGCAGCGTGTCGTAGTAGGACAGCGCCGCGGAGAACGCGGGCACCGGGACGCCTCTGCGGGTGGCGATGGAGACGACCTCGCGCCACGGGACCTGGGCGTCCTTGATCTCGGTGGCGAACCCCGCGTCCGACAGCAGGCTGACCAGGCCCGGATCGACGGCGTACGCGGCGCGGATACGGTCGAGGAACGCCGCGCGGATGATGCAGCCGCCGCGCCAGATCTTCGCCACCTCACCGAGGTCGATGTCCCAGCCGTACTCGGCCGCCGCGTCCAGGATCATCTTCCAGCCCTGGTCGTAGGCGATCAGCTTCGAGGCGTACAGGGCGTGTTCCACCTGGCTGGTGAAGCGCTCGGCCTCGGTTCCCGACAGGTCCCAGTGGGTGCCGCCGGGCAGGCCGCGGTAGGCGGAGCGCAGGCCGTCCTGGCTGGAGGCGGCGCGGGCGAAGGTCGCCTGCGCGATGGCGGTGACCGGGGAGCCGAGGTCCAGGGCGGTCTGCACGGTCCAGCGGCCGGTGCCCTTCTGCCCCGCGGCGTCCACCACGACGTCGACGAACGGTTCGCCGGTGGCGGCGTCCGTGTGCGCGAGGACCTCGGCGGTGATCTCGATGAGGTACGAGTCGAGGCGGCCCTTGTTCCAGCGCCGGAAGATCTCCGCGATCTGCTGCGGCGTGTAGCCGCCGACGCGCCGGAGCAGGTCGTAGGCCTCGCCGATGAGCTGCATGTCGGCGTACTCGATGCCGTTGTGCACCATCTTGACGAAGTGTCCGGCGCCGTCGGTGCCGATGTGCGTGGCACACGGCTCGCCGTCCACCTTGGCACTGATCGACTCGAACATCGGGCCCAGCGAGGCGTACGACTCGGGGGAGCCGCCCGGCATGATGCTCGGCCCGTTGAGGGCGCCCTCCTCGCCGCCGGACACGCCCGCGCCGACGAAGTGGATGCCGCGTTCGCGCAGCGACTGCTCACGACGACGGGTGTCGCTGAAGTGGGCGTTGCCCCCGTCGATGATCATGTCGCCGTCTTCGAGCAGCGGGGCGAACTCCTCGATGACGGCGTCGGTGGCGGCACCCGCCTGCACCATGATCATGAGGCGCCGGGGGCGTTCCAGCGCCGCCACGAAGTCCTCGGCCGACTCGGCCGCGACGAAGGAGCCCTCGTGCCCGAACTCCTCGACCAGTGCCTTGGTGCGCGCGGGGGTGCGGTTGTGGACGGCGACGGTGTAGCCGTTCCGGGCGAAGTTGCGGGCCAGGTTGCGGCCCATCACCGCGAGCCCTGTGACGCCGATCTGCGCGGTCGCCTTCATGGTGTGCTCCTTGGATCCGGATCTGCCTGTCCGCGTACCTGACGGGCGAGCAGACGACTGTCGCTGTGCCGATCAGTACGCCGGGAGGGGCCGAGGTGTTCACCGTCCGAGGCAGGAGGTGTGCCGGACCGTGGAACGGGCCTCCGGGCGCCGGACGGACCCGGACGTCCGGGAACCTCGCGCCGAGGTGCGGAGCCGTTGGCCGGCCGGGGTCAGGGCCCCGGGCGGGCGGTGGCCGACGGAGGGGCGGGTCGTGCCCGAACGAGGGCCGGCGGCCGGGGAACCGGGCAGCCGTGCCGGGATCGCGGGCGGCGGCCCGGGCGGGATCCCGTGGTGCCGGAACGGCGGGCGGACGCCGGGCGGGGTCAGTCGTGCCCGGGCGTCGGGCGGGGGCGGTCGTCGCGGCGCAGCCGCCACCCGTGGTCCACCGGTCCGATACCGGCACCGAGCGCGAAACCGGCCTCGATCGCGGCCGTCACGTACGCCTTGGCCCGCCGTACCGCCTCCGGCACTTCGAGGCCCTCGGCCAGGCCCACCGCGACGGCCGAGGCGAGCGTGCACCCCGTGCCGTGCGTGTGCCGGTTGTCGTGGCGGGGCGCGCGCAGCCAGTGCTCGGAGGTTCCGTCGGTGAGCAGGTCGACGGCCTGGCCCGGCAGATGTCCCCCCTTCACGAGCACCCAACGGGGACCGAACGCGAGCAGCAGCCCGGCGGCCCGGCGCATGCCCGACTCGTCGTCCACCTTCAACCCGGTGAGCTGGGCGACCTCGTCGAGATTCGGGGTGGCCACGGTCGCCCGCGGCAGCAACCGGGTCCGTACGGCGTCCAGCGCGTCGTCGGCCAGCAGCCGGTCCCCGTGCTTGGAGACGCTCACCGGGTCCACGACGACCGGGACGCCCACGTCGGACAGCAACTCGGCGACCGTGGTGACGAGGCCGGGCGAGGAGAGCATCCCCGTCTTCACGGCCTGGACCCCGATGTCGTCGACCACACTGCGGTACTGGGCGCGTACCGCCTCCTCGGGCAGTTCCCAAGCCCCCTGCACACCCACGGAGTTCTGCGCGGTCACAGCGGTGAGCACGCTCATCCCGTGGGCGCCCAGCGCGAGCATGGTCTTCAAGTCGGCCTGGATTCCCGCGCCTCCGCCGGAATCGGAGCCGGCGATCGTCAGGACGCGGGGCGGGGTGGTCATGGGGTGTTCCTCTCGGGGTACGGCCGCGGGCCCGAAGCCCTGGACCGGCGGAGCGACGGGCAGCCCTCAGACGCGGCGGCGCAGCCGCAGCGGGGCGTAGAGGGCGAGGGCGACCAGGAACGCCACGTAGTACGAGAGATCGGCGCCGTGCAGCGCGTCGGCCACCGGACCGACGTACAGGCTCGTGTCCATGAACGGCACGGCCGCGCCGAAAGCGGCGACGAAGGCCACCAGCGACGGCCATCCAGGGCGCGGACGGGACATCTCGGCGGCGACGTCGACCGGGGCGTCCCCACGCTCCCGCCCCCGGGCGATCCAGTCGACGACGACGATCGCGACGAACCCGGGGATCCAACAGCCCACGAACAACAGCACGTTCTGGAAGCGGGCCGTGGTGTCGGCGGCGTGCATCCACAGCACCAGCGGGAAGCCGAGCGCGGCGGCCAGGGCGGCCGCCAACGGGCGCGGCATCCGCACACCCAGGGTCTGCAGGGCCAGCGAACCGCTGTAGTCGTTCATCGCGTTGCTGCACACCGCCGCGAGCGCCACGGCCAGCAGCCCGAACGCTCCCGCGGCACCGCCGCCCAGCAGCGTGTCCACGCCCGCCGCCGTCTGGTCGGTCAGCACCGACGCGCCCCACAGCCCGAGGACCTGCACGGCGACGAAGGACGCGACGAGCCCGAGCAGGGTGCACCAGAACATCCGAGGGCGGGACGTCGAACGCGGCAGATAGCGGCTGAAGTCACCGGCGTACGGTGCCCAGGACAGCGAGAGGCTCAGCGCGATGGTGCTGGTGAGGACGAACGCGCCGGCGCGGTCGGCGCCCGTCGCGGATCCGGTCGTCGCGGGGTGGACCCCGTCGAGCATCCGCCAGGCGATCACCGCGAAGGCCACGGCGAGCACGAACGTCATGACGATCTGCAGGCGGTGGACGGCCTCGTAGCCGAGGACGCCGAGGGCCCCCTGAGCGGCCATCATGACCAGGACGCCGAGCCAGAACGGCCAGCCGCACAGCCGCGCCAGCGCGTCCCCGCCGAACAGGCCGATCAACGCGTCCCAGGCGATGGAGGACAGCCACTGGAGCATCCCGGGCAGTACCACCGCCCGGCCGAACGCGAGCCGTGCGAGCGGGAGTTGGCCGGTGCCGGTGAGTCCGCCCCAGGTGCTGAGGTAGGCGGTGGGCAGGGCGCCGAGCACGGTCCCGAGGACGACGGCGGCCAGTGCGGTGGTGAAGTCCAGGCCGAGCGCGATCCCGATCGTGCCGGTGAACACACCCGTCATCGTCAGGTTCGGGGCGAACCACACGGTGAACAGGCGCCCGGCACCGCCGTACCGGTTGCTCTCGGGGACCGGCTCGATGCCGCGCCCCTCCACCCGCAGGTCGCCGGGTGCGGCGGGCATCCGTCCGTCGAAGACGGCGGGCCGGCTGTCGGCGGGCAGCCCGCCGGGAACATGCGCCAATGGCATGGAAGACATCCCTCCGCCAGTATGAACTGGTTCAGGTTCGACGGGTGTGATCTCAGCCCTCGGACGGGGCACCCCGTGTCCGGTACGACGGACACACTAACCGCTCCCGAGGACCGAGCGGGAGTGGGTCCCCCGGGCAGAACCCGTGCTCAGCTCCCGTGTACGGGCGGGCGGCGCCACCGCCGGACCCGGCCGGACCGTCCGGGAGTCCTCCGGGGCCCGTGACCCCAGGTCCCCTTCGGAAGCGTCGCTGCGTGGGCTCACTCGCCCGGACCGGTGTCCGCCCGCGCGCGCTCCGGTTCATTCGAACGGCGCGAGCGGGCCCGTTCGCAGCGCGGCGCGTGCCGCGCCTCGGTACTGTCGGAGGTGATCGCCGCTCGCTCTCCGCTCCCGGGTTCCCGGACCCGGTGGCCGGGCGGAAGGAGGCAGGGTGCCGTGACCGTGATCTCCCTGAAGTCCGCGCAGGTGCGGGAAGGTCTCGCTCTCCCGTACGCCGAAGCGGGCTACCCCAGTGGCACGCCGGTCGTCTTCGTGCACGGTCTGGCCGACTCCTGGTGGTCCTTCGAACCCCTCCTGAGGCGCCTTCCCGCGTCCCTGCACGGATACGCGCCCACGCAGCGCGGGCACGGCGATGCCGGTCGGCCCCCGGAGGGCTACACCCCGGACGATTTCGCCGCCGACCTGGTGGACTTCCTCAACGTGGTCGACATCCCCCGGGCCGTCCTGGTCGGGGCGTCCAGCGGCGGCGTACCGGCCCGGATCGTCGCCGGCAGCCATCCCGACCGGATCGCGGGCCTGGTCCTGCTCGGTGTCCCCGGCACCCTCGCTGACAAACCGGCGGTGGCCTCCATGGCCCGCGCCATGGAGGATCTGGCCGATCCCGTGCCCCGCGCGTTCGTCGAGGACTTCCTGGCCGACACGATGACCCGCCCGATCGCCCGGGGGTTCGTCGAGACCATGGTGGAGGAGAACCTCAAGCTCCCCGCCTACGTCTGGAAGGACACGGCCCGCGGTCTCCTCGACGCCGATCTCCGCGCGACCCTCGCCGGCATCCTGGTGCCCACACTCGTCATCTGGGGTGAACAGGACGAGTTCCTGCCCCGAGAGGACCAGCAGACCATCCTGGACGCGGTGCACGGCGCGGAATTCCTCGCCTACCCGGAGACCGGCCACTGCCTCCAGTGGGAACAGCCCGAACGCGTGGTCGCCGACATCGCCGCGTTCGTCACGCGGATCGAGCACCCCGGCACGCGAGCCGGCGGCCGCTGACCTCACCCGGCGGGTGTGCGGAAAGCCATCGGCCCGGGGCCACGCCCAACTGACGCGATCCGTACCGCCGCCGCCCGCCCCTGTGTCGCTGCATGGCATGCTCATGCTCCCCACAGGAAGGGATCACGTGCCATGAGACCGAGCCGACGCTCCCTGCTCGCCGCCACCGCTGTACTGGGCTCCGTTTTCGCCGTCCCCGCGCCCGCCGGCGCCGCCGAAGTCCCCGTCGCGGGCACCTACTTCGTCCAGAGCGCCATCACGGGACTGAACGCGTCCGACAGCGCGGGCGCGGTCGTCCAGCACAACCCCAAGGGAAACGAGGACCGCCAGCAGTGGACCCTGCGCCGGAGCGGTTCCGCCTCCGTACTCGAAAGCACCGACAGCGCGGGCAGTTGTCTGGGCCGCTCGGGCAGCCAGGCCCGAACCGTCGCGTGTACGAGTGCGGATGCCACCTGGGAGGTGACGCCGAGCGGCACCGACCAGTACGCGCTCAAAGCCCCGGGAACGAACAGCTACTTGACCGTCACCGACAAGTCCTCGGGCTCCAACTACCCGGCCCAGCTGGCGATCGGCTCACCGGGCGCTCTCGCCTCCTGGTACCTCACCCCGGCCGCGTCCGCGACCCTGCCGATGCCGCCGCAGGACCAACGCACCCTGGACCAGGTCACGTTCCTCACCGCGCACAACGCCTACGCGAACGGCGTGGACGGCGGATTCGCCCCGCCCTTCGTCAACCTCGTACCCAATCAGAAGCGAGGCATCAATCAGCAACTCGCCGACGGAGTAAGGGGGTTCATGCTGGACCTGCATCAAACCCCCGACGGAGCCATCCTCTGCCACAACAGTTGCACCCTCGTCAGCAGGCCCGTCGCGCTCTGGGTCGACCTCCAGCGCATGGTCGACTTCCTCAAGCAGCACCCCGACCAGTTCGTCACCGTGTTCCTGGAGGACTACGTCGACCCGGGCGTCCTGCGCGCCGAACTCGCCCGGGTGAACGGTCTGTCCGACGTCCTCTACCGTCCCGACCGGACCGGCGTGCGCGAGAACGGCTGGCCGAAGCTCGCGGATCTCACCGCGGCGGGACACCGCCTGCTCGTCTTCACCGACCACAGCCGTTCATCGGACGAGTCCGCCGGACTGACCCGGGACAGCTTCGGCGTCATGTACCAGCGCGAGTGGACCGTCGAGAACTACTGGTCCATGGGCTCGGGCCTCGGCTCCTCGGACTGGTCCTGCTACAGCCGCTGGTACGACGCGGGCACGAACGTACCGCTCACCCGTACCGAGAACGGCTTCCGCCCGCTCTTCGTCATGAACCACTTCCGTGACGCCGCGATCTCCGGGACCGCCGGGACGGACAACACCAAACTCGCCGACCGGGCCCGCCGCTTCTGCGAGCCCGCCGCCCGAAAGAAGCCCAACTACCTCGCGGTCGACCGCTACGACCTGGGCGATCCCGGCTCCGCGGTGAACACGCTGAACACGTACGTGTATCCGTAGCCGGACGCGACCCGCGAGCCTCGCCGAGGTCCCCCGAGGGGGGAGGGGCCCAGGCGAGGCCCGCCGGGCGTCGAATGACGCCGGCGCACCCGTCGGCGAACATGTCACGCCTCGTTCAGTGTTCGCGGAGACCGCATTCGGCTGGGCGAAGAGTGCAGCCCGGAAGGAACTCGGAGGGTGCTGCCCTGAAGTGGACGGCGGCGGCGCCCGAAGCGTCCGCGGCCAAGGCGTCGATCCACACGGTCGAAGCGGACAACACCGCTGCGGGTGTGTGCACTTCAGCCTCGGTCGGCGTGGCGAAGGGCGTGCCGTCGAGGAAGGCGAGGGCGGTCTGACCGCCGTCGGGCAGGCACTCCGCCTCCTCGATGGTCAGTCGCCAGTGCCGCTCTGCCTCGCTCACGAGCCGCTTGCCGCCGCGCCCGTGGACGAGAAGGAGGTCACGGCGGTCGCGGATGTGCTGCGCTATGGCACAGCAGAGGGGGATGTCGGCGCCGTGATCGGTATCCACGCGGTTGTGGTCGGCGGGTGGGAAGAAGCCCAGCGCGTCGGACAGCAGCCCGACCGCCGCGTCCTTGATGCGTGGACGCCGACCGTTCGCGACGAGGTCCAGCAGGATCGGGGTGGCCGCGTAGGCGGCCGGGAACACCATGGCGGCGTGGCCACAGACGAAGCCGCGACCGGCGAGGCCTGCCGCCGCGTCCCCCGTCTCGTTCGCCGTGGTGGACACCGTCAGCATCCGGAGCGCGTGAGCGACGCCCTCCGGATCGTCCCACCGGTCTCCCGTCGGATTGGGTATGGCCGACCAGTCGACGGCATCGATGGCATCGATGGCGTCCAGGGAGGCCTCCTTGTCCCGCGGGACCTTCATCGCCAGACTCCGTGGACACGTTCGATCTCACCGAGGTACTGCGCCAGATGGAAGCGGGCCTCCTCGACGACCCCGTGTTCGCGGTCCGGGAACATCAGATCGGACCAGACGACCGTCTCGCCCCGGAGCCGCACGGCGATGGTGAGTCCGGCGGGGTCCGCATCGGCTCGGCCATGGTCCGCCACCTTCACATCGCGAGGCGCGTCCGACGGGTAGAGGGGTCCGCCCGGGCGGAGGAGCTGTCGGGGGTGCAGGCCGAGTGCGTTGCCGTCGCTGCGCGTCACCAGGTCGAGCCCATCGACAAAGAGGTAAGTGTGCACATCGGCGCACGCCGGCGGCCCGGGACACGTGCTGACCAGCAAGGTACTCACCACGGCATCACCCCGCCGACCGGACGTCCCGCCCCGAAGTCCACCCGGCGCCCTACGCGGCATCGGCCTCATGTGACGTCATGGCCCGATCATAGCGAGAGCACGGCCGCGCTTCGGAAGACCGTTTGCGCGGACCGGACTTGTGCCCCTGTCCACCCGCTCCAGGCGGCACGGACCGGGAAACCACGGCTTGTCGGTATCGGGTCGAGACATTCACCGGGGTATCGCCGCGCCCCTTGCCTCGTACACTCCACGGGATGAAGTGGGTGCGTTCAACCGGTGTCATCGCTCTCGCGTTCCTGCTGAGTGGCTGCGGCGCGGAGTTCAATCCGCTGTTCGTCGAGAGCGGGAGTTCCGGTCCGGTGATCGGCTGGCGCGAGTGCCCGGGCGTCAAGTACGACGGCATCACCGAGGTCGGCCTGTACCGGTGGGATCACGACGGCACCGCTGATGATCCGGGCCAACTGCTGTGGCACATCAAGGCTTCCCACGGGATCCCGTTGCATCGAATCCGCCTCGGGAGCTCCCCGCAAGGCTTCACGACGCGGCTCCCTCTGTCCGTCGAGCTGGACCCCGCATCCACGTACGCGCTGCGCACCAACATGACCTCGGACGATCTCGTCTCGGGATTCCTCACCTTTCAGCCCCGCCAACTCGACACCGGGCGCGTGGTGTTCAGCGACGGCGAGGAAGCATCACGAAAGGCGTACGAGGACCGGGACAACGAGGACTTCGGCTGCTTCACCGACTGAAGGCGACGCGGCAGGGGCGGCGTAGCTGCTCGACTCCGCCCGGTCCCTGCTTTGTTCATCGAACGGCGGTCTTCGCACGCCCTCGTTCGCCGCCTCCTCGTCGTACCCACTGCCTCAGCTTCTTGAGGGCGTGTTCCTTGTGGATCCGGGTCGCCGGGAATTCACCCGTGCTCGTGATGAAAGCGGTCAGAGGGGTCCATCGCTCGCGCCCGTTGCGAGCCGTCCACCTCACGGCCGGAAAGTCCGTGACTTCCTTGACGCGGTCCCGGTCGATGACCCGTGTGCGCGAGTAGCCGCGAATCGTGATCCGCGAGTGGTCGTATGTCACGCCGAGCCGATATCCGCGGACTGCCAGAGCGGCGAACCCGAGCACAGCCAGAACGGCGAGAAGCCGCGGTGCTCCCCGCTCGGCCTGTACGGCGTACACGAGTCCGACAACCGCCGGAACGACCCCGAGGCCGCTGTTCGCCAGACGGTTGCGGGTCGGCAGCGTCTCTTCCATGGCCTTCCTCAGGTGATCTCGGCGCGGGCGCAGCCTACAGTCCGTGCTTCTCGGGACGCCATGAGTGGGTGTACCTGCTCCGCTACGGAGCTGAGTGAGGAGGGCTACGGAGCTGAGTGAGGAGGGGTGCGGCGCTGCTCCCGGGATCCGTCCTCGTGTCCGTCCGCCGTGGGGTCCTCGCGGGCCGGGGGCGCCGTCAGCGTGGAGTACGTGTGGGGGAGGAACCGCGCGAGGACGTACACGAGCAGGCTCAGCCAGCAGGTGGCGAACAGCCAGCCGCCCACGACGTCGGAGAACCAGTGGACGCCCAGGTAGACGCGTGACAGGCCGACGAGCACGGCCCAGCAGCCGATGAGCAGGACGAGGGTTCTCCTGGGCTGCGGGGCGCGGGCGAGCACCGCGAGGACGAGCAGCCCGCCCGCGACGGCGGAGGTGGTGGTGTGACCGGACGGGAACGACCACCCCGAGGCATGGGTGGCCCAGTTCGCCACGGGGGGCCGGGGCCGGGCGATCAGTGACATCACGGCGAACCGCAGGGCCTGCGCGGCGGCCAGGGCGCATACACAGGCGGCGACGGCGCGGACCCGCCGGTGTGCCGTCCGGCCGAGGAGCAGGCCGGACAGGACGACCAGCGAGTACGGGACGACTCCGGTGCCGGTGTAGGTCACGCCGCGTGCCATGGCGAGCGCCACGTCCGGGCGGTGCGTGAGCGACCAGGAGGTCAGCTCGGAGTCGCCGGACAGGGGAGCACCGTCGTGACCGGTCACGACCAGGGCCAGCAGCACGAACGTCATCAGGCTCCCCAGCGCGGTCGACGCGGCGATGCCGCTGGTGCGCTGTCGCTTCATGGCCGGGCCTGGACGGCGTCGGCCTCGTGCGCGGGTGAGGCGCCCGGGGCGGCGGACATGACTGCGGACATGACTGTGGCCTCTTTCCGCGGGACACGCGCACGGGGGCAGGACTGCTCGCCCGCGCCCAGCTGCGTTGCGGTCTCGTCTACACAACTGTAGACGGCGGGTGCCCGGGGCCGTCACCGGGTTGCCCCACGGAGATCAGCGTCCCATCGCCCGAGGAGGTCGGCGTCCTGTGACCCGCCGGGTGTCGGCGTCCCGTCACCCGGCGGAGAGGCGGTGCCGTGTCACCCGTCGGAGAAGCGGCGCCGTGTGACCGGGCGGGGGAGCGGCGCGGTAGCGCCCGGCGGAGAAGCAGTGCCGTGTCGCCCGGCGGAGAAGCAGTGCCGTGTCGCCCGGCGGGGGGAAGTCGCCGCCCGTCCACCTGTCTGGCCTTCCCGCGCGACCGGCGACGGGAGTCGCCCCGGTGGCCGGCGGAGGGAATGCCGTACCCTGCGTGTTACGTATAACCCTGGAGAGGTCCGATGAGACGCATCGCCCTGGTCACCCTCGTCGTCGACGACTACGACGAGGCCGTCCGCCACTACACCGAAGCCCTCGGTTTCCGCCTCGTCGAGGACACCCCGAGGCCCGACGGCTCCCGCTGGGTCGTGGTCGAGCCGGGTGCGGACGGCGGCGGAACCGGGCTGCTGCTCGCCCGGGCCAAGGACGAGGCGCAGCGCGGCCGGATCGGCGACCAGACCGGCGGACGTGTCGGCTTCTTCCTGTACACCGACGACTTCGCCCGCGACCACGCCAGGATGCGCGCCGCGGGCGTGACCTTCCTGGAGGAGCCGCGCCACGAGCCGTACGGCTCGGTCGTCGTCTTCCAGGACCTGTACGGCAACCGCTGGGACCTGCTCCAGCCCGCGGGCTGACCGGCCCGGTCTCCCGCACCCTCCCGTACGGCCCCGTACTCCTCCGCACCCTCCCGATCCGAACGACCTCCCGAGGAACACCGCACATGACCGCGCCCCGCATCGACATCGACACGATCCGCCGCCTGCCCAAGGCGGTCCTGCACGACCACCTCGACGGTGGCCTCCGCCCGGCCACCCTGGTCGAGCTCGCGGAGACCGTCGGCCACACCCTGCCCACCACGGACCCGCGGGAACTGGCCGCCTGGTACTACGAGGCCGCCAACTCCGGCGACCTGGTCCGCTACATAGCCACGTTCGAGCACACCCTCGCCGTGATGCAGTCCCGCGAGGGCCTGCTCCGCACGGCCGAGGAGTACGTCCTCGACCTCGCCGAGGACGGTGTCGTCTACGGCGAGGTGCGCTACGCGCCCGAGCTCATGGTCAACGGCGGGCTGACCCTGCCCGAGGTCGTCGAGGCCGTGCAGGAGGGCCTCGCCGCCGGTATGGCCAAGGCGGCCGCCGCGGGCACCCCGGTGCGCGTCGGCACCCTGCTGTGCGGCATGCGGATGTTCGACCGGACCCGCGAGACCGCCGACCTCGCGGTGGCGTTCCGGGACGCCGGAGTCGTCGGCTTCGACATCGCGGGCGCCGAGGACGGCTTCCCGCCCGCCGACCACCTGGCCGCCTTCGAGCACCTGCGCCGCGAGAGCGTCCCGTTCACCATCCACGCCGGCGAGGCGCACGGTCTGCCCAGCATCCACCAGGCGCTCCAGGTCTGCGGCGCCCAGCGCATCGGCCACGGCGTCCGCATCACCGAGGACATCGTGGACGGCAAGCTCGGCCGCCTCGCCGGCTGGGTGCGCGACCGCCGCATCGCCCTGGAGATGTGCCCGACCTCCAACCTCCAGACCGGCGCGGCGAAGTCCATCGCCGAGCACCCCATCACCGCCCTGCGCGACCTGGGCTTCCGCGTCACCCTCAACACCGACAACCGTCTGGTGTCGGGGACGACGATGACCCGGGAGATGTCGCTGCTCGTGGAGGAGGCGGGCTGGGGCATCGAGGACCTGCGCACCGTCACCGTGAACGCGGTCAAGAGCGCGTTCATCCCGTTCGATGAGCGCAGGGCCCTCATCGAGGACGTCGTGCTTCCCGGCTACGGCTGCTGAACCGGTCCGAGGACGTCGTGCGTCCCGGCTACGGCTGCTGAACCAGTCCGCGTACGTAGGCGGCCTGTCCGACGTGCTGGAGATCGTCGGACAGGACGCTGACCAGGCGTACGCCCAGGGTGACCGGCGGGTCCCAGCGTTCGTCCACGACGCGCTCGAAGTCGGGGGCGGCCAGCCCGCCGACGTAGGCGAGGGTCCGTTCGTGGACGGCGTCGTAGTAGCCGAGCAGCAGGTCGCCCGACTCCACCCGGACCCGGGCGACCTGCCCGGACGTGTGGCCGTACCCGGTGTCGCCGCGCGGCAGGTCGAGCCCGAAGCGCTTCGACCAGTCCTCGGTGAGCCACACCTGCTCCGTCCCGGCCGCGTCGGCGACATGGTCGTCCTGGACCCGGGTGAGGTGCCAGACCAGCCAGGAGATCGAGTTCGCCGTCTCGGCGGGGCGGGCGTTGAGGGCCTCGGGCGCGAGCCCGTCGACAGCGGCATGGACTTCTTCCCGGATGCGGCCGAAGCCGTCGATGAGGATGTCCTTCGCAAGCATGGAACCACCATCGCCCATCGCGCCCGTCCCTGCGTCCGGAACCGCCCGGGTGTCCGAAACGGTGCCGGGCACGCCGCCTCCCCGCCGTCGCCGCGCGTCCCGGACGGTTCAGGCACCTTCCTGAGAGGCGTCGAGCAGGGCCATCAGGGCCCGCGCCGCCGGGCTCGTGGCCTCCGCCGGGGGCAGCATCGCGACCGTCTCGTACGAGCCCTCCGAGACGCCCTTGAAAGGCAGCGCGGTGAGATCGCGGGCCTCCGGCTTGTGACCGAAATGGCGTGGTACGACGGCGACGCCGAGGCCCTCGTGGACGAGCTCCAGCAGGCTGTGGACGTCGTTGACCTCCAGGGCCACCGTCCGCCGCACACCCGCCGCAGCGAAGGCCGCGTCGGTGGTGCGCCGCGGACCCCAGTCGGGGTGGAAGTCGACGAAGGCCTCCCCGCCGAGTTCCTCGGGCGTGACCACGGCGGCGGTCGCCAGCGGGTGCTCGGCGTGGCAGAGCACGGTCATCGGCTCACTGGCCAGCGGGACCGACCGCAGATGCTCGGCATCGGCGCGGGTGCGCACGGCGAAGGCCAGGTCGAGACGGCCCGCCGCGACCTCCTCCGCCAGTGCCTCGGAACCCGCCTGGCGCAGCCGGATCTCCACGTCCGGATGGCGCCGCCGGAACGCGGCGAGCAGCCGGGCGCAGTGCACGCCCGCGATGCACTGTTCGGTGCCGAGGGACAGAGTGCCGCGCAGCACCCCCTGGACGGCGGCCACGGCGTCGTGCGCCGACCGCACCTGGGCGAGGATCCGTTCCGCCTCGACGAACAGGGCGCGGCCGGCCTCCGTGAGGGTGACCCGGCGGGTCGTACGGACGAACAAAGGCGCTCGAAGCTCCCGCTCCAGCGCTCTGATCGAGGAGGAGAGACCCGACTGCGACACCATGAGCCGCTCCGCCGCCCGGGTGAAGTGCCGGTCCTCGGCGACGGCGACGAAGTGCTGAAGATGACGCAGTTCCATGAGAGGCAAGGGTAGGCGCCGGCGACGGGCGCCCGGACCGATTGAGAAGCGGGATCGCTCAATGTCATCCGGTCCTTCCGTTGGACCGCTGCCCGCGGGGCGCGCGAGAGTGGAGGCAGCCTGTTTCCCCGGCCTCTCAGGAGTACGCGTTGTACACCCCGCACCCCGACCGTTACGCGGACATGCCCTACCGACGCACAGGACGCAGCGGCCTGAAGCTTCCCGCGCTGTCGCTCGGTCTGTGGCACAACTTCGGCCCCGACCGGCCCGTGGACGTGCAGCGCGCGATCCTGCGCCGCGCCTTCGACCTCGGTGTCACCCACTTCGACCTGGCCAACAACTACGGCCCGCCGCCCGGCGCGGCCGAGTCCGCCCTCGGTGACGCCCTGAAGGCGGATTTCGCGCACCACCGCGACGAGCTGGTCGTCTCGACCAAGGCCGGCTATCTGATGTGGCCGGGCCCGTACGGCGAATGGGGCTCGCGCAAGTATCTGCTGTCCTCGCTCGACCAGAGCCTGGGCCGGATGGGCCTCGAATACGTCGACATCTTCTACTCGCACCGCCCCGACCCGGAGACTCCGCTGGAGGAGACGATGGGAGCCCTGCACTCGGCGGTCCAGCAGGGCAAGGCGCTGTACGTCGGCGTCTCGAACTATTCGGCGGAGCAGACCCGTGAGGCCGCCCGGATCCTGGCCGAGCTGGGCACCCCGCTGCTCATCCACCAGCCGCGCTACTCGATGCTCGACCGCCGCCCCGAGGACGAGGGGCTGCTGGACGCGCTCGACGAACTCCAGGTGGGTTCCATCGCGTACTCGCCGCTGGAGCAGGGCCTGCTCACCGGCCGCTACCTCGACGGCATCCCGGAGGACTCGCGGGCCGCGAGCGGCAGCCCGTTCCTGAGCGCGGACACGGTCACCGAGGATCTCGTGGGCCGGCTGCGGACCCTCGACGAGATCGCCAAGTCCCGTGGCCAGTCGCTGGCCCAGCTCGCGCTGGCGTGGGTGCTGCGCGGCGGCCGGGTCACCTCTGCCCTGGTCGGCGCCAGCAGCCCGCGGCAGTTGGAGGACAGCGTCGAGGCCGTCGCCAACCTGGACTTCACCGAGGACGAACTCACCCGGATCGACGCGGTGGTCAGGGCGTAGGGGCCTGGAGCGCGGGGCGCGCCCGCGGGTGTACGCCGAGTTCCCCGACGTGTGACCGCGTCGGGGAACTCCTCGAAAGCTGTCGATGCCGTTTCGGCCAACCGTGGTGATGAATATGCCAAGAGACTGGCTGAATTCACGTGGTGACAGTGTGTCAGTAGTGACGATACTCAATCAGTAGGGCAATTCAGCCATGCCTGTGCAATTGCACGGAGCATCGCCCATGAGCCGCAGGGAAAGTGAGGCCGGACCGGCGACGAGCGACGCCAATGGGGGAAGATCGTGCACGACGAATTCCTGTGCCATGTCACCGCGTACGGCATGTGCGGCGGTCAGCGCGTCGGCGTACCCCTCGGCACCTATCGCGCGCCGACCCTCGCGCTGGCCCTGTGGTGGATGCGGGACCGTGCGGCCTGGATGGCCGAACGGCTCGATCCGCAGCCCGAGGATCCCGCCTTTCCGCCCAACTCGATCGCCCCGGTGGGGGACGGCGTTCCCGACGTCCCGACGATGCTGCGC
Organism: Streptomyces sp. NPDC002698; assembly: GCF_042888945.1. Taxonomy (NCBI): domain Bacteria; kingdom Bacillati; phylum Actinomycetota; class Actinomycetes; order Kitasatosporales; family Streptomycetaceae; genus Streptomyces; species Streptomyces sp. NPDC002698. Next base: position 30,917 of record NZ_JBIAQM010000031.1, read on the forward strand.
GCCTGGTGTGGCGACTCGGGGCAACAGGAGCTGGTCGCCGAGGAGTTGGCCGCGGGCAAACTCGTCCGCGTCTCCACCAGCGACGACACCACCGAGTACGAACTGCTCGCGGAATCGGTGGACGCGCTGCGCATGCACCGCACCGCCACGGTCCTCGGAACCTCCGCCGCCTGACCGTTCGCGGGCCCCGGTCGGCGAACGCAGATCAGGCGCTTATGCGGGCAGATCGTTAGAATTCAGGCATGGCAGAGAGGCCGCTCGCGGCGACTGCACCCGAGCTCGTCCTCGAAACCGAGACGGGCTCGACGGTGATGAGTCCGAACCACGATTACCACGTCGGGCGCGATCCGCTGTGCGACGTCGTGATCGACGACGTCCGGGTCTCGTGGCACCACGCGGTGCTGCGGCCCCACGCCGATCACTGGACGCTCGAGGACGAGAACAGCACGAACGGCACGTACGCCGACGGCCGGCGCGTCCACGAATGGGGCGTCGGACCCGGCAGCGTGATCCGCTTCGGCAGTCCCGCCGACGGCCCGCGCGCCGTCCTCGTCAGCCGCCCGCCGCCCCCCGCGGAGCGCCCCTCGGCCGTCTCCATGCCGGCCGCCACCAGCACGTTCAGACAGCCGACCACCGTACGGCCGCTGCCCTCCCGCACCGTCCGCATCGGCCGTGGCGCCGACAACGACCTCGTCATCGACGACCTGATCGTCTCCCGGAACCACGCCGAACTGCAGGCCCGGCCCGACGGGACGTACGAGATCGTCGACCTCGGCAGCCACAACGGCACGTTCCTCAACGGACAGCCCGTCGAGCGCGCCCCGATCACACCCGGTGACATCGTCGGCATCGGGCACTCCGCGTTCTGTCTCGTCGGCGACCAGCTGCAGGAGTACGTCGACAGCGGCGAGGTCTCCCTCGACGTGCAGAACCTCACCGTCGAGGTGGACAAGGGCCGCAAGACGCTCCTGGACCAGGTGTCGTTTCCCGTCGGCGAGAAATGTCTGCTCGCCGTCGTCGGCCCGAGCGGCGCCGGCAAGTCCACGCTCCTGAACGCGCTCACCGGACAGCGGCCCGCCGACCACGGCACGGTGCTCTACGACGGCCGTGACCTCTACCGCGACTACGCCGAGCTGCGCCAGCGCATCGGCCTCGTCCCGCAGGACGACATCCTGCACGCCCAGCTGACCGTCCGCCGGGCGCTGACCTACGCCGCCGAACTGCGCTTCCCGCAGGACACGGCCAAGGAGGAGCGTTTGGCGCGGGTGGACGAGGTGATCGGTGAACTCGGCCTGGGCCAACGTGCCGACCAGCCCATCCACAGTCTGTCCGGCGGACAGCGAAAGCGCGTCAGCGTGGCCCTGGAACTGCTCACCAAGCCGTCCCTGCTCTTCCTCGACGAACCGACCTCCGGACTCGACCCGGGCATGGACCGCTCGGTGATGCACATGCTGCGCGGCCTCGCCGACGACGGCCGAACCGTCATCGTGGTCACCCACAGCGTGCTCAGCCTGGACGTCTGCGACCGGCTCCTGGTCCTCGCACCCGGCGGCAAGGTGGCCTATTACGGGCCGCCCGACGACACGCTGGCCTTCTTCGGCTATCGGCAGTGGCCCGAGGCGTTCGAGGCCTTCGAGCGCGACACGGACCGTGACTGGGCGGGGGAGTACAAGGACTCGCCGTTCCATGGTCAGTACATCGACAAGTCGACCTCGCAACCGAAGGTGCCGGACGCGGCCACCGGAGCGCTCGTCGGACCGCCGCCGAAGGCCCAGAGCTGGGGCTCCCAGCTCCGTACCCTGGTCCGCCGCTACGCGGCCGCGCTCGGGGCCGACCGGACCTTCCTCGCCATCATGATCGCCCTGCCGTTCGTGATGGGCGCGATGGCGCGGGCGCTGGCGGGCGGCAAGCTGACCCAGGAGACGGCGATGAACGCGCTGCTCATCCTGTGTGTCGGCGGCGTGCTGACCGGCGCGGCCAACGCCGTGCGCGAACTCGTCAAGGAACGGACGATCTACCAGCGAGAACGGGCCGTCGGCCTGTCCAGATCGGCGTACCTGATGTCCAAGGTCGTCGTCCTCGGCACCATCACCGTGCTCCAGGCCGTCGTGCTCACCCTCGTCGGCCTGTTCGGCGTCGACCTCAACGCCCCCGGGGGCGAAGGCGTCCTGATGCCGCCCCTCCTGGAGATCACGCTGGCGGTGGCCCTGCTCGCCTTCACCGCGATGATGCTCGGCCTCCTCGTCTCCGCCGTGGTGCGCAAGGAGGAGGTGACGATGCCGCTGCTGGTGCTGCTGGCCATCGTCCAGGTGGTGTTCTGCGGCGCCCTGCTGAAGCTGCACGGTGTGCCCGGCCTGGAGCAGCTCTCCTGGCTCGTGCCCTCCCGCTGGGCCCTGGGCGCGATGGCGGGGACCATCGGCCTCGCCCGGATCGTGCCCGGCGACCTGACCGGCGATCCGATGTTCCGGCACTCGACCAGTGCGTGGCTCATCAACATGGGCATGCTCGTGGTGCTCTCCGTCGTCTTCGGCTGGCTGGTCGCCCGGCTGCTGCGACGGCACGAGCCCGCGGTCATGCGGAAGTAGCCGCCGATGACGACCCCCGGCTTCCGCCCGACGCATGTCGTTCCGCAGGACGGGCTGCCCGCCTGGGAGTCGCCCGACCCGTCCCGGCCCACCGTTCCCCTGGACGCGCTCCTGCCGGTCGAACTCGTCGACCGGCTCGGCGACTGGGGGCGGATCGTGTGCGCGAACGGCTGGTCGGCCTGGGTCGACGGCCGCCTGTTGATCGCCGTACCGCAGGTACCGCCGGCGGCGACCCGTCCGCTCGCCCGCACGGCCGATCCGCGCCCGCTGCTGGCCCGCGTCGAGCAGGCGCTCACCGACTACCGGCAGGCGGCCGAGGACCTGGCGTCCGGGCAGCTCGAGGCCGAGAACTTCCGCGCCCGGACGATGGGCAGCCGGATCGGTGTGGTCGTCGACGGCGAGTCGCTGTGGCTGTACGACGGCGAGCACGAGCGATGGGTGTACTGCGACGGGACGCGGCTGAGCACCTTCGCGGTCGAGCGAACCCCCTCGACCGCGCGACGCGAGAGTGCTCACCGGCCCCGGGAACAGGAACCGTCTCGGGACCGGGGGCCGGAGCAGGATCGGGGTCCGGAGCGCGACCGGTCGCAGGAACCCGGCCGACCGCAGGGTTCCGGCCGGTGGCCGGAGCGGGACCGGTCGCAGGGGCCGGGCACGGCGCGCGAGCGCCAGGCGGAGCCGACGCGGATCGTGCGGGAGCCCGCCCCCGGCGGGCCCCCCAGCGGGCCACGGGGCGGGCCTCCCGGCGGACACGAGCCCACCCGCCTGGTGACTTTCGACAGTGACGGCGACGGCGACGGCGACGACGACAACGACGGGAGCCGGGACTGATGCACGGCGCGGGGCGGGAACGGGGCGACGGCTGATGGACGAGACGTCCGGGCGGGACACCAGCCCGTTCTCGGGGCGGCCCTCCGACCTGATCGGACGGCAGATCGCGGGCTACCGGATCGAGCGGGAGATCGGCCGCGGCGGGATGGCCGTCGTCTACCAGGCCAAGGACCTGCGTCTGGACCGCACGGTCGCCCTCAAACTGCTCGCCCCGGAACTCGCCCGGAACGACACCTTCCGCGGCCGCTTCACCCACGAGTCACGGGTGGCCGCCGCGATCGACCACCCGCACATCGTGCCCGTGTTCGAGGCGGGCGAGACGGACGGCGTCCTCTACATCGCCATGCGTTACGTGGCCGGACGCGACCTGCGCCATCTTCTCGACCGTGAGGGTCCGCTGACGGTCACCGTGGCCGCCCGGATCGGCATCCAGGTCGCCTCCGCGCTCGACGCGGCCCACGATCACGGTCTGGTGCACCGGGACGTGAAACCCGGCAACATCCTGGTGGCCCAGGGCACCGACAGCGACCACCCCGAACACGTCTATCTCACGGACTTCGGACTGACCAAGAAGTCCCTGTCGCTGACCGGGTTCACGAGCGTCGGACAGTTCGTCGGCACCCTCGACTACGTGGCGCCGGAGCAGATCTCCGGCAAGCCGGTCGACGGCCGCTGCGACGTCTACAGCCTCGGCTGTGTCGTCTACGAGACGATGGCCGGCCGTCCGCCCTTCCGGCGCGACGACGACATGGCGCTGCTGTGGGCCCACCAGTACGACCAGCCGCCGGCCCTGACCACGCATCGCCCCGACATCCCGGAGGCGGTCGACGCGGTCCTCGCGAAGGCGCTCGCCAAGAGCCCCGACGACCGGTACGACTCGTGCCTGGCCTTCGTCAGCGCGCTGCGGGTCGCCGCACGCGGCCCGGTGACCGGGAGCGGCACCGGGTCGAGCACGGAGGCCGAGGTGGCGTCGGGCGGCCCGGGGCCCGTGCCGCAGCCGCCCGTCTGGGCCCGGCCGGTGTTCCGGGGCTGAGGCACCACCGTCAGCCGTCAGCCGTCAGCCGTCAGCCGTCAGCCGTCAGCAGGCGGTATCGGTCATCGGTCGACGGACTCGACCTCGCCCTTGCGCCGGACGCTCTTGGCCAGAAGGGCGCCCAGGAAACCGGTGACCAGCCCCCACAGCACGGCGAGGCCGAGGGCTCCCCACACCTGGGGCTTCAGGAAGAGCTCCCCCTTCAGGCCTCCGCCGATGTCACCGAGGCCGAGGATCGACAGGCCGTAGTGCGCCGAGATCCGGCCCAGCAGGCAGATCATGAGCACCGTCAGCGCCAGCGCGACCGCCATGCGGACGGCGTGCTGCCAGGCCCGCGTCCGGGCCGGTGAGCGGGCCGCCATCAGGAACGCCGCCCCGAGCAGCAGTACGGCGTCGACGACCACCAGCCACCAGATCCTGCCGTCGTAGTCGGCGAGGGAGTCGAGGTTGAGCGCGGACACGTCCGGAGTGCGCAGCACCTCGTCGAGAACGTGCGGCATCGGCAGTCCGAAAGGCCCGTCCACCCGTCCGTTCCAGGTGGCGCCCAGCCCGATGGTGAACGCGAGCCAGACGACATTGGGAAGACCGAGGAGCATCACGGCGAAGGTCTCGGCCGGATGCCCGCGGGTCGCCGCCACGACCAGTCCGATGACCACGCCGAGGCCCACGCAGGCGAGCAGCAGGATCACCATGGCGTACGCGGCCGGCCGTACCGATTCCTGGAAGCGCAGCAGCCGGGCCGGGAGCGGCGCACCGCGTGAGACCAGCAGCGCGATCACGAAGACGCCGGCGAGCCACAGCACCCCGAGAACCAGCGTCGGTGCCATGGCGGTCTTGAAACCCACCTCGGGCGTTGCGCCGAACAGGTCGCCGATGGCGCCGATGGTGCCGTCCCCGAGGTCGATGGTGAAGTTCTGGCGGGCCGCGAGCGCCAGCCCGATCAGGACGAGCAGCCACAGGACGGCGAGCCGTCCGGCCCAGCCGGCCAGCTCCGCCGCTCCGGCGACGGCGCGGTGCCGCAGCGGCCGCAGGAATCCCGCCCCGAGCACCAGCGCCCCGGTCAGGGTCACCGACAGCGGGATCACCGTGAGGCCCGCCTTCGTCTCGGCGATGGCTCCCGCGTCGCCGGTGAACTCGATGGTCCCGCCGACCGCCGTGACCAGGGTGGCCGCGACCACCCGCGGATAGGCGTTGTCGGGGAGGTCGGTGGCCCCGGAGGCCCACAGGCCGAGAGCGGCGACCACGGCCATCAGGACCAGACCGGCCAGTACGGCCGCGAGGGCCTGGAGCCAGCCGTGACGGGCGGCCGGACCTGTACCGCTGCTGTGGGCCGGCTGGGCGGACGGTGTCTGGGGACTCACGCTGCCACGCTAAGCAGCACCGACACCGTCCGCCCCTCGGGAGAGCCGGCCGCGTCGGCTTGCGGGCATCGGCGGACCGGGGCACACAATGGTTTCGTTATGTAGGAAAACAGTACAAAAGCACCTCGGTGCCACCGCATCCCTCCATCGGGAGAAGAGCTTGTGAGCGTCGAACCGCCATCCTCCGGCCGCCCCACAGGACCACCTTCGGGCCCGCTGTCGGGCCCGTCGCAGCCGAGCCCCACCCAGCCCGTCAACCTTCCGCCCGCGGGACCGCCCAGCGGTGCTTCCGGAGCGGGCGACGGAGCCGGTGGACCGGGAAGCGGTGGTACGGGAGGGGGCGGTACGGGTGGCGGTGGCTCGGGCCCCGAGGGGCCCGGCGGTGGATCCACCGCCGGGCAGCCGGGTGGGGGACCCGAACGGCCCTGGTGGCGGTCGGCGCCGCGGGTCGCGCTGATCACCGGTGTCGTGGCGGCGGCGGTGATCCTCGGACTGGTCTTCACCAACAGCGGCGGCGGGGCCAAGAACGCCAGCAGCGAGGTGTTCGCGCAGCCCGCGGGCAAATCGGGGCCCGACGCGTTCACCGAGTCGACCGCCAACGACAGTTCCATCGAGTCGGAGACGCCCTCCGCATCGGCATCGTCGGCGTCGGCGCCGGCCACCAGGGGCGGCACCTACAGCGGCAGCGCGCCCGGCCTCTACGGCGGCACCCGCAACGTGTCGAGCTGCGACGTCGAGAAGCAGATCAGCGCTCTGAAGGCGGACCCCGCGAAGAACAAGGCCTTCGCCTCGGTCGAGGGCATCCAGCCGAACACGGTCCCCACGTACCTGCGCTCCCTGACCCCCGTACAACTGCGCCTGGACACCCGTGTCACCAACCACGGCTACCGCAACGGCGCCCCCACCAGCTACCAGGCGGTCCTCCAGGCGGGCACCGCCGTTCTCGTGGACTCCCGCGGTGTGCCCCGGGTGCGCTGTGCCTGCGGCAACCCGCTGCTCGAACCGGTACCGCAGAAGGGCAATATCAAGACGACGGGCGACCCGTGGCCGTCGTACCGTCCGCAGAACTCCGTGGCCGTCGCGCCGTCGACGACGGTCATCAAGGTGTTCGTGCTCTACGACCCCGAGAGCAACGAGTGGATCGAGCGGCACCGGGGCGACGACGTGGACAAGGACAAGAAGACGCACCCCCCGGTGAAGCCCTCGCCCTCGGTCAGTGACTCGGGTTCCGAGTCCCCGTCGACCTCGGCCTCGCCGTCGTCCGAGAGTTCGTCCCCGTCGTCCTCCTCCGAACCGTCCTCCTCCGAACCGTCCTCCTCCGCGCCGTCCTCGGTGGAACCGGAGAGTCCTTCCAGCGAGCCCCCGCCGCCCGTGACGGAGTCGGCCCCGGCGTCCGGCTCGTCGTCCGGCGAACAGTCGCCGGAGGCGCCCGGTTCCTCTCCCGCCTCGGGCGACGGCGGCTGAGGGTCCGGGGCGACGCGCCCCGGCTTCACCGAGAGCGGAACGCCGGTCCCTTCCCGTACGGCCCCGGGCTTCTAGGCTGAAGGGGTGAGCGACCACGTGACGAACGAAGCCCGCGTCATTCCCCTGCGCCCGGCGGCGGGAGGGCCTTCCCGGGCAGCGCCGCCGGCCGGTGCCCCGGGCCGAGCACCGCGGCCGCCGGCGCTCGCGCCGCTCCGGGGACCCGCGGCTCCCGCTCCCGCGGCCAAGGAGCCGCTGTGGCGCGACCTGGTCGGCGACGTCCTGAGGCGCGAGCGCCTGGCCCAGGAACGCACGCTCAAGGACGTGGCCGACGCGGCCCGGATCTCCATGCCCTACCTCTCCGAGGTGGAACGCGGCCGTAAGGAGGCCTCCTCCGAGGTCCTCGCCGCGGCCGCGCGCGCCCTCGGTCTCGGTCTGACCGACCTGCTGTCGCTGGCCCAGCGCGAGCTGACCCGGCACACCCGGTCCGAGTCCGTCCGGGGTCGCTCCGCGTCCACCCCGTCCTCGGCCTCGCGGTACGACGGGATGTGCCTCGCCGCCTGACGCCGTGCCCGCCGGCTCGCCGAGGTCAGACCACGGCGAGCCGGCGGCTGAGGATCTCGTCCGCGAGCCCGTACTCCACGGCTTCCTGCGCGGTGAAGATCTTGTCGCGGTCCATGTCCGCGCGCAGCGTGGCGACGTCGTGGTGGGTGTGCCGGGACAGGACCTCCTCGACCTGCGAGCGGATCCGCAGCATCTCCTTGGCCTGGAGGCTGAGGTCCGACACCGTGCCCTGACGGCCGCCGCTGGCCGGCTGGCCGAGCAGCACGCGGGCGTGTTCCAGGACGAATCGCCGCCCGGGATCACCTCCGGCGAGCAGCACCGCGGCGGTGGAGGCCGCCTGCCCGACGCAGAACGTCGAGATGGGCGCCTGGACGAAGGTCATCGTGTCGTAGATGGCCATCAGCGAAGTGAACGATCCCCCGGGCGAGTTGATGTAGATCGCGATCTCGCTCTCCGGGCTCGACGACTCCAGATGGAGGAGTTGCGCGATGACGACGTTGGCGACACCGTCGTCGATCTCCGTGCCGAGGAAGATGATCCGCTCGGAGAGCAGCCGGCTGAAGACGTCGTACGACCGCTCGCCCTGCGGGGTCCGCTCGACGACGTTCGGGATCGTGTACGTACCCATGTCAGAGTCCCGTCCGTCGCCGTGACGCGGCCGGGCGGACATCGTCGAGCGACTCCACGACCCGGTCCACCATGCCGTACTCCCTGGCCTGCTCCGCCGTGAACCAGCGGTCGCGGTCACCGTCCCTGGAGATCGTCTCCTCGCTCTGGCCGGTGTGCTCCGCGGTGATCCGTTCGATGGCCCGCTTGGTGAACTCGTGGTTCTGCGCCTGGATCTCGATGTCGGCGGTGGTGCCGCCGATGCCCGCGGACGGCTGGTGCATCATGATCCGCGCGTTCGGCAGGGCGAAGCGCTTGCCGCGGGTGCCCACGCTGAGCAGGAACTGTCCCATGCTCGCGGCGAATCCCATCGCGAGCGTGGAGACGTCGTTGGGGATCAGCCGCATGGTGTCGTAGATGGCGAGCCCGGCGGTCACCGAACCACCCGGACTGTTGATGTAGAGGCTGATGTCGGTGCGCGCGTCCTCGGCGGACAGCAGGAGCAGCTGGGCGCACACCCGGTTCGCGGAGACCTCGTCGACCTGGGTGCCCAGGAAGACGATCCGCTGGGCCAGCAACTGCGCGGCCAGATGGTCGTCGTAGCGGGTCGCCGGGGTGTCGCCCTCCTCGGCCCGCGGCATGCGGTCCGGATACCGGCCGGTGATGAGGGGAGTCATGGTTCCTCCTTGCCGTGACGCGGCGGGTGTCGCCGCTGACTCCACTCTCGGTCCGGCGGCGGTGCCGGAGCGGATTTCTCGGCCCGTGGCAGATTCGCCGTCGGCAGAGCCGGAAAGCGCCCCGGAGTGTTCCCGCGGACTCCCCGCCGACTGCGACGGCGACGGCGACTGCGACGGCGACGGTGGCGGTGGCGGCGACGGTGGCGGTGGCGGCAGTCGGGAGGCGGGCCGGCGGAGGACCGGCACCGTTCCTCAGGTGGTCGCGCGGAGTTGGCGGAAGAACGCCCGGATGTCCGTGACCAGCAGATCCGGCTCCTCCATCGCGGCGAAGTGTCCGCCCCGGTCGAACTCGGTCCAGCGGACGATGGTGTCGGTGCGTTCCGCGACATGGCGCAGCGCGACGAAGTTCTCCTCGGGGAAGACGGCGAGGGCCGTCGGAGCGGTCGACGGCTGGGGCGGTGTGCCCCAGTAGGCGGCGTGGGCCCGCTCGTAGTAGATCCGCGCGGACGAACCGGCCGTTCCGGTCAGCCAGTACAGCATCACGTTGGTCAGCATCAGATCCCGGTCGACGGCCTCCTCGGGACGGTCCCGCGAGTCCGTCCACTGCCTGAACTTCTCCGCGATCCAGGCGAGTTGACCGACCGGGGAGTCCGTGAGGGCGTACGCGAGGGTCTGCGGCCGGGTGGACTGGAGCGCGGCGTATCCCGCCTCCTCGCGGTTCCATTCCCGGCTCCGCCGCCAGGAGTCGAGGGTGCGCTCGCGCTCGTACGGGGTCAGCTCGGCCAGTTCCAGGGCGGTCGGCTCGGTGACGGCGGACGACCCGGGCAGCAGGTTGAGGTGGACGCCGGTCACCCGGTCGGGGTGCGCCCTCCCCAGCTCGCGCGAGACGGCCCCGCCCCAGTCCCCGCCCTGTGCGCCGTATCGCCGGTAGCCGAGGCGCTCCATCAGGACGGCGAACGCCGCGGCCACCCGGGTGAACTCCCAGCCGGTGTCCCGTGTCGGTCCCGAGAGCCCGAAGCCCGGGATGCTCGGCACGACCAGGTGAAAGGCGTCGGCCGGATCGCCGCCGTACGCGCGCGGATCGGTCAACGGCCCCACGACATCGGTGAATTCGACGATGGACCCGGGCCAGCCGTGCGTCATGACCAGCGGGGTCGCGTGGGGTTCCGGCGAGCGGATGTGCGCGAAGTGCACGCGCGCGCCGTCGATCTCGGTGGTGAACTGCGGCCACGCGTTGAGGCGTTCCTCGGCCGCGCGCCAGTCGTAGGCGTGCCGCCAGTGGTGGACGAGATCCTGGAGGTAGTCCTTCGGGACTCCGTAGGCCCAGCCCACTCCGGGCAGTTCGTCGGGCCAGCGGGTGGCGTCGAGACGGCGGTGCAGGTCGTCGATGTCGCTCTGCGGGAAGTCGACACGGAAGGGATGGACGCCGGGGGAGTCGGTGGGATTCATGTCCGGGGATGCTAACTCCGCGCCCGGCTCGCCCGGCACGGGTTTTCCGCGGTACCGGGGGCCGCGCCGACCTCCGGTGGTCATGGCCGAGGCGGGTGAAGGGGCGCGCACCGGGCGGTCCCGGGTCGTCGCGGGTGAGGTCGTGCGCGCGCGGCCGATGAGTTTTCGGACGAGGATCGGTCGACAGAGGTGACGACGATTTCCGCCCGAGGAGGTACACATGCCCGCCGACGGTTTCACCACCTGTCTGTGGTTCGACGGTCAGGCCGAGGAGGCCGCCCACTACTACGTCTCGATCTTCAAGAACTCCCGGCTCGGCCGGGTGGGCCGCTACACCGAGGCCGGGCCCGGGACCCCCGGTTCCGTGCTGGCCGTGGAGTTCACGGCCAACGGCCAGAAGTTCGTCGCGGTCAACGGAGGCCCGCAGTTCACGTTCGACGAGGCGATCTCGTTCCAGATCCACTGCTACGGCCAGGAGGAGGTGGACCACTACTGGGACAAGTTCATCGAGGACGGGGGCGAGGCGGGTCCCTGCGGCTGGCTGAAGGACAAGTACGGACTGTCCTGGCAGATCGTCCCCGACGGGCTCATCGAGCTGCTCGGCGACGCGGACACGGAGAAGGCCGCCCGCACGGCCCAGGCGATGTACAAGATGACCAAGCTGGACATGGCGGCCCTGGAAAGGGCGCACGCGGGGGAGTGACCGACGGCCGCCGCCCTCCGGCCGGGACAGGGAGCCTGTCCCGGCCGGAGGACGGGGACGCCGGGCGCAAGGGGTGCAAGTGACGCAAAGGGCGCAAGGCGTGTGACGAGGGACAGCGACAGGCGACGGGCGACAGGCGGCAGACGGCGGGTGCCGGGGCGCCTCAGGCAGGGTGGTCGCGCGGGCGGATCCGGGCCGCCAGCACCGCCACGTCGTCCTCCGCGTGCCGGGCGTCGAGCGCGACCAGCACCTCGTCGAGCAGGGCGTCGACCCCGGCACCCGGTGGAAGCCGCAGCGAGGCCAGCCGTCCCAGCGACTCGTCGATGTCCTCGTCGCGGCGCTCGACGAGACCGTCGGTGAACATCACCAGGGTGTCGTCCGGGGAGAGCCTGCGGACCACCTGCTGGTAGCCGCCCACCCCCGTGCCCAGCGGCGGACCCACCGGCAGCGGCAGCAGTTCGCCCGAGCCGTCACCGGCGAACACCACCGGCGGCAGATGCCCGGCACCCGCGATCACCGCGATCCCGCGCGCCGGGTCGACCCGCACGAGCAGACAGGTGGCCGGGCGTCGGCTGCCGTCCTCGGCGACCGCGGTGTCCAGACGGCGCAGCACCCGGTGGGGCGGAAGATCCGTGGAGGCGACGTAGCGCAGCATCGAACGGTACGCGTTCATGTCCACCGCGGCGTCCAGGCCGTGCCCCATCACGTCGCCGACGACCAGCAGGGTGCGCCCGAAGTGCAGCCGTACGGTCTCGAACCAGTCCCCGCCCACCAGGGAACCGCCGCCCGCGGGCAGATAGCGGGTGGCGAGGTCGAGGTTCGGATGCGGCCGGCCCGGTGCGGCGAGCAGTGCCCGCTGGAGGTCCAGGACCGTGCCGCGGAGGGCCGCGTGCTCGCGGGAGTGGCCGAGGTGCACGGCCGCGAGCCGCGCCGCGTGGTGGGCGCCCGCCACGTCGGCGCCGGTGAACGGCGCGCCCTGCCGGACGGCGAGCAGCACCCCGTACCGGTGTCCGTGCGCGAGGAGCGGTACGGCCATGACCTGCCGGGGTGTCCGGCCGGACAGGTCGATCGAGGCGGCGATCGGACGGCCCTCGTCGAGCGCCCGGACCGACAGCGGGCGCCGGCCCTCCAACGGGGTGAGCAGCCGGGTGCGGCCGCCCTCGGCGACGCGGGTGAACTCCGGGTCCGAAGTGCGGCGGCCGGCCGCCACGTCCTTGGACAGCAGGTCCACCGCGGCGGTCTCGCACAGGCGCCGGCACACGAACGTGACGAGTTCCTCGCAGGTCGTGTGTTCGTCGAGCGTCGTACCGATCGACTCGACGGCGTCCTCCGAGGCGTCGGACGGCATCCCCGCACCCGCCGTCCCGTCCTTGCCCCGGCCCGCCATCACACCTCCACCGCAGCACCCCCTGGGTCCATCCACGCACGGGGGTGGTCCGCCCGCACGCTCAGTTCCGCGGCGGGCGGTCGTTCACCAGCACCGCCGCGCCGTCGAATCGGCCCGCCTTGAGGTCGCGCAGCGCCCGCGGCGCTTCCTCCAGGGGATAGGCGTGCGTCGTGGCGCGGATGCCGTGGCGGGCCGCGAGTGCCAGGAAGTCCCTGCCGTCCTCACGCGTGTTGGCGGTGACGCTGCGCAGTTCCTTCTCCTGGAACAGGTCGCTCTCGTAGCGCAGCGGCGGGATGTCGCTCAGATGGATGCCGGCGACGGACAGGACACCGCCCCGGTCGAGTGCGCGCAGGGCGACCGGCACCAGATCACCGGCCGGCGCGAAGAGGATCGCGCTGTCCAGCGGCTCGGGCGGCACGTCGTACGCCCCGCCGGCGGACGCGGCCCCCAGGCCGAGCGCCAGCCGTCGCGCGGCCGGATCGCGGGTCAGTACGTGCACGGTGGCGCCCTCGGCGAGCGCGAGCTGCGCGCAGAGGTGGGCGCTGCCGCCGAAGCCGTACAGGCCGAGCCGCCCGCCCGGCGGCAGCGCGGCCCGGCGCAGGGCCCGGTAGCCGATGATGCCCGCGCACAGCAGAGGGGCCAGGGCGACGTCGTCCACCCCGTCGGGCAGCCGGTAGGCGAAGGCGGCCGGTACGGTCGTGTATTCCGCGTAACCGCCGTCGGCGTCCCAGCCGGTGTACTCGGACGCCGGGCAGAGGTTCTCGGACCCGCGCAGGCAGTACCCGCAGGTGCCGTCCGTACGGCGCAGCCAGGCGACCCCCACCCGGTCGCCGGGGGCGAAGCCGCTCACCGCGCCGCCGGTCGCCGCCACCACACCGACGGCCTCGTGGCCCGGTGTCACGCCGGGGCGGTGTACGGGCAGGTCGCCCTCGGTGACGTGCAGGTCGGTGCGGCACACCCCGCAGGCGCGGACGTGGACCAGGAGCTCGTCGGGGCCGGGCACCGGCACCGGTCGCTCGGCGAGGCGCAGCGGGTCCCCCTCGACCGGCCCCGGCCGGACCACTTCCCATGCCCGCATCATCCCGTGCCCCGTCCCGTCGACGGCCGGACCGGCCCGCCTCCAGTGTCCTGCGGGGCCCGCGGTTCGGCGCGCGGCCCCGGTGAAGGCTGGCTAGCGTGAACAGCGCAATCGTTCACCGAACAGGAGAAGGTCGGGTCATGGCCGTACAGCCTGAAGGAACGCCCTGCTGGGCGGACGCGATGTTCAGCGATGTCGAAGGGGCCAAGAGCTTCTACGGGGACGTGCTCGGCTGGACGTTCGGCGAGTCGTCCTCGGAGTACGGGAACTACACACAGGCCTACTCCGGCGGCAAGGCGGTGGCCGCCGTCGTACCGCCGATGCCGGGGCAGGAGGGCCAGTCCGCCTGGTGTCTGTACTTCGCCTCACCCGACACCGCGGCGACCGCCGAGAAGATCAGGAGCCAGGGCGGCGAGGTGCTGATGGAGCCGATGCAGGTCGGCGAGTTCGGCACGATGGCGCTGGCCCGGGACCCCGGCGGGGCCGTCTTCGGCGTCTGGCAGGCGGGCGTCCACGAGGGCTTCGAGTCGATCGGCGAGCCCGGCTCGTACGCCTGGGCCGAGGTCTTCACCCGTGAGCCGGAGAAGTCCGACACGTTCTTCCCGGCCGTCTTCCCCTTCACCGCCCAGCAGGTGCAGGACGACGCCGTCGACTTCCGCGTCTTCAACATCGACGGGAACCCCGTGCTCGGCCGGATGAAGATGACGGACGACTTCCCGCCCGAGGTTCCGTCGTACGTCAACGTCTACTTCGCCGTCGAGAACTGCGACGAGGCGGTGTCCAGGGCGACGGCGCGCGGCGCGGTCCTGCGCTTCGGGCCGATGGACAGCCCCTTCGGCCGGTTCGCCGCCCTGAGCGACCCGCAGGGCGCGTCGTTCTCCGTCATCGACATGAAGACGACCCAGGGCGAGATGCCCGGGATGACGGACGTGTCCTGACGCTCGTCCGTGACCGCCGCCCGCCGGTCACCGGCGGGGCGGCGCCACCCCGCACCACTCCGTGCGCGGGGTCCCCGCCGGGGCGTGGCATGATCGGGGCCATGCCTGAACGTGTTGTTGCCGCCTGTGACGGGGCTTCGAAGGGAAACCCGGGACCGGCCGGATGGGCCTGGGTCGTCGCCGACGGGGACGAGACCCCCACCCGCTGGGAGGCGGGACCGCTGGGCACGGCGACGAACAACGTCGCCGAACTGACGGCGCTGGAACGCCTGTTGACGGCCGTGACCGCCGATGTGCCGCTGGAGATCCGGATGGACTCCCAGTACGCGATGAAGGCCGTCACGACCTGGCTGCCGGGCTGGAAGCGCAAGGGCTGGAAGACGGCCGCGGGCAAGCCCGTGGCCAACCAGGAACTGGTCGCCCGGATCGACGAACTCCTCACCGGACGTACGGTGGAGTTCCGTTACGTCCCCGCCCATCAGGTCGACGGCGACCGCCTGAACGACTTCGCCGACCGTGCCGCCAGCCAGGCCGCGGTGGTGCAGCAGGCCGCGGGCAGCGACCTCGGGTCCCCGGAGCCGCCCGCCTCCCCCGACACCCCGGTAGCCTCCCGCCGCCGTCCCGCGGCCAAGACGTCCCGGCCGGGCGCGTCGAGCCGCACCATCAAGGCCAAGTTCAACGGCCGTTGTGTGTGCGGTCGTTCCTATGCCGCGGGCGAGCCCATCGCCAAGAACGCCCAGGGCTGGGGCCACCCGGAGTGCCGGAGCGAGGCGCAGGGCGGAGCCTGAGCCCCGGCGTTCCCCGCGCCGCGGGCGCTCGCTCGCGCCCGCGCCGCGGCCGTGATCAGACGGTGTCGAACGTGTAGAAGGCGGAGTGGTCGAGCAGGTCGGCCGGCCGGGTGTCGTTCCACGGCTTCATCGTCTCGCCGAGGTCGACGACGTTCGGGGTGTCCTTGAGCGGGACATAGCCGGAACCCGGGTGCCGGCGCTGCCACTGGGCCCACAGCCTGTCTATGAAGGCGTGGTGGAGCCAGAACACCGGATCGTTGGGCGAGACGCCCGTGCCCATCTGGCCGCCCACCCACACGTGCACCCGGTTGTGGAGGTTGACGCCCCGCCAGCCTTCGAGGTGATTGCGGAAGCCGTCCGAAGCGCTGTTCCAGGGCGCCATGTCGTACGTCGCCATGGCGAGCACGGACTCCACCTCGGCGCGGGTCGGCAGTTCCCGCACTCCGCCGCCCAGCGACCTGCGCAGATAAGTGCGGCTGTCCACGCGGACGTTGATGGGCCAGTTGCCCGAAGAGGCGGCGAACGGACCGTCCATCACCCGGCCGTCCAGACTGCGCCCGGTTCCGCCGAGGAAGTCCGGCGCCCACAGGGACGCCCGAGCGGTGCGGTCGGTGCTCCAGTCCCAGTAGGGCAGGGCCACCGAGGGGTCGACGGCCTGCAGGGCCCGCTCGAACTCCAGAAGGAATCTGCGGTGCCAGGGCAGGAACGAGGGTGAACGGTGGCCCGTCCGCTCGCCGTTGTCGGTGTCGCCGAGGATGAACGCGTTGTGCGTGGTGACGAAGGCGTCGTACTTTCCGCTGCGCTTCAGTTGCAGCAGCGCGTCGACGAATCGCCGCTTCTCGTCGGCGGTCAGGCTCGCCTGGTTCTTGCGTACGGTCATGTGCGGGACTCCACGATCTGCTTTGCGGGGTGGTTCAGTTGGCGGCGAAGGGCACGAGCGGCGCCCCCTGCAGCTCCACGACGGCGGCGCGGGCCGCGTCGCGCGGGGTGGGCACGGGGTCGTAGTGGCTGACGACGCTGATCCAGCTCCCGTCGGCGTTGCTCATCACGTGCAGCTCCGCGCCGTCGACGAACACGGCGTATCCGCCGCCGTGGTGGTGGCCGCCCCCGGTGACCGGGCGGCCTTCTATGCGGCGCCCGCGGAAGACCTCGTCGAAGGGTTGCGGGCCGCCGTGGTGGTGCTCGCCCATGGACTCCCGTGCGGCGGCCGGCCCGTTCGGGGACGCGGACGCGGACGCGGAGGGTGCGGTCAGGGTCTGGGCACCTGCGCCCGCGGCGAGCGCGGCGGCGGCGCCGAGGGCGCGGCGGCGAGTGAGCTCCGGCATGCGGAGACCTCCTGTGATCAGCGGTGTTGATGACCCGATATGCCTATCGGATCGTCAAACAACGGGAGAAATCGCCGAATGTCGGTTGGCTGTGATCCGGACAATCGTGGATATGTCATGCAGGATTGAACAAAGATGATCTTGCTGTCCGAGGTGTCCGCGGCCGTCGGCGGGCGGAAATCCTTCGGCCGGAAGGTGCCGTGGCGATGATCTTGCGGTCGTGGCCGCCGGCTCGTGGCGCGGCTCACGTCCGCGATCTGGCGCGAACCGCGAGCGTGACGACCCTGCTACTCTTCGTGTTCAATCGACCGCATTGTGCAACATAGGGGAGTGCGCGTGAAGATCGCGTGCGTCGGTGGCGGACCCGCAAGCCTGTACTTCTCGATCCTGATGAAGCTCCAGGACCCGTCCCATGACATCACCGTCCACGAGAGGAACCCGGCCGGATCGACGTACGGCTGGGGTGTGACCTACTGGGCGGGCCTGCTCGACAAGCTGCGCGAGGGTGATCCGGCGTCCGCGCTCGCCGTCAGCGAGAACTCGGTGAGCTGGAGCGACGGCGTCGCCCATGTCGGTCCCCGCACGACAGTGGCTCCGGGGGACGAGGGATTCGGCATCGGCCGCCGCCGGATGCTCGACCTGCTCGCGGAGCGGGCCCGCTCCCTGGGCGTCCGTGTCGAGTACGAGAGCGAGATCGCGGCCGACCGGCTGCCCGACGCCGACCTCGTCGTCGCCGGCGACGGGGTCAACAGCGCCCTGCGCGAGCGCCATGCCGGCCACTTCGGCACCGAGATCAGCCACGGGCGCAACCACTACATCTGGCTCGGCACGACGAAGGTCTTCGACGCGTTCACCTTCTCCTTCGTGGAGACGGACCACGGCTGGATCTGGTGCTACGCGTACCGGTTCGGCGACGACCGGAGCACCCTGGTCATCGAGTGCTCCCCGGAGACCTGGACCGGCCTCGGGCTCGACCGCGCGGGCGAGGCCGACGGTCTCGCGCTGCTGGAGAAGCTCTTCGCGGACCTGCTGAACGGGCACGGACTGATGGGCCGGGAGCGGTCCGACGGCGCGGCGCAGTGGCTCACCTTCCGCACGCTGACCAACCGGACGTGGCACCGCGGCAACCTCGTCCTGCTCGGCGACGCCGCCCACACCACGCACTACTCGATCGGCGCTGGCACCACCCTCGCCCTGGAGGACGCCATCTGCCTGGCCGGAGCGCTGCGGGAACACCCGGACCTCGAGACCGCCCTCACCCGGTACGGGCGGAAGCGCAGGTCCGAGCTGCTGTCGGTGCAGAGCGCGGCCCGTCACAGCGCCCAGTGGTACGAGAGCCTGCCGCGCTACATCGGTCTTCCGCCGGCGCGGATGTTCGCCCTGCTCGGGCAGCGTCACTCGCCCCTGCTGCCGTACGTCCCGCCGCAGCTGTACTACCGCCTCGACCGTGCGGCCGGCCGGCTGGAGGCGCTGCGCCGCTTCAAGCGATGGCTCGGCCCCAAGATCGCCTGCGGAGTACAGGCCCGCGCCGGGAGATAGCCGTGCCGGGGTGACAGCCGCACGGGGGTGGCGGCTGTACCGGCTCGTGCCGGGCGATATCCGTACGTGCCTGCGCCTGTGCCCGTGCCCGACGCGGACCGGCCCGCCCCGCGCCACTCGTGAATCCCCGGCGCGCCCCCGGAAGCACCCCGGCGCCGCCGAGGCGCCCTCACGCACTCCCGGAGAAGCGGACACCTCTTGGGGTGAATGACAATTCACCGCTAAGGTGAATTGTCATTCACCCCTATCTCACGTCTACTTCTGGAGTGCCGATGGCGGCCCTGCGCGAGCGGCTCGCGATACCTGTCCTGGCGTTCGGCGGGATCCTCATGGCCGTCATGCAGACGGTGGTCGTCCCCTTGCTGCCCGACCTGCCCCGGCTGACGGGCGCCTCGGCGGGCGCGGTCTCCTGGATGGTGACGGCGACCCTCCTCGCCGGGGCGGTGCTGACCCCGGTCCTCGGCCGCGCGGGAGACATGTACGGCAAGCGGCGCGTGCTGCTCATGGCCCTCGGGATGATGACGGTCGGCTCGCTGATGTGCGCGCTCACCTCCCACATCGGCGTCCTGATCGTGGCGCGGGCGCTTCAGGGTGCCGCCGCCGCCGTGGTCCCGCTGTCGATCAGCATCCTGCGCGACGAACTGCCGCCCGAGCGCACGGGCTCCGCCGTCGCCCTGATGAGCTCCACCGTCGGCATCGGCGCCGCCCTCGGCCTGCCGCTCGCCGCCCTCTTGGTGCAGTACGCCGACTGGCACGTCATGTTCTGGGCGACGACCGCGCTCGGTGCCTTCGGGACGGCACTGGCCTGGTGGGCGGTGCGCGAGTCGCCCGTACGGGAGCCGGGCCGCTTCGACACCTTGGGCGCGCTGGGTCTGGCCGCCGGACTGGTGTGTCTGCTGCTCGCCGTGTCCCAGGGCGGCACCTGGGGCTGGACCAGCCCCGGGATCCTCGCGCTGTTCGCCGCCTGCGCGGCCGTTCTCGCGCTGTGGTGGCGACAGCAGCTGCGTACCGAACGCCCCCTCGTGGACCTGAAGCTGGCCGCCCGTCCGCGCGTCGCCCTGCCGCACATCGCCGCGCTGCTGACCGGCTTCTCGTTCTACGGCAACTCGCTGGTCACGGCGCAACTGGTGCAGGCGCCGAAGGCCACCGGCTACGGGCTCGGCCTGTCCATCGTGGCGACCGGCCTGTGCCTGCTCCCCGGCGGGGTGACGATGCTGCTGCTGTCGCCCGTCTCGGCGCGCATATCGGCGGCCCGCGGTCCCCGGATCACCCTGGCCCTCGGTACGGCGATCATCGCCTCCGGCTATGTCCTGAGGATCGCCGACAGCCGTGACCTGTGGGCGATCATCCTGGGCGCCACGGTCTGCTCGATCGGTACGACGTTCGCCTACTCCGCCCTGCCCACGCTGATCCTGCGGGCCGTGCCCGCCGGGCAGACCGCGTCCGCCAACGGCGTCAACGTCCTGATGCGGACCATCGGGCAGGCCGTGTGCAGTGCCGCCGTGGCCGCCGTGCTCGTGCACCATACGAGCCTCGTCGCGGGCGCCCCGGTGCCGACCCTGCACGGCTATCTGCTGGCCTTCGCCATGGCGGGTACCGTCGCACTGGTGGCCTGTGCCGCCGCACTGTCGATACCCGCCGACCCCGCCTCCCGCGAGACCCCGCGAACCGGCCGCCCCACCGGCGCACCCCGCGACGAGGCCCTCGAAGGAGCTTGAGCACCGTGACCACCCCGCACTCCGGTCTCACGGCGTCGCCGGCCGCGCCAGGGCCCGGTGAGCAGCCGGCCGCCCCCGCTCCACCGCACCACGATCCCGAAGCCGCGCCCGCCCCGCACCGCGAACCGGAAGCCGCGCCCGCCCCGGACCAGGAGCCGGAAGCCGCGCCCGCCCCCCGCCGTGACGCCGAGGCGAGCAAGGCGGCGATCCTGCGCGCGGCCCGGTATCTGCTGGCCCGGCACGCGCACACGGACATCACGCTCAAGGCGGTCGCCGACCGGGCCGGGGTGAGCGCGCCGCTGATCCTCAAGTACTTCGGCAACAAGGACGCGCTGTTCGCCCGTGTCATGTCCTTCGAGTCCGACGCCGAGGCACTGCTGGACGCGCCGCTGGAGGAGCTCGGGCGGCACATGGTCCGCCACCTCCTCGAAGGCCAGACCCGGCGCGGCGCCGACCCCGTCCTGCGGATCGTCTTCGCCCCGCTCCAGGGGGAGCAGGGCGAGATACTGCGGGCCAACTTCCGCGCCCAGGTCAGCGACCGTCTGGCCGGGCGGCTGAGCGGGCAGGACGCGGGCCTGCGCGCCGAACTCGCCGTGAGCACGCTGCTCGGCCTCGGCGTGATGTACGGGATCGCGCGGGGCTCGCACCTGCGCGCCACCCCGGTCGACGACATCGTCGACCGGTACGCGCCCGCCGTGCAGGCGCAGCTCGCGCCGTGAGCAGGCCGGGCCCGGCGGGAGCGCCCGCGCCGGTCAGTTCACGCCGTCCGGGCGGAACTGGACGCTGATCCGGGGTCCCGCGGCCCGCGCCGTCTTGGGGATCGCGTGTTCCCAGGTGCGCTGGCAGGAGCCGCCCATGACGATGAGGTCGCCGTGGCCCAGCGGGCGCCGGACCGTGTCCCCGCCACCGCGCGGCCGCAGCAGGAGATCACGCGGGGCGCCCACCGACAGGATGGCGACCATCGTGTCCTCGCGGGCGCCCCGGCCGATCCTGTCCCCGTGCCAGGCCACACTGTCGCGCCCGTCCCGGTAGTAGCAGAGCCCGGCGGTGGTGAACGCCTCGCCCAGCTCCTCGGCGTAGTGCGCCGACAGCGCGTCCCGGGCCTCGTCCAGGACCGGGTGCGGCAGCGGATCCTCCGCGCGGAAACAGGCGAGCAGCCGGGGTACGTCCACCACCTGCTCGTACATCCGGCGCCGTTCGGCCCGCCACGGGACCTCGGCGGCGAGGCGGGTGAAGAGCTCGTCGGCCCCGCTCAGCCAGCCGGGCAGCAGGTCGGTCCAGGCGCCGTCGCCCAGCGTCGTGCGCCGCAGCCCGTTCAGGGGGCCGAGGCGGAGTTCGTCGGTCTGGTCGAAGAGTGAGCCCTGGAGATGCGTGGCCATGAGGTCAGCGTACCTCCGTAATCGAATATGTGTTCCATTTAGTCGCTGGGGCGCTGGGGCGCTGGGGCGCTGGGTCGCTGGGTCGCTGAGGGGCCGGTCGGCCGGGGGCGTGGTCACCAGGGGACGGGGCCCGCCGCGTCGAAGAAGCCGCCGGTCGGTCCGTCCGGGCCGATCAGCGCCATGCGCACGATGATCTCGGCGCCCTCCTCCACGGTCTGGATCCCGGTGTTGCCGTTCAGGTCGGTGGCGGTGAAACCCGGCTCCACGGCGTTGACGCGGATCCCGGGGAACGCCTTCGCGTACTGCACGGTGATCGTGTTGACGGCGGTCTTGGACGCCGGATAGGCGACACCGGGGTAGGCGTGGGCCGGACCGGCGGGATCGGTGATCCGGGCCAGCGAGGCCAGGCCGCTGCTGAGGTTCACCACGACCGGGGAGGCCGACCGCTGGAGCAGGGGCAGGAAGGCGTGGAGGACCCGGACGACACCGAACACGTTCGTCTCGAACAGTTCGCGCATCATCCCGGCGGTCACCTCCGCCGCCCCGATCACTCTGTTGCCTTCGCCGCGCCCTTCTATGCCGGCGTTGTTGACCAGGACGTCCAGGCCGCCCTCCGCCTCGATGGTCCTGGCCGCGGCGGCGACGGACGCGTCGTCGGTGACATCGACGACGACCGAGCGCGCCCCGAGGCCGGCTGCCGCGCGCCGTCCGCGCTCCGCGTCCCGGCTGCCCACGTAGACGGTGTGGCCCGCCGCGACGAGCCGGCGGGCGGTTTCGAAGCCGAGGCCCTTGTTCGCTCCGGTGATCAGTGTTGTGGTCATGCGTCCAGAGTCCGGCGGTCCGCCGCCCGCAGCCAGGAGTCCGGTCTTCCTGGGACCGCCGGTACCAGGCGCGCCGGCCCGGGCGGGTGCACAGTGGGTGGCATGGCGAACACGGAGTTCGGGCGGACGGTGCGACGCTGGCGTGACCGGGTCGCGCCGGAGGCCGTCGGGTTGCCCGGCGGCGGGACCCGGCGTGCGGCCGGACTGCGCCGCGAGGAGCTGGCCCTGCTCGCCGGCATCTCGGTCGACTACGTCACCCGCCTCGAACAGGGGCGGGCGGCCCATCCCTCGGAGCAGGTCGTCGAGGCCCTGGGCAGGGCGCTGCGGCTGTCCGGAGCCGAACGGGAGCACCTTTTCCAGGTGGCCGGACTGGTGCCGCCGGGCCGGGGCATGGTGCCGGCCCACATCACCCCCGGCGTCCACCGGCTGCTCGACCGGCTGAGCGGGACGCCCGTGGCGGTGTACGACGCGGCCTGGACCCTGCTGCTGGCCAATCCGCTGTACGCGGCGCTGCTGGGTGATCCGTCCGGGTGGAGCGGCAACGAACGCAACGGTGTGTGGCGCGCCTTCGTCGGCCCCGGCGGCCGGGTGCGGCACACCCCCCGGGAGCGGCGCGCCTTCGAGGCGACGCTCGCCGCCGACCTGCGCGCGACCGCGAGCCGGTACCCGACGGACCGGCGCCTCGGGCAGCTGATCGACGAGCTGTGCGCGAACAGCGTGCGGTTCGCGGAGCTGTGGGAGTCCGGAGCCGTCGCCCGTCACGAGGCCTCCCGCAAGACCATCGACCATCCCCAGGTCGGAGCCGTGACGCTGGACTGCGACGTGCTCAGCGTCGCGGGCAGCGATCTGCGGATCATGGTCTACACGGCCGAGCCCGGTACGGAGGACGCCGAGCGCGTCGCCCTCCTCGGCGTCCTCGGAACGCAGGCCCTCGTCGAGTGACCGCGCGTGACGGCGGCTACGGCACCCGCTGTTCGGCCAGCACTTCGCGGATCACGTGCTCGGCGTTGCCCGCGATGACCGGGTTCGTGACGCGGTAGTACGGGAGTTGGGCGAGGGCCATGGACAGGGCCCAGCCGCGTCCCCGTGCCCATCCGGCGTCGTCGGCGCCGGCCGCGTCCCGGAAGACGGGCCTCGCGGCCGCGGGCAGGAGGTTCCAGGCCGGGATGAAGTCACAGGCCGGATCGCCGGTGCCGAGGGTGCCGAAGTCGAGGACGGCCGCGAGCCGGCCCCCGCGGACCAGGAGGTTCATCGGCATCAGGTCCGAGTGGAGCCATCGCGGCGGTCCCGTCCACGCCGGTGCCGCCAGGGCTTCCTCCCACGCCGCCGTCGCGGCCCCGGTGTCGATGGTGCCGCGGAGGTCGTCGAGCGCCGAGCGCGTCTCGGCGTCCACCGCGGCCAGTGGTGTGCCGCGGTAGGCACGTGGTCCGCCGGGCAGGTCGATCCCGCGCAGGGCGGTGACGAACGCCCCCAGATCGGCGGCGAGTTCCCGTGGGGCGGTCAGGGCATCGGGCACCGGGAGGTCGCCGTCGAGCCAGCGCAGCACGGACCAGTGCCACGGGTAGTCCGCGGCGGGGGTGCCGAGGCCGAGGATCTCGGGGACCGGGAACGGGAGCGCCGGGGCGAGCCGCGGCAGCCACGTGTGTTCCTTGAGCGCGTCGTCGGCGCCGTCCGCGACCCGCGGGAGGCGCACGGCCATGTCGTCGCCGAGACGGTAGAGGGCGTTGACGGTACCGGCCGACTGCACGCGTTTCAGGGGGAGTCGGGCCCACCGGGGGAACTGCCCGGCCAGCAGACGCCGTACGAGCGAATCGTCGATCGGCGTCTCACCTGCGTGCATCGGGGCTGGGGGCAACGGTGGCCTGCTTTCCGCGGGGGAGGCTCTGCTGCCGCCATCCTGTGGCCGGTCCGGGCCGCCGTGCAACGTGTTTGGGGCGGCCAGGCAACCTCCCGGACGCGATCGCCGTCTTGATCGGCAACGGGTGCGTGGCGCGCCGCCCTCCCTGAGGCATCAGTTCACGGACAGGGACCGGCGCACTATAAACGTTGTGTATACAGGCCATGTATACAGTTCGGGTATACATGTCGTGTATACCGAGTGTGCATAGTGGGATCGCCGCACGTCACCGCCTTGAAGGAGTCGAGAACAGCATCACCACCGGGCCGAGCCCGTACGGGGCCGGACGGTGGGCGGACGGAGAGGCACTCATGTACGGCAAAGCCTTCGCCCCGGAATACCAGGGCGCCTTGACCACCCTGTCGGTGAACTCCTCGCTGACCGACGTCCTCGCGGCGGGCACCGAGCAACTGCGCGCCGCCGAGCGTACGGGCGCCCGCGCCGAGGCCGCCCGGTCGGGCCTCGCGGTCGCCGAGGCGCACCGCCGGCTCGGGCAGGTGACGGACGCCGACCGCGCGTGGAAGGCGAGTTACCGCACCGCCCGGGAGGCCGGGGACGGGGCCGCGATGGCGTGGGCGCTGTGGAGCGGCGGCACCCTGGCCCGCCAGCGCGGGGCGTTCCCGCTGGCGTGGCGGCTGCTGCGGCTGGCCGCCGAACTCGGCGGCCGGGTGGGGGATGTGGTCGTGCGCGGCTACTCGCTGGCCGGAATGGCGGAGACCGGCCGCATCCAGGGCGACTACGCGGCCGTGACGGAACTGCACGAGCAGCTGCTGGCCGAGGCCCGCAAGCGCGGCGAGGCCCGGCACACCGTGTGGGCCCTGGAGGGCATCGCCCAGATCCACCGCAACACCGGCGCCTACGACACCGCGTACGCGATGTTCGAGGAGGCGGCCGGGATAGCCGCCCGTGCCGAGGACCGGCGCGGCCACGCCTGGGCGCTGCGGGGACTCGCGGACATCGTCTCCGTGCGCGACGGGGACACGGAGCGCGCGCTGGAGCTGCTGAGCGAGGCCGAGGTCCCCTGCCGCGCGATGAAGCTGTCCGGCGCGCTCGCGTACAACCACAAGATGCGCGGCAACGTCCTCTACCGCGCCGGGCGTTACGAGCAGGCCCGTGATGTGTACGCGGGCGCCCTGGCGGAGTTCGAGGCGATGAGCGAACCGCGCGGCACGGCCCTGTCCCGTCTCGGGCTGGCCAAGTCCCTCGCCCGCCTGGGCCGCGACCGCGCCGAGACCACCGCCGAACTCGACGAGTTGGCCGTGACGCTGGAGGGCATCGGACTGCGGCACGCCCACCGGATGGTCGAACGAGCAAGGACAGAACTCGGGTTGACGACCGGGACCGGCGCGACGGAGGCCACGGGATGACCTCCACCGCCCTCGACCGTTCGACCGCCCCGGCGCTGCCCGCGCCGTCGCCCGCCGCCGCGCAGGTGCTGCGCCGGTGCCGCGAACTCACCGCTCCCGCACTGTCGGAGGCGATCGGCACGCTGCACCCGTGGGTGGCCGAGATGGCACGGTACGCGCTCGGCCGCTGCGAGGTCGGCGGCGCCCCCGCCGACCACGGTCAGGGCAAAGGGGTACGCCAGGCACTGGCCGTCCTCGGGGCGGAGCTCGTCTCCGGCCCGGCCGAGGCCGGTGTGCCGGGGGCTGTCGCGGTGGAGCTCGTGCACGTCTTCTCGCTGCTCCACGACGACATCATGGACGGTGACCCGCTGCGCCGCGGGCGCCCGGCCGTGTGGAAGGCGTACGGCACCGGTCCCGCCGTCCTGGCGGGCGACGCGCTGTTCGCGCTGGCCGTCGAGACCGTCGCCCTCACTCCCCAAGCCGGTTCCGCCGTACGGCAGTTGACCTCCGCACTCGGTGACCTGGTCCGCGGCCAGGCCGATGACCTGCTGTTCGCCGACCGGCCCTGGACCGGGCCGGGCGCGGTCGGGGTACGGGAGTACGAGGTGATGGCCGAGCGCAAGACCGGTGCGCTGCTCGGCTGCGCGCTGGCACTCGGCGCCCGGCTGGCCGGAGCACCGGACCGGACCGTGGCCGTGCTGGACCGCGCCGGCCGCCATCTCGGCGTCGCCTTCCAGATCGCCGACGACGTGCTGGGCATCTGGGGCGATCCGTCGGTCACCGGCAAGCCGGTCCACAGTGACCTGCGGCAGGGGAAGAAGACCCTGCCGGTGCTCGCGGCGCTCGGCGGAGCGGGGTACGGCGAACTCGAAGAACTCCTCTTGGCCCCAGCCGGCCTGGGCGAATCCGGAGTCCGCCGTGCGACGGCCCTCGTCGAGCGCGCCGGGGGCCGCGCGGAGGCCGTGCGCGCGGCGCGCCGCCACCTGGCCATGGCGGACGCGCTCCTCGCCGGGGTGCCGTCGGCCCAGGAGCCCGCGGCGCGACTCCGTACCGTGCTGTCCGCCCTCGCCGACCGCACCGTCTGAGGTCTCCGCGTTCCCGGATCCCGCCTCGCCTCTCAGCCCGCACGCCCCGCCCTGTCCGCTCCGGGGCCGGGTCCGTGCGACATCGGTCACACACGGACGCCGATCGGCCGGGCCGGGCAACCACCCTGTTCCCCCGCACATCTGTCCGACCGGGACCCGACAGCCCCCGTGGTGCCCGACGGCGCCGCGCCGTAAGGCGGTTGGTGATCCTGGCCGCCTTTGTACGAAGGAACTCAGTGCGTAGACCCCACATACGCCGCGTGGCGATCGCCGTCGCCGTGACGACGGCCGCCACGCTCCCCGGTCCCGCCTTCGCCTTCGCGCCGAACGAGCCCGCCCGCGTGGCGACTTCGGCCTCGTCGCCGGTGGCCGCCGCCAGGGCGGCGGCGTTCGCGCACGCCTCGGCCACCGGTGTCACCCGCGGCGACACCCTCCGGGCCAAGGACGTGATGACGGACCCGGACGGAAAGAGCCACGTCCGCTTCGTCCGCACCCACCGGGGCCTCCCGGTCCTCGGTGGCGACATGGTCGTCCACCTCGGCAAACGGGGCGAGTACCTGGGTGTGACCCGGGCCGCCGACCACGTGGTCGAGCCGTCCACCGTCGAGGCGGAGCTGACGCCCGAGCAGGCGGAGCGGAAGGCGGAGGCCGTGGCGAAGGGCGCCGCGGACACCGCCCGGCTCGTCGTGGACGCCCGTGACGGCGCCGCGGCCCTCGCCTACCAGGTGCTCGTCATGGACAGCGACACCACGGAGGCCGGCGGGTCGAGCACGGTCGTCGTGGACGCCCGTACCGGCCGGATCCGCAGCAACACCCCGAACACCGACGAGTTCATATCCCCGTCCCTGGCGGCGACGCTGCGCGAGCGCGGCGAGAGCGTGAGCCCGCGGACCGGCATCGCGGCCGGTGCCGCCACCGCCGGGCCGTCCGGCCTCACGGGCATCGCCGCGGCGGGCCGCTACCCGGCCACGGCCAAGGGGAGCGGGTCCTCCCTGTTCGCCGGCAAGGTGTCCCTGACCACCACCCGCACCGCGCGGACCAGCTATGTGCTCAAGGACCCGACCCGGTGGAACACCGAGACCCGGGACGCCAGGGGCCAGGAACTGGAGTCCTTCGCGCGGGGCAGGGCGTTCACCGACGGCGACAACAAGTGGGGCACGGGTACCACCTCGGCCCGGACGAGTGCCGCGGTCGACGCCCAGTACGGCATCACCCAGACCCTGGACTTCTACAAGAAGACCTTCGGCCGCAAGGGCATCAAGAACAACAGCGCCGGTGCCCGCGGGATGGTCCACTTCGGCAACAAGGTCGGCAACGCCTTCTGGGACTCGTACTGCGGCTGCATGCTGTACGGCGACGGTGACGGCCAGGTGTTCAAGAAGCCGCTCGTCGTCCTCGACGTCACCGGCCACGAGCTGACCCACGGGGTGGTCGACGCGACCGCCGCCCTGGAACCCACCCGCGTCGACGACGACGGCAACCAGTACGGCGAGGCGGGCGCTCTGAACGAGTCGCTCGCCGACGTCTTCGGCTCGAACGTCGAGTTCTCGGCGAACAACCCGAAGAACCCGCCGAACTACCTGGTGGGGGAGAAGCTGGGCCTCGCCCAGAAGTTCCTGCGGCGCCTCGACCGCCCGTCCCTCGACGTGCTGGAGGAGACGATCGACTACTGGTCGCCCGCCGCGTACGACACCGAGGTGCACGCCGGCTCCGGTGTCTCCTCGCACGCGTTCTACCTGCTCGCCGAGGGCAGCGGCCGCAAGACGATCAACGGCGTGACCTACGACTCGCCGACGTACGACGGTTCCCGGGTGACCGGCATCGGCCGCACCAAGGCCACCGCCGTCTTCTACCGGGCACTCACCCGGTACATGGTCTCCACGACCGACTTCCACGACGCGCGCAAGGCCACGCTGAAGGCCGCCGCCGACATGTACGGCGCGAACAGCGCCGAGTACAAGGCGGTGGGCAAGGCCTGGGCCGCCGTCAACGTCACGGCCGCCAACACCCCGGCCGCCCGGCACTGACGACCGGCTCCGGCAGACGGACCGAGGGGCCCCGCCGACCGGCCGGCGGGGCCCCTCGGTCCGTGCGCACGGATCAGTGCTGCTGCGTCTTCTGCGGCGTCGCCTCACTGGGACGTACGACCACGTGGCCCTCGCCCTCCAGCTTGAGCTGCACCGCCTCGCCCGAACCCCCGCGGATCATCGAGCCGATCGACTGCGAGCGGTGCAGCGAGGTGCGCAGATGCGCCGTCCAGCCGACGACCGCGTCGGTGTCGACGAACACCGGCTGCTGCTGGGAGACGGGTATGACGAGCGGGTTGCCCTCGCATATCAGCCCCAGGCTGCCGTGACCGGTGAAGACGCTGTTGAACAGACCGCCGCCGGTGATGCCCGCGCCCTTGACGGTCTTGATCTCGTACGACAGCGAGGCGTCGAAGCACAGGACGTTGCGGCCGTTGACCGTGAACACGTCGCCGGGTTCGATGCCCACGATGAAACAGTTCTGTGCCTCGTGCGCGAACCAGGCCTCGCCCTGCCCGCGGACGGTCATCAGCGGAAGCCCCTCACCCGTGACCGCGCGCTTGAGCATGCCGCCCACGCCCTGGCCCTTGCGCTCGAACTGGAGGCTGCCCCGGTAGGCGACCATCGCGCCCTGGCGCGCGAACATCTCGCCCTGGACCGCGTACTTGATGGACTTCGCGTTCTGGACCGTCATGCCCGCCGCCACGGCCGGCTGCACCATGTGGTCACTGGAAAAGAGATCGCTCTTCATGCGGGCATCCTGTCGCGGAGGGTGAGGCTCCGCCAGAGTCGTGGCGATCTTGGGACGAACGGTGACCGAGTGACGACATGCCGAAGGCCGGTCCGGGTCAACCGGACCGGCCCACGAGGGAGTTGTCAGGCAGCGGGCGCACCGACGTGGCCGTGCAGACGGTTCAGGACCTCGGAGAGCTGCGCCGCGACCTCGGCGTCGTCGACGGGGTGCTTCTCGGCGAAGCGGACCACGGAGCCGGGGACGGAGAGCTTGACGTCCTCCAGCACGGTGCCGCCGGCGATGCCCACGGCCTTGCGGGCCTCGTCCTGCGCCCAGACGCCGCCGAACTGGCCGTACGCGGTGCCGACCACGACGGCCGGCTTGCCGGTGAAGGCGCCCGCGCCGTACGGACGGGACAGCCAGTCGATGGCGTTCTTGAGGACCGCGGGGATGGTGCCGTTGTACTCCGGCGAGAACAGCAGGAAGGCGTCGGCCTCGCCGGCCGCGGCGCGCAGCCGCGCGGCGGCGGCGGGCACGTCGCCCTCGACGTCGATGTCCTCGTTGTAGAAGGGGATCTCGGCCAGGCCCTCGAAGAGCTCGACCTCGGCACCCTCAGGGGCGAGCTTGACGGCCGCCTCGGCGAGCTGACGGTTGTGGGAACCGGCGCGAAGGCTGCCGACGAGAGCGAGGATGCGTACGGACATGGATATCTCCCGGGGGTGGAATCGCTGAAACACTGCCGCAATAAAACGGACCGAAGTCCGCTTAAGGTCTACCACCGAAGCGGACCGCAGTCCAGTTGACCCCGGATGCCGTTACGCTGGCTTCATGTCCCATCCACTTCCGCCGTTTCCGGAGCGACCGGAGTCGCCCGGAGAGCCCGTCCTCATGCAGCTCGGCGCGCCCGAGGAAGCCCCGTTGCGCGCCGACGCCGCCCGCAACCGCGCGCGTCTGCTGGAGGCCGCCGCGCGGCTGGTCGAGGAGCAGGGAGTGGCCAGGCTCACGATGGAAGGCGTCGCCTGTGCGGCGGCGGTGGGCAAGGGGACCGTCTTCCGGCGCTTCGGCGACCGCACCGGCCTGCTGATGGCGCTGCTCGACCACACCGAGCAGCGCTTCCAGACCGCCTTCATCAGCGGTCCGGCCCCGCTCGGCCCCGGCGCGTCACCGGTGGAGCGCCTGCACGCCTTCGGATGCCACGCCCTGCGCCAGACCTCCGAACAGCTCGACCTGTACCTCGCCGCCGAACCCGAGGTCACCCGCCGCTTCACCTCCGCGCCGTTCCGGGTCCGCTTCATGCACGTGTGCATGCTGCTGCGGCAGGCCGGCTCGGGACCGGACACGGACACGGAGCTCGTCGCCCAGACCCTGATGGGATACCTCGACCCCGCGCTGATCGGCCATCTGACCCGCCAGCGCGGTATGCCGCCGGAGCGTCTGGAGGCCGGCTGGCGCGACCTGGTCGACCGGAGCGTCACCCCGCGCTCTGTCTAGCGGTTCCAGCCCGGCCGGGCGGACAATGGGCTCATGGGCCAACGCCTCGAGGACATGAGCGCACCCGCCCGGCTGGCCGGCCCGGACGAGGGCATCAGCGCCCAGGAGCTGGCCCTCGCCGCCCGGAACCACGGACTGCCACTGGAAGCCCTGCGCTACGAGGTCACACCGCCGGGGCTGCACTATGTGCTGACGCACTACGACATCCCGTACGCCGAAGAGGCCTCCTGGCGGCTCGTTCTCGGCGGGCGGGTGCAGCGCCCGCTGCTGCTCGGAGTCGACGAGCTGAAGGCGTATCCCGCGGTGAGGCAGCGGGTGACCATGGAGTGCGCGGGCAACGGGCGCGCTCTGCTGACCCCCCGGCCGGTCAGCCAGCCGTGGCTGGTGGAGGCGGTCGGAACGGCCGAGTGGACGGGTGTGCCGCTGCGCCTGCTGCTCTCCGAGGCCGGGGTCGAGCCGGACGCGGTGGACGTGGTGTTCACCGGAGCCGATCACGGCGTGGAACGCGGGGTCGAGCAGGACTACCAGCGTGCCCTTCCGCTGGACGTGGCCCGCGGCGAAGAGCCCGAGGTCCTGGTGGTCTACGCGATGAACGGAGCCCCGCTGCCGCCGCAGCACGGGCATCCCCTGCGGCTCGTGGTGCCGGGTTGGTACGGCATGGCGCACGTGAAGTGGCTCCGGGACATCACGGTGACGAGCGCGCCGTTCCGGGGTTTCCAGCAGACCGTGGCGTACCGGCTGCGGCAGGAGGCCTCCGACGAGGGCGAGCCGGTCACCCGGATCGCCCCGCGCGCCCTGCTGGTCCCGCCGGGTTTCCCCGACTTCATGTCACGGGAGCGGGCGGTCCCGCCGGGCGTCGTCACCCTGACGGGACGGGCCTGGTCGGGGCGCGCGCCCGTGACCGGCGTCGAGGTCAGCACGGACGAGGGGCGCTCCTGGCACCCGGCGCGGCTGGACCCGCCGAACGCCGACCGGTGGGCCTGGCGCGCGTGGAGCTTCACGTGGACGGCGACCCCCGGCCGTCATGTCCTCAGTGCGCGCGCCACCGATGCCGAAGGCCACACACAGCCGGTCGAACAGCCGTGGAACCGCGGGGGCTTCGTGAACAACCTGGTCCAGCGGGTCCCCGTGCACTGTCTGGATCCCGGCGACGACGGACGAGGCCGCTGACGGCGCCCCGCGCCCGAGGCGGTCCGGGCGACGGGGTCCGGGGACGGGCACGAGGACGGGGGCGGGGACGGTTCCCGCCCGGGACCCACCCCCGCTCCCGCCCCCGCGACGCGGCGTCGGTCAGCTGAACGGGTCCAGCGTGACGAACGCCTGCTGCGGATTGCCGTCGTTGACGAGGGACTCGTGGTTCCCGACGTCGTCGAACGCGAACGCGTAAGCCTTGCCGTCGGCCATCTGCGCGTGGATGGCCCGGGCGTACTGGTTGGTCACCGCGTCCGCGTAGAAGTTCGCGGACGAGGTGTCCGGCTGGTTGGGGTTGGTCAGCAGTGTGGTGCGGTTGAACCCCGCGCACAGCGTGCGTGAAATGGGCCCGCGTACCAGGTCGTTGGGCGCGTCGAGCCGCTTGTAGCAGCCGAAGACACTGTCCGAGTCCGGCTTCTGGAAGCTGGTGACGACCGCTCCGGAACTGTTGGTGAAGTTCATGACGCCACCGGAGACCCGGCCGAAGTATTTGGTGTTCGGCTGGTTGCCGAAGGGCGTCACCGTCAGCGTCGACGAACCGTACTTCTGCCAGACGCGGTTGATGTAGTCGTCCATGACGCCGGCCGGGAGCGCGCCCGCCTCGATGCCGTGCCCCGGGGCGAGCGCCCGCAGCACCGTGCCGTCGGACCGGGTCTGGACGAGGTTCGCCCAGCCGCCCGGCCGACTGCGCAGCGCGTTGAAGAAGCCGTTGTAGCCGCCGGCCTTGAGGTGCCCGGTGCTCTTCGTGGTCCCGTCGGCGAGCTTGACCCCGACGGCGTACGGGGCGGAGAACATGTCGACCTGGGTGCTGTTGATCCACAGACCGGAGTCGTTGAGCGTGTACTCGGACCAGTTGAAGAGGATGTTGCGGTTCGGGTCGCTCGGATTCTGGACGGCCGGCTGCACGAGACCGCCGGTCGTCACCCGGAAGTCGAGCTTCTGCCCGAAGGAGAAGTAGAGCCGCCCGGAGAACTTGGGGAGCCGGATCGTCTTCGACTGACCGTTGGCCGGTCCCGTGATCGACGCGTCGGGCGCGGGCGTCGGCGGGTTGCCGCCCACGGGCCACGCGTGGAAGGTGCCGTTCGCGTCGGCCCAGCCCTGCCGTCCGGTCGAGAGCTCGGTGCCGAGGTCGTAGATGTAGACCTGGTCACCGCGGCCGGAGTTGTTGGTGAAGGTGAGGGGGATGGTCGCCGGTACCGCGGCTTCGGCGCGGGAGGGCGCGCCGAAGCCGAGCAGTGCCGTGGCGAGTGTGGTGCAGGCCAGCGCCCAGGCGGGCCATCTCATGTGTACGCGCACTCTCTGCCTCCTTGATGTGGGGGTTCAGCGAGGTGGATGCACGCGGACGCGGCTCGTCCGCTTCCTTTTGAGAGCGCTCTCAGAATCCTGCCGGGCGGCAGACGTGTCAACGATTCGCGCAGCATTGGTCCGGTCCAACTCGCCTCGTGGTGGCGCGGGTTGAGCGCACGCGAGGGGTTGACCCCCGGGGGTGGACACTGGTTCAGTGGCTCATCCACTCAGCCACTTGCCCAAAGGGGGAAACGTGGAGGCTCTGCCCCGCGAGACCATCGTGGACGTCCTGGAGGACCGGCTGCGGACGGACATACTCGACGGCCTTCATCCGGCGGGGAGTTACCTTCCCCCCGAGCGGCGGCTGGCCGACGGGTACGGCGTCACGCGCACCACGCTCAAGCACGCCTTCGGGCGGCTCGCGCAGGCCGGACTGCTGGAGACCCGGCACGGAGTGGGCACCCGGGTGCGGGACTACGCCCGGCTCGGCGGGGCGGATCTCCTGCCCATGCTCGTACGGCACGACGCCGGCTGGGTGCGCGAGGTGTTCGAGGTGCGGCGCGGGGTGGGCGCGCTGATCGCCGAGCGGGCCGCCGAGCGTGGCACCCGCCCCCAACGGGCCGAACTCGGCGCGTTGCTCGCGGCCGTACGGCGGGCCGAGGGCGCCGACGCGGTCCAGCTGGCCGACGTCGAGGTGCACCGCGCGCTGGCCCGCGCCACGGGCAACCGCGTGTACGTCCTGCTCACGAACACCCTCTTCAACGCCTACCTGCCGGTCCGTTCCCTGCTCAAGGGGCCCTTCACCGACCCGGAGGCCGCCCACGAGAGGCTCGCACCCCTCGTGGAGGCCGTCACCGCAGGGGATGCCCGGCGAGCGCACGAGGCGGCCGACACCTATCTGCGGGCCACCGAACGCATCATGCTGGACGGCCTCAAGTGAGGGGCACGCGGTTCACGGAGACGATGCTCGGCACCGTCCGCCTCGACGGCGAACCGGACCACCGGCGCATCCGGCTCGACCTGCGCGCCGTCGCCGACCAGGTCCTGCTCCCGCACCGGACCACCCCGGCCCGCCTGACCGGCCGGGTACGCATCGCCGGGCACACCGACGACCCGCTCGCCGAAGGCGAGTTGGAGGTGTCGCCGATCGCCCGGCGGCGCATTCGCTACCGGCTCACCTTCACCGCGGACGGGCGCCGCCTCACCCTGGACGGCTGGAAGTCGGTGACACCCCGCCGTCCCCTCACCTCCATGACCGTGCTGCCGTTCACCGTCCACGAGGGCCCGGCGCGGGTGGGCGAGGGCGTCCTGCGCTTTCCCCTGGCCACCGGCCTTCTCCCCTTCCTGCTCGGATTCCGCTTCCCGCGCCGCGAGGACCCCGCGGAACACGCGGCCCCGCGATGGAACGGCACCCCGGGCCGCACGGAGGTCTGGTACACCACCCTCACCGACCCGGCGACCGGTACCGGGGTCTGGCTGCACCACGAACTCACCGCACCCGCCGACGGATCCGAGCCGTTCGCCCACGGCTGGGCCGCGGTGTTCCCCCGCGAGGGCGAGGTGCGGCACGCCCGCTTCGGACCCGTCCCCTGGACCCGGCCGGCCGACGGATTCGCGACCGAGGACGTCACCAGCGGTGGTGGACAACTCATCGGCAGCGCGGGCGACTTCCGCTGGAGACTCCTCGAACAGCCCCAGGGAACACCACTGTTCACCTTCCCCCGCTGGTCCTGGCGCCGCCCCGTGCTGCCCGCGGCCCAGATGCTGCCGGCCGCCCGCGCCACGTACGAGGGCGAATTCTCGTACGGGGACACGACCTTGGACCTGCGCGCCGCACCCGGAGCCTCGGCCCGGATCTACGGGCACGGCAACGCGCACCGCTGGACCTGGCTGCACGCGGACCTCGGCGACGGAGACGTCCTGGAGATCGTCGCCGCCGTGTCCACCCGGCCCGCCCTGCGCCGGCTGCCCCCGCTCGTCTTCCTGCGCCTGCGCCGGGACGGCCGCACCTGGCCACGGCGACCGGAGCGCTCGGCCATCGGCCAGGCGGGACTCGGCCGCTTCCGGGCCGCCATCGGCCTGCCCGAGTGGACGGTCACCGGCCGCACGGCCCTGCGCCGCATCCGCGTCGAGGTGCGCCAGCCCCCGGAACGGACCCTCACCCTCGAATACCGCGACCCGGACGGCGCCCGCGCCGTCTGCCGCAACAGCGAGTCCGCCGACGCCCGAGTCGTCCTGGAACGCTGGTGGGGCCACTGGCGCCCGGAAGCCACCTGGGAACTCGACGGCACCGCCCACGCCGAGGCGGGC
Organism: Streptomyces sp. NPDC002698; assembly: GCF_042888945.1. Lineage (NCBI taxonomy): Bacteria > Bacillati > Actinomycetota > Actinomycetes > Kitasatosporales > Streptomycetaceae > Streptomyces > Streptomyces sp. NPDC002698. Next base: position 66,527 of record NZ_JBIAQM010000031.1, read on the forward strand.
GAACGGTGACCGCCGACGGGCTCGTCGCCGCGCTGCTCGCCGACGAGGGCGGCCCCGCATGGCCCGCCCGTGTGCCGCACCGCCTCGATTCCGTGCTCGCGGCGCTTCCCCGGCCCGCCCGCGCCGCGGTACACGCCGCCGTCGCCGCCGTGGAGTCGTACACCCTCGTACGCACCGGCAGGCCTCTGGCGGCGCTTCGCCCCGAAGAACGCGAGGACGTACTCCGCTCGCTGGCCCGGCGACCCCGGCTCGCCCCGCTCCTCGACCTCCTCAAGGTTCCCGTCCTGCTGGCCGCGGGCACCGAACGGACACAGGCCCGGCCCGCCCCCGGGGCCGTCCCCCAGGATCCGCCCCTCGACTGCACACCGGCCGAGGAATGGCCCGCCCGCACCACCGCCGACGCGGTCGTCGTCGGCTCCGGCGCGGGCGGCGCCATGGCCGCACGGACCCTCGCACGCGCCGGGCTGGACGTCGTCGTCCTGGAGGAGGGCCGGCACCACCCGACGGCCTCCTTCGGCCGCCGGGCGCCCCTCGACCGGTTCACCGAGCTGTACCGGGACGGCGGCGCCACGGTGGCCCTCGGCAGGCCGCCCGTCCTGCTGCCCGTCGGCCGCGCCGTCGGCGGTACCACCGTGGTCAACTCCGGCACCTGCTACCGCACACCGGACCACGTACAAGAGCGCTGGCGGAGCGTGTTCGGGTTCGCGCTCGCCGACCGCCTCGGCCCCTTCCTCGACGAGGCCGAGCGCACCCTGCGCGTGGCACCCCAGCCCCTCGACGTCCTCGGCGACAACGGGCTGCTCACCCTCACCGGCGCCGAACGCCTCGGCTGGCGGGCCGCCCCGCTGCGCCGCAACGCCCCCGGCTGCAAGGGCTCCTGCCAGTGCGTCGTCGGCTGCCCCACCGGAGCCAAGCAGAGCGTGCAGCTGTCCGTCCTGCCCGACGCCTGCGCCGCCGGCGCCCGGATCGTCGCCGGCGCGCGGGTCCACCGCATCCTGCTGGACCACGACGTTCCCGGCCCGCCACGCGCCGCCGGAGTCCGGGCGCGCCGCCCCGACGGCGGCGAACTGGAGATCCTCAGCCCCCTCGTCGTGACGGCCGCCGGCACCCTCCAGACCCCGCCCCTGCTGCGCCGCTCGGGCCTCGGCGGACATCCCCGCCTGGGCCGCAACCTCAGCGTGCACCCGGCCACCAGCGTCGCCGGACGCTTCACCGAACCGGTGACGGCCTGGCGGGGCGTCCTCCAGAGCGTCGGGGTCGAGGAACTCCACGCACAGGGGATCCTCATAGAGGCGACCGCGAGCCCACCCGGCATGACCAGCTTCGTCCTGCCCGGCCTCGGCCGGGAACTGCGGTGCGAACTGGAGGGATCGGACCATCTGGCGACCCTCGGCGCCATGATCGCCGACCGTCCCTCGGGGCAGGTCAGGGGCCGGGACCGCACGCTCGTCCGCTACGACCTCGACCCCCGCGACGGCGACCGCCTGATGACCGCCGTACGCGCCATGGGCCGCCTGCTCTTCGCCGCCGGGGCGACGGAGGTCCTCACCGGAATCCCCCGCGCGCCCCGCGCCCGCTCGCTCGACGCGCTCGACGAGCTGCTCACCTCGGCCGGGGCCCGTGATCTGCACGTGTCGGCGTTCCACCCGACCGGCACCGCGGCCGCGGGCGACGATCCGCAGCGGGCACCCGCCGACCCCGAGGGCAGGCTCCGCGGTGTCCACGGGGTCCTCGTCGCCGACGGTTCCGTCCTCCCGTCCTGCCCGGAGGTCAACCCGCAACTCAGCATCATGGCGGCGGCCCTGGCGGTCTCGGACGCGTGGCTCGACGGAGCACGGCACGGGGGCTGAACCGTCGTGCGCCACCCCAATGGGCCCCCGTGGTTCGCCGTGGCCGGGCGTGGCGCGGAGCATGAGGGGAGTCCGTACGGCAGGAAGAGGACGAGCCCCCGTGCCCCGTACGGCAGGAAGAGGACGAGCCCCCATGAGCAGACGTGTTCCCCACGGCCGGAGCGGATCACGGCGTGTCGCTGTCCTGTTGTCCGCGATCGCGTGCTGCTCCGTTCTCGTCTCGTGCAGTTCGGACGACGGCGGCGGCAGCAGCACGGCCTCCGTCACCCCGCCGAACAAGTCCGACTTCACGGGGTCGGCACCCTCCGCCATCGCCTCGGCGGCCTCCTCGATCATCGCGTCGGCCAGCGAGCGGGCGTCGTCGGCGGCGGCCTCCGTGGAAGCCAGGGCCTCGGAGTTCGCGGCCTCGGTGTCCGCCGACACCGTCCGCGCCGCGGCTACCGCCGAGAAAGAGCTGAAGGACGTCCAGGGCAGCGGCAACGCGACGTCCGAGGTCAGCATGAAGGGCGTGCCCACGGCGGAGACCGGCGGGCTGCGGGCCGTACTCGTCACCATCACCAACACGACCGACAAGACCGCCTCGTACGCCGTGCAGGTCGACTTCAAGAACCCCGACGGCAAGGTCGTGGAGACGAGGTTCGTGGGCAAGGAGAACCTGGAGCCGGGGAAGAAGGCGACGCCGATCGTGATCAGCAGGCAGCCCGCGGAGCCCCAGCTCACCGCCGTGCTGGTCAAGGCCCAGCGCTACTGACACGGGCGACGCGGACGGACACGGGCGTCGGCCACGCCCTCGCCCCGGGAAGCCCGTCCCCCTGTCGGGGACGGGCTTCCCGGGCCGCGCCGGTGGAAGCCGCGCGGACGGGGAACGGTCAGGGATACGAGACCACGGTGGACGGCACGGTGGAGGTGCCCGAGGTGGGGGCGCCCGTGTCGTTGATGACGCGCTCGTACTGTCCGTTGCCGCCGAGCGAGACGACCAGCAGATCGTGGAACTTCACGCCGGGCCTGTTCGGCGCCGCGAAGCCGTGGTGCTGGACGATCGTCGGAGCGACGTTGTAGTAGCAGTAGCTGCCCAGGCCCCAGCCCTCATGGGTGGTCACGGTGTCGGCGACCTTGTAGGCCGCGTACCCCTTGACGCTCCCGTTCTGGATGGCGGCCTGGTTCGGCGCGTCGTACGCCTTCTCGTTCTGGAAGAAGATCGTGCGGCCCCGCTGGCCGTACCACTGCACGTCGTACTTGTTGAAGTGCTCGACGAACAGACCCGTGGCCAGGACGTCGTCGCCGTTGACGCGGATGCCGTAGTCGGCCCGGTTGGTGTCCCAGCCGACGCCGGTGCCGTGGTCGGCCCGCCAGATCCAGGTGTGGTCGACGATCGTGTGCCGGCTGTTGACGACGACGCTGGTCGTCGCCTTGCCCGCGCCCGCACCCCCGATGCGGACGAAGACGTCCTGCACGGTGGTCGGATTGGCCGAGTGGTCCGCCGACGCCCCGGCCGGACCGATCTCCAGGAGGGTCGCGGAGTTGACGGGACCGGCGTCGATGAGGAAGCCGGCCAGCCGGACGCCGTCCACGTCGGCCGTCCTGAGCACGGTCACACCGTTGTCCGGGATCAGCGTGGCGTAGCCGAGGCCGAGGACCACGGTCCCCGCGCGGTTCACCTGGATCGGCTGGTCCAGGTGGTAGATCCCCGGTGTCAGCAGCAGATGGAGTCCTTGCGTGAGCGCGGCGTTCAGGGTGGCGGCTGTGACACCGGGCCTGGCCACGTAGAACTGGCCGAGCGGCAGGGAGGAGCCGCGCGGGGTTCCGTTGCCCCAGGTGACGCCGCGTGCGTTGGTGCGCTTCTCCGGCAGGAACACCCGGTACTCACTGCCGTTGAGGTACAGGAACGGCTTCTCGCGCGACACCGGTGTGGTGTCGAGCGTCGTGTACGGAGGGTTCGGGAAGGACTGGGCGGGCGCTCCCTGGACGCCCGAGAACACCATGTTCCAGACGGCGTTGACCCAGCCGCCCACCGAACTGTCGCGGGTGTACCACTGCTGCTGCGAGTACGGTCCGACCGAGCCGTCGATCCGGCTGTCGGCGATGTAACCGCCGCTGGCCCAGCCGTAGCCGTCGGGCGCCAGGTTGAGGCCGCCCTTGACGTGCATACGACGGAACGGCGCGGCCTGCGCCACCGCCCACCGGTTGGTGCCGCTGACCGGGCTGAGGGCGAGATTCTCCGCCGAACGCCAGAAGTTCTGGGTGGCGTTGCCGTTGAACCAGCCGGCGTCGACGGTCACGTCACCGTTGATCGTCGTGTCGTCCGGTGACAGGCCGAGACCCGCGATCGAGGTGTAGAAGCCGAGCTGGGCGTTGAGCCCGTTGTACGTGCCCGGCTTGAAGAGGAACGCGTAGCGGCCCGTGCCGAACTGCGCCGACTCCTGCTGCCGGAAGATCTGGTCGAGCCTGGCCTGGATCCCCGGTGTCGAGGGATCGAACACGATGACGTTCGGGCCGAGGTCACCGCCGCCGGGAAGCGCCGACGGCCGCTGGGCGGGGGAGGCGGACCCGGCGGGCGGGGCGGGTGCGGCGGACGCGGGTGAGGACAGCGCGAGCAGTCCGGGCGCCGCCGCGCCGGCCGCCATCGCTCCGAGGACGGTGCGTCGCGCGACGGGGGAACGGCCGGAGTCCGGGACGTCTGTGGGGGCTTGAGACATGGGGGGCGACTCTCCTGGTTCAGAAAGTGAACGATGGGAGGTACGGGGGAGCGCTCTCTCGCCGATGCATGCTTCATCCAGGTGAACGACGCGTCAAGAGTTGTGACCGGAGTCCCGGATGTTGTTGCACGGCGAAGCAGCGACAGGGTGTGGATTTGGGATGGTTCACCGCCCTATGGGCTCACTCGAAGATCGATGGCGGGTTCGGGGCTGTATTCAAGAGGTGAGCACACGACTGTCGCGTGATCCTTCGTCAACTCCCTTGACACTCCCGCGCGACCGCCACAACACTCCTCGAACGGGAGAGCGCTCTCCCATTCTCTCGGCACATGTGATGGACCGTCACGCGGACGGCCCGGCGGCACCGTGCTCATCGCCGCTCACGGCCGTCCGACCCCCACCGTCCCCATCGACGTGGCAGGAGGTCTCCATGGCACGGAGATCGAAGATCGTTTCAGGAATCCTGATGTCCGGCGCGCTGGTGCTGACCTCGCTCGGCCTGGCCGGAGTGGCGATGAGCGCCGACCCCTCGTCCCGCCCGGCGGCGTCCGCGGCCGGTGCGCCGGCCGCGCACGCGGCGCACGTGATGGCCGCCTCCACGCTCTCCTCGCCCGAGGACCCGGACGGCGACGGCTACATCCCGGCGAATCCGCAGGTGACCGGTGTCGTCCCGTCCAAGGCGGAGCCGGCGCACCGCTACTTCCACGAGTTCCAGGCGAACTGTTCGGTGTCCCACACCCGGCCGGACGACCCGATCGTCTACCCCGGCCAGCCGGGCAAGTCGCACGACCACACCTTCATGGGCAACACCACCACGAGCGCGGCCAGCACCACCGCCTCGCTCGGCGCCGGCGGGACCACCTGCCGGGCCCCCGGTGACAAGTCGGCCTACTGGATGCCGACCCTGCTCAACGGCAGCACGCCCGTGCTGCCGGTGGGCCCCCAGGTCATCTACTACAAGGCAGGGGTCACCGACTACACCAGCGTGCGTCCCTTCCCGAAGGGTCTGCGCTTCGTCGTCGGCAGTCCCCTGCAGTCGGCGGCCGACTTCCGCAACCACCGCGGCTTCGTGGAGGGCTGGGAGTGCGGCGACAGCTTCTTCAACATCGACTTCCCGCGGCAGTGCCCGGACAGGGCCGACGTCCAGCTCAACATCCGTTTCCAGGCGCCGAGCTGCTGGGACGGCAAGTATCTGGACACCCCCAACCACCAGGGTCACATGGCCTATCCGGTGGTCAACCCCGGCACCAACAACAACATCTGCCCGGACGACCACCCGGTCGCGCTGCCGATGATCGAGTTCAAGATGGCCTTCCCGGTCAACGGTGACATGTCGCAGGTCAGGCTTGCGAGCGGCGCCGGCTACTCGTTCCACTACGACTTCTTCAACGCGTGGGACCCGGCGACACAGAAGGCGCTCGTCGACCACTGCGTCGTCGGCGGGCTCCAGTGCGACGCCCGCGGCTACGACCAGACGCACCCCGAGGCGGGCGCGGCGCTCGACGCGAACTACCGGCTTCCCTGAGGCGGCGCGGACGCGTTCCGCCGGTCCGGCGCGCACCCGGCCGGCGGAACCGTCCGTCCCCGCCGCCCCGCGCACCCGTACCTCCGCACCCGCACCCCTTCCCCGGCACCTCCCCACCCGTACACCGGACGGATTCCCATGACCGGATCGCGTACCACCCGGCGCCGTGTCGCGGCGCCCCTCACCGCGGGCCTGCTCGCCGCGGGAGCACTCGTCCTGCCCTCCCAGCCGGCCCAGGCCGCCGGCGGCGTCGTCAAGGTCACCGGCTCGCAGGGCAACTGGCGGCTGACCGTCGACGGAAGCCCGTACCAGATCAAGGGACTCACCTGGGGCCCCACCGTCGCCGACGCGGGGCGCTACATGCCCGACCTGAAGTCGATGGGCGTCAACACCGTCCGCACCTGGGGCACCGACGCCTCCAGCAAGCCCCTGTTCGACGCGGCGGCGGCCCAGGGCATCAGGGTGATCGGCGGCTTCTGGCTGCAGCCCGGAGGCGGTCCCGGCAGCGGCGGCTGTGTGAACTATCTGACGGACACCGGCTACAGGAACCAGGTACTGACCGAGTTCCCCCAATGGGCCGCCGCCTACAAGGACAACCCGGGCGTCCTGATGTGGGATGTCGGCAACGAGTCCGTGCTCGGACTCCAGAACTGCTACGGCGGTGCCGAGTTGGAGCGCCAGCGGGACGCCTACACGACGCTCGTGAACGACATCACCAAGAAGATCCACGCCGTCGACCCCAACCACCCCGTCACCTCGACCGACGCGTGGACCGGCGCCTGGCCCTACTACAAGCGGAACGCGCCCGATCTCGACCTGTACGCGGTCAACGCCTACAACGCGGTCTGCGACATCAAGTCGGCCTGGCAGCAGGGTGGTTACACCAAGCCCTACATCGTCACCGAAACCGGTCCCGCGGGCGAGTGGGAGGTGCCGGACGACGCCAACGGCGTCCCCGCCGAACCGGCCGACCGGGCGAAGGCCGACGGCTACACCCGGGCGTGGAACTGCGTCACCGGCCACCAGGGCGTCGCGCTCGGCGCCACGATGTTCCACTACGGGACGGAGTACGACTTCGGAGGCATCTGGTTCAACCTGCTGCCCGCGGGCGAGAAGCGGCTGTCGTACTACGCCGTGAAGAAGGCGTACGGCGCGGACACCTCCCGGGACAACACCCCGCCGGTCGTCTCCGACCTGACCGTGGAGGGAGACGCGGGCAAGGTACCCGCGGGGCGCGACCTCACCCTCTCCGTCAAGGCCACGGACCCGAACGGTGATCCGGTCACGTACGAGGTGCTGGACAACAGCATGTACATCGACCAGGGCGGACAGCTGAACCCGCTGCCCTTCACCGACCTCGGCGGCGGCCGGCTCCGGGTCACCGCGCCGGACCGGCCCGGAGTCTGGAAGGTCTACGTCAAGGTCAAGGACGGCAAGGGCAACGTCGGTGTCGAGACCCGGTCCGTGCGCGTGGTACCACCCACCCCGAGCGGAACGGACATCGCGCTCGGCCGGCCGGCCACCGCCTCCTCGTTCCAGACCGGCGGCGGCGACTGCCCCTGCACCGCGGCCGGTGCCGTGGACGGCGACCTCGGCACCCGCTGGGCCGGCGACTGGAGCGATCCCCAGTGGCTGCGGGTCGACCTCGGTACCCGAACCCCGTTCCGCCATGTGCAACTGGTCTGGGAGACCTCGTACGCCAGGGCCTACACCGTGCAGACCTCGGACGACGGGCAGGACTGGACCACCGTCCGCACGGTCACCGACGGCAACGGCGGCGTGGACGACCTCGACGTCACCGGGGCGGGCCGCTACGTACGGGTGAACGGCACCGCGCGAGGAACCGGATGGGGTTACTCGCTCTACGAGTTCGGCGTATACAACTGAGTCGAGCACCGATGGGGAGAGCGCTCTCCCGGGAACGAGGCGGCACTTGACGGAGAAGACGGACGACGAGGCGGAACGCGAACGGCTCCTCGGCAAACTGACCCTCCGCGAGAAGGTCCGGCTGCTCACCGGCGCGACCACCTGGCGCACCAGGGCCGAACCAGCCCTGGAACTGAGGGAGATGGTCCTGTCGGACGGTCCCGCCGGAGTACGCGGGCAGTCCTGGGACGAGCGCGATCCGGCCCTGCTGCTGCCCTCGGCGTCCGCGCTCGGCGCCCTGTGGGACGAGGAACGGGTGGAGCGCCTCGGCGGGCTGCTCGCCGCCGAGGCGCGCCGCAAGGGCGTCGACGTCGTCCTCGCCCCCACCCTCAACCTCCACCGGACACCGCTCGGCGGGCGGCACTTCGAGTGCTTCTCCGAGGACCCCGAACTGACCGGCCGCACCGGCGCCGCGCTGATCCGGGGCATCCAGGCACACGGAGTGGCCGCCACCGCCAAGCACTACGTGGCCAACGACTCCGAGACCGACCGGCTGACCGTCGACGTACGGGTGTCCGAGCGGGTCCTGCGGGAGGTGTACCTGGCGCCGTTCGAGGCGGCCGTCGAGGCCGGCGTCCGGGTCGTCATGGCCGGGTACAACGGCGTCAACGGCACCACGATGACCGCCAGTTCCCTGCTCGACGAACCCCTCAAGGGGGAATGGGGCTTCACCGGCGTGGTGGTGTCCGACTGGGGCTCGGTGCGGTCGGGGGAACCGGCCGCCCGCGCCGCCCTCGACCTCGCGATGCCGGGACCGGAGAGCGCCTTCGGCGAGGAGCTGGTGCGGGCGGTGGAAGAGGGGCGCGTTCCGCGGAACGCCGTCGACGACAAGGTGCGGCGGCTGCTCGGGCTCGCCGCCGCGTGCGGCGCGCTGGGGGAGCCGCCGCGGGACACCCCGCCCGCCATCGGCCGGGGCGAGGCCCGCGCGCTGCTGCGCGGGGCCGTGGCCGCGAGCACCGTCCTGCTGCGCAATCGCGGTGTCCTCCCGCTCGATCCCGCCCGGTTGCGCACCGTCGCGGTGATCGGCGCGCACGCGACCCTGCCGCGCGTCCAGGGCGGCGGCAGCGCGGGAGTCTTCCCCGAGCGGGTCGTCACTCCGCTGGAGGGGATCAGGGCCGCGCTCGGCGACGGCGTACGCGTCGTCCATGTGCCGGGCCCCTCGGCCGACGCGCCCGCGCCACCCCTGACCCCGGACCTGTGCGCCGATCCGGTCACCGGCGACCCCGGTGTCCGGCTGCGCGTGCTCGACGCGGCGGGGCGTGAACTGTTCTCCGAACACCGCCTCGGAGGGCGGCAGTTGGAGCCTCCGCTGCCGCCGGGTGCGCACACCGTCGAGATCGCCGCCCTGCTGCTTCCGGTGGTCTCGGGGCGGTGGACGCTCGGAGTCGGCGGGTTCGGGCGCCTGAGCATCACGGTCGACGAACGCGTGGCCCTGAAAGGGGAGTTCGGCAAGGAGACCGACGATCCGGCGGTCGTCCACGTGAACCCGCCCGTCCACGGCGCGCCCGTCCGGCTCACGGCGGGACGCGCGGTGCGCGTGGTGGCCCGCCGCGAACTCGCCCCGGACACCGGCCGGGCCACCGTCGTCACCGCGGCCCCGCCACCCCCCGACGACGGTCCGGCCCTGGCCGACGCGGTGCGGGCGGCCCGCGACGCGGACGCGGCGATCGTGGTCGTCGGCACCACCGAACACGGCGAGTCCGAGGGATACGACCGGACGGACCTCGGGCTCGGCGGACGCCAGGACGAGCTGGTCCGCGCGGTGACCGCCGCCGAACCGCGCACGGTCGTCGTCGTCAACAGCGGCGGACCGGTCGAACTGCCCTGGCGCGCGGCGGCCGGTGCCGTCCTGCTGACCTGGTTCCCCGGCCAGGAGGGCGGCGCGGGCCTCGCCGACGTGCTGTTCGGCCGCGCCGAACCCGGCGGGCGGCTGCCCACGACCTGGCCGGCGGCCCTCGCCGACGCGCCGGTCACCCGCACCCGGCCCGAGGACGGACACCTCGACTACACCGAGGGCCTGCACATCGGCTACCGCGCCTGGGCACGCCACGACCGCGAACCCGCCTACTGGTTCGGGCACGGACTCGGCTTCACCACCTGGGCGTACGAGGGGCTGGGCATCCCCGACGACATCGTGGCCGACGAGCCGTTCACCGTGCGGGTCGACGTACGCAACACGGGTCCCCGGCGCGGACGCGAGGTCGTCCAGGTCTATCTCGCCGGGCCCCCCGGCCCGCCGGACCGCCCGGAACGCCGGCTCGCCGGGTACGCCGCGGTGAGCGCCGAACCGGGCGAGCGGGCGACGGCGTCGGTGCGGATACCGCCCCGGGCGCTGCGCCACTGGGCCGAGGACGAACACGCGTGGCGCACGCGGCCCGGCGCCTACCGTGTGCTCGCCGGCAGCTCCGCGGGCGCCCTGCCGCTGACGGCCACCGTCCTGGTCCGGCCCGCCGGCTGATTGCCGGAGGCCGGGGAGAGCGCTCTATCCCGGGGCGGTGCCGTGCCGTTAGGGTGCCGCCATGAGCAGACAGGCTCCCACGCTGGAGGATGTCGCGCGGGTGGCCGGAGTCTCCCGCGCGACCGTGTCCCGGGTCATCAACGGTGTCCGCAATGTCGACCCCGGAATCCAGGAGGTGGTGCGCCAGGCCATCGACCGGACCGGATACGCGCCCAACCGGGCCGCCAGATCGCTGGTGACCCGGCGCAGCCAGACGGTGGCGCTGATCGTCTCCGGCGCGGGCGACACCCCGGGGGAGGCGCAGAACGCCTTCGCCGCACGGGTGTTCGCGGACCCCTTCTTCGGACGGGTCGTCAGCGGCGTGGTGGGGTACCTGCGTCCGCGCTCGATGCATCCGCTGCTGATGTTCGCCGAATCCGAGGAGACCAGGAGCCAGGTGCTGGCCGACCTCCGGCAGGGCAGCGCGGACGGCGCCCTCGTCGTCTCCACCCACGCCGACGACCCGCTGCCCGCCCTGCTCGCCGACGCGGGTCTGCCCGCCGTCCTCTTCGCCCGGCCCTCCCGCCCCGTGCGGCTCAGCTATGTCGATCTCGCCCACCGCGAGGGGGCGCGACTGGCGGCCGAACACCTGCTGAACCGGGGCTGCCGGCGGATCGTCACCGTCACCGGGCCCCTCGGCATCGCCGCGAGCCAGGACCGGCTCGCCGGGTTCCGCGACACGATGGCCCGCGGTGGACACCCGTACGTCCCGGTCGCCGAGGGCGGGTTCACGCTGGACAGCGGCATGGCGGCGATGTCCGGCCTGCTGTCCGAACACCCGGACGTGGACGGGGTGTTCGCCGCCAATGACCTGATGGCCCAGGGCGTGTGCCAACTGCTGCGGGAGCGGGGCAGGCAGGTACCGGACGATGTCGCGGTCGTCGGCTTCGACGACTCCAGCGTGGCCGTGACCTGCCGTCCTCCGCTGACCACGGTGCGCCAGCCGGTGGAGGAGATGGCCGCGGCGATGGCCGCCCTCCTGGACGAGCACATCCAGGGCGTTCGCACCGAACCCACGTCGCTGATCTTCGACCCGGAACTCGTGGTCCGCGCCTCGGCCTAGGGCCTGTCTGACAATTCGCGTCGTCGCCCGGAGGGCGGCCCGGGGGCGTCATGGGGGTCCCCCTGCTCGAGCGAAGCCGAGAGCTTGGGGGAGCGTGCTCTCGGCGTGCCGGCCCCAGGCCTGCGTACTGGGCGTACTCGGGTCTGGGGCCGGTGCGGCGAGAGGGCGTGCATGGCGTCGCCGGGCAGACGGGAATTGTCAGACAGGCCCTAGGCTTCCGCCCGTCGTCCGTGCCGGAGCGAGTCCTCCGCGTGTCCTGTCGTGTGTCCGCCGTCCCCGCCGGTGACGGAGACTGGACCGGCAAGGACGGACGAGCACCCGGCCGGGCAGATGGGCCGGCGACGGAAGGCAGGCTGATGACCCACCCGATCACCGTGGGCGTGGACGGATCACCCGAGAGCAGGGCGGCGCTGGCCTGGGCGGGCCGTGAGGCCGTCCGCCGGGGTGTGGCCCTGCGGGTGGTGTACGCCTGGCACTGGCCGCCGCACGACATGGTCGGCGGCGGTGACCGGGAGGACCAGGCACGCTCGGCCCGCGGCATGATCGAGGACGCGGCCCGCGCGGTCGCCGACCGGCACGAGGGTCTGCCGGTGACGGTCGACGTGATCGACTCCGTCGACGGCGACGTGGTGGAGGCGTTGCTGGGTGTCGCGGCCGACACGCGGACCCTGGTCCTCGGCTCGCGCGGATACGGCGCGTTCGTCGGCTTCCTGCTCGGTTCCGTCGGACAACGGGTGATCGCCGAGGCGTCCTGCCCGGTGGTGCTGGTGCGTTCGGAGGACCGGCCCGAGGACGAGGCGGGCGGCCGCGAGATCGTCGTGGGCCATCAGGGCGGACCCGAGGACGACGCCGGTCTGCGTTTCGCGTTCGAGACCGCGGCGGCCCGTGGCGCGGCGGTGCGGGCCGTACGGGCGTGGAGCCTGCCGCCGGTGTTCGCCTACAGCCCCGGTTCGCTGAAGATGCTCGACGAGGCCGGCGGCCTGGAGCCGTACGAGAGGAAGGCGCTGACCGAGGCGCTCCTGCCGTGGCGCGAACGCTTTCCCGAGGTGCCCGTCACCCAGCACATCGAGATGGGCAGCGCGGGCCAGGTGCTGCTGTCCCTCTCCGACCGGGCCCAGTTGCTGGTCGTCGGCCGCAGGGCAGACCGCTCCGCGGTCGGCGTCCGGATCGGTTCGGTGGCCCACGCGGTGATGCATCACGCGCCCTGCCCGGTGGCGGTCGTTCCGCACGCCTGACCCGGTACCGGGCCGCCGGCCCCCGCCGTGGACTCCCCCGGTCGAGAGCCGGCCGGGGGAGCCCGGGCCGAGACCGGCCGGGTGCGCGTCGAGCGGGACCGGTGACGTGGAGCGGGGCGGGGCGGGACGAGGCGCCCGGGCCGGACGGCGGTTACTCGTTGTCGGCCCGGGACATGCGCAGGGCGAGATCCTGGAGCAGATCGGCCGTCGAGACGTCGGTGCGCCCGGAGTCGTGGAGGTCGGCGAGCTCGGAGAAGAGGAACGCGAAGGCGCCCACCAGCGAGATGGCGGCGGGCAGGTAGGCGTCCGCGACCGCCTGCCCCGCCTCGGCGGGGCCTGCGTCACCGGGCACCTCGACACGCGGGAACACCTCGGTGACGAGAGCGCCCAGGTTGTTCTCGGCCGATTCGACCCCGGCCTCCTCGTCCTGGGCGATCCTGCGCACCATGGCGTTGGTCTCGGTGAGCACGCCGATGGCGCGCAGGATGATCTCCGTCTGTTCCATGCCGTGAGCCTAGACGGGCGAAGCCCCGCTGTGACCAGGACCTTGGTCTCGGGATGGTAGACAGTGCCCATGAACGACAACTCCCGCGCCCGCCGGGCCCGCGCGCGATGACCGCCGGCATCGACACCCCCGACCGCCGGGGCCGGACCGGACTCGACCGGACGGGCCGCGACCTGACCGGCAATCCCCGGGTCAGGATCCGCGACGTGCACCTTCTGTCCTGCCACTGGTACGTGGAGCGCACCACCACCTTCGACCTCCAGCTCGCCGACGGGACCTGGAGCACCCAGGAGCGCGAAACCCACGACCGCGGCAACGGAGCCACCCTCCTGCTGTACGACGCCGAGCGTGAAACCGTGCTGCTGACCAGGCAGTTCCGCTATCCCGTGTATGTCAACGGGCACCCGGACGGCATGCTGGTCGAGACACCCGGCGGCCTCCTCGACGAGGAGGACGAGCACCCCGAGGACGCCGTACGGCGCGAGGTCATCGAGGAGACCGGGCACACCGTCGGCGCGGTGGAACACGTCTTCGACGTCTACATGAGCCCGGGTTCGGTCACCGAACGGGTGAGCTTCTACGCCGCCTCCTACGGCCCGTCCACCCGCACCCACGAGGGCGGCGGACTCGACGAGGAGGGCGAGGACATCGAGACGATCGAACTGCCCTTCCGCGAGGCCCTGTCGATGATCCGCACCGGGGGGATCGCGGACGCCAAGACGATCATGCTGTTGCAGTGGGCCGCCCTGGAGGGGCCCTTCGCCAAGGCTTGACCTCAAGAGCACTCCAACGACCAGACTCCCGTTCGGGCCCGGGGACTTCGGGCCCGAACGGGAGGGAACACCATGCGCTACCGCACGATCGGCACGGACCCGGCGACCCGCCGTGAGGTGAGTGTGCTCGCGCTCGGCGCGATGCTGTTCGGCTCACTGACCGACGAGAAGACGTCGTTCGCCGTACTGGACCGCTATGCCGAGGCCGGCGGCAACTTCATCGACACCTCGGACAACTACGCCTTCTGGACCGACGGAGGGCAGGGCGGCCAGAGCGAGGAACTGCTCGGACGCTGGCGGCGCAGCCGGGGCGTCGGCGACGAGATCGTCCTCGCGACCAAGCTGGGCGCTCGCCCGCTCGCCCCGGGGACCGGCTACGTCGACAACCCCGAGGGACTGTCGGCCAAGGTGATCCGCGAGGCCTCCGAGCGGAGCCGGGAACGCCTCGGCGTGGAGAAGATCGACCTTCTGTACGCGCACATAGAGGACCGCACCGTCGAACCGGGCGAGACCGTCCAGGCGTTCGCCGAACTCGTCGCGGGAGGCAGCGTCGGACTCCTCGGGGTGAGCAACCACGCCGTCTGGCGGGTGGAGCGGGCCCGCGCCCTGGCAGCCCTGGCCGGACTGCCCGGCTACGAGGTCCTCCAGTACCACCACAGCCTGCTGCGCCCGCGCTCCGACGTACCCAGCGGGCTCTTCCCCGAGGGCGGACTCGGCGCCGCGACCGGTGAACTCCTCAGCTACCTGGGGGCGGAGCCCGGGCTGACGCTGGTCGCCTACTCGCCGCTGCTGGGCGGCGCCTACGGGCGCCGGGACAAGCCGCTGCCGTCCGACTACGACCACCCGGGGAACACGGCCCGGCTCACCGTGCTCAAGGAGGTGGCGAAGGAGACGGGGGCGACCCTCAACCAGGTCGTGCTGGCCTGGCAGATGGGCGGCGAGCTGCCGGTGATCCCGCTGGCCGGTGCCTCCTCGGTGGCCCAGCTGGAGGAGAACCTGGCCGCGGTGGACCTGGAACTCACCCCGGACCAGCGGGCCCGTCTGGACGCGGCCCACTGACATCCGCCGGGCTCACTGACCTTCGTCGGGCCCACTGACATCCGTCCGGCCCGTGCCACCGTGAGGAGCGGTCCGGACGGGTGTCCGGACCCGGGCGTTCACCCCTCGCCGGGCGGTCGGCGGGTGGTGAGCAGCAGCGCGATGTCGTCGGGGCGCTCGTCGGCCTTCCGGGCCTCCGCGGTGAGCAGGTCGGCGGCGCTGGACAGGGACGGACCGCCCGCCGTGCGGTGCCGCGGGGGGTCCGCGTCGGCCAGGGTCGCGCGAAGGGCCTCGACCCCGTCGTCGATGTCCGTGCCGGGCCGCTCGACCAGCCCGTCCGTGTACAGGGCCAGGACGGCGTCGGGCTCCAGCACCAGGTCCGTCACGGGGTAGTCGGCGTGCGGGTCCACGCCCAGCACCACGCCGCCCGGCAGGTCCAGGACCTCGGTGCGGCCGTCGGGGTGGCGCAGCAGCGGCTGCGGGTGCCCGGCCCGCGCGGCCTGCGCGACACCGGTCAACGGATCCACCCGGACATAGCAGCAACTCGCGAACTGGCCCGGATCGAGGTCGATGAGCAGCCGGTTGGTGCCGCTCATCACCTCGTCCGGAGGATGATCCCCGAGCGCGAACGCCCTTACCGCGCTGCGGAGTTGACCCATGGTGGCGGCGGCCTGGACACCGTGGCCCTGGACGTCCCCGATGACGAGGGCGAGCCCGTCGCCGGCCTCGACGACGTCGTACCAGTCGCCGCCCACGTCCATGCCGACGGTGCCGGGCAGATAGCGGCCCGCCGTCTCCACGAGGGGGTGTGCCGACAGCCGGTGCGGCAGCAGGGCCTCCTGGAGCCCGCGGGCGAGCGCCGCCTCGCTGTCGTAGCGCCTCGCCCGTTCCAGGGACTGCGCGATCAGCCCGGCGAGCGCGGTGAGGACCGTACGTTCCTCGGTACTGAAGCCGCGCGGCCGGTCGAACCCGAGGATGCAGGAGCCGACCGGCCGTCCGGAGGCGATCAGCGGCAGGAAGGCACGGGCGCCGACGGTGGCGTCCAGGGAGATGCCCGGATAGGCGGCGGCGAGCTGTTGCATCGACTCGAAGAAGAGCGGCCGGCCGCTGGTGAGCGACTCGACCCCGGGCAGTTTGGCGTCCAGGCCCACACCGTCGAAGGGGGCGAGGAACCCTTGCGGGAAGCCGGTCTCCCAGGCCAGATAGAGCCTGCGGTCCTGGAGCAGATAGATGGCCAGGCGGCGGCTGCCGAACGCGGGCAGCAGCTCGCGCATCACCACCTCGGACACCTGCCGCGCCGTCACCGCCTCGGTCAGCGCGATCGCCAGGACGATGGGCCGGTACTGCGGTGCCGTGCCCGGGACACCGGGGTCGGGCTCCTCGACCTCGGCCCGTACCGCCTGTGTCGCCTCGACGTCGAACGGGGCATTCCCGGTGGCCCCCGAGGCCCGTCCCAGAGGCATGATCTTGCAGGTCACCCCGTGCGGTCCCGGATAGACGGAGAAGCTCAGCCAGGTTCCCGTCAGGTGTCCCGGAGTCGTCGCGGTGCCGTGTCCCAGCGGGCTGCGGGCCCGGAAGTGCACCGGGTCCGGTGAGAACAGCGCGCTGCGCAGGTGATCCTCGTAGGCGGGGTGGTCCATCCAGGGCACCGCGTCCCACAGCAGCCGCCCCATCAGCTCGGCGCGTGGGCGGCCGAGCAGCTCGGCGGCGCGCGGGTTGGCGTAGGTGATCAGCCCGATCCGGTCGATCGAGAAGACGCCCTCGGGGAGCTGGTCGGCCGCCCCGTCCGCCGCCGGTCCCGGTCCCGGGTCGACGAGCGCGCCGCTGACCCGGTAGGGCGGGGCGTCCGCCCCTCCCGCGGTCCACAGTTCGAGGAGCCGCAGTCCGCCGTTGCCGGTCCGTACGGGCAGGGGATGGGGTGGGGGCCGGCCGGCGGCGGTCTCGCGCAGGGCGGCCAGCAGCAACCGGGGCTCGTCGTGGGCCAGCGCGTCCGCGAAGGCATCGGGGGTGCCCGTGAAATCCTCCTGGGGTATTCCCAGCAGCGCCCACAGGGCGTCGTCCGCGATCAGCGCGCCGTCGTCCGGATCCCAGGTGAAGCCCCCGACGCACCGGGTGGACGGGCCGTCGACCGGCGGCCGGGTTCCGAGGGGGTCGCTGTCCCACAGGACCGAGACCCCGTCCTTGTCCAGCTTCGCCAGCCGGGATCCGAGCTCCGCCGCGACCGCCGTCATCCGGTCGCGGTCCGGCAGGACCTCGGTGGCGTCGGAGGCCGGCGGGCGCAGCACGGTCAGGACGCCGTACGAGGTGGAGTCGCTGACGACGGGCACGTAGAGCGAACCGAACTGGAACGGCAGTCCCGCCGCGAGCTGGGGGTAGCGGCGCATCGTCTCCGTCGGATCGGCGAGCAGCACCTCCACACCGAGCCGATGGGCGTCCGCGACCGGGAACGGCCGGTCCACGTGCATGCGCGACCAGGGGCGGAAGAGGGGCCCCGGCAGCCCCGCGAGCACGGCGAGACGCAGCAGGCCGGGCGTGCCGGAGCGCAGGTACACGCCCCCCGCGAAGCCGCGGGCGGCCCGGATCGCGTCCGTCACCGCGTCACTGAGCAGGGAGGTCAGGCTGTCCGGCGCCTGGCCCTCACGCTCGGCGCTCCCTGTCATCGATCTGCCCTCGTCCGCCCGCCACCAGGGGGGTAACACAGCAAGAATGCGCCTCTCGGGTCGTTCACCGCACCTCGACGTCTTCGAGGGCACCAGGAGGTGAGGCCATTCTTCCCGGCCGCGCCCGAATGTGCCCAGCGTGAACATACCGGCTCGGGCCTGGTTCGGGAGCTGTCGGGAAGCAGGTGATTCAGGAGGCCGGTCCGGGCCGCAGCGTCTCGGCGGCGACGGCCGTCACGGCCTCGGCCAGCGCGCCGAGGGCGGGGAAGTCGAGCTTCCACTGCTGCCAGAACAAGGGGACGTCGATGCCCCGGTCCGCCGCGAGAGGAACCAGTCCTCCGGCGCGCAGCAGCGGTGCCGCCTGGACCTCGGGCACCATGCCCCAGCCCATTCCGGCCGCCACGGCCTCGACGAACCCCTCCGACGTGGGGACGAAATGGCGCAGCGCGCTCCCGCCTGGACCGCCCGTGAGGGCGCGGACGAAGTCGTCCTGGATGTCGTCGTTGCGGTCGAACGCCACCACGGGGGCGGAGCCGATCAGCTCGCGCAGGGGTGTGCCGGTCGTCGTGCCGAGCCACCGCTCGGCGCAGCCGGGGCTCGCCACCGGCAGGTAGCGCATGATCCCGAGGGCACGTACGGAGCAGCCGGCCACCGGCTCGGGCGACGAGGTGACCGCCGCCATGACCGTTCCCTCGCGCAGCAGGGCCGCGGTGTGGTCCTCGTCCTCCCGGCGCAGTTCGAAGCACAGCCGCAGGTCGCCCGGTACACGGGCGAGCGCAGGCAGGAACCAGGTCGCCAGCGAGTCGGCGTTCACGGCGACCGACAGCCGTGTGGGCTCACCGGATCCGGACATGCCGAGCTCGGCGTGCGCGTCGCGCTCCAGCCGGGCGAGTCGGCGCGCGAAACGCACCACGATCTCGCCGGACTCGGTCGGGCGCACCGGCTTCGTCCGTGTCAGCAGGACCCTGCCGGTGCGCTGTTCGAGCGACTTGACCCGCTGGCTCACCGCCGAGGGCGTCACGTGGAGGGCCGTGGCCGCCGCGTCGAAGGTGCCCTCGTCGACCACCGCGAGCAGGGTGCGCACCTGGTCGAGGGGGAGTTCCGTCATCACGACCGCTAAGGATACGTAAGAATCTTTAGCTGTACTTCCGGCGATTCGTTTTCTAGCGTCGACGGCATGACAGACGCCCTGGCCGCAGCGGCCGCCGGATTCGGCGCCGGCCTCTCCCTCATCGTCGCCATCGGCGCGCAGAACGCCTTCGTCCTGCGCCAGGGCGTCCGCCGGGACGCGGTGCTCGCCGTGGTGGGCATCTGCGCCCTGTCCGACGCGCTGCTCATCGCGCTGGGAGTCGGCGGGGTCGGCGCGGTGGTGGTGGCCTGGCCCGCGGCGCTCACCGCGGTCGGGCTGATCGGCGGCTGTTTCCTCGTCGTCTACGGAGTTCTCGCCGCCCGGCGGGTGCTGAAGCCGTCGGCCCTCCGGGCGGCCACCGGCTCCCCGGGCTCCTGGCGCCGTGCCGTCCTCACCTGCCTCGCCCTGACGTGGCTCAACCCGCATGTGTACCTCGACACCGTGTTCCTGCTCGGCTCGCTGGCGGCCGGCCGTGGATCGCTGCGCTGGACGTTCGGGCTGGGCGCGGTACTCGCCAGCCTGTGCTGGTTCGTCGCCCTGGGGTTCGGCGCGCGACTGCTCGGCCGTTTCCTCGCCCGGCCGGCGTCCTGGCGTGTGCTCGACGGCCTGGTCGCCACGACCATGATCGCGATGGGTGCCACCCTGATCGCCGGAGCCTGACCCGCCGCACCGCACGTACGGTCCGCACCACCCGGCCCGCCGCAAACGTCCCGCCCGCCGCACGCCCCGCGCCGCGCCCCGCTCCGGGCGTGCGCCGTCCCGCAGCGCCGAGCGCCCGTGTGCCTGCATGCCCGCCGGAGTTTCCGCTCCGCCGGGGTTTCCGTCCCGCCGTGCGCCGTCTGCCCGTCTGCCCGTCTGTCCGTACGCCCGTCTGACCCGCTGGGGCATCCGGCCCCGCCGTACGGCGGTCGTGAGACCGGCCCGCGGGGCCGGTCTCCGGGCGCCCCGTGCACCGATCTCGTCCCCCCGGGGGACACCCGCCGCCCGCGCTCGGCCATAGTGATCCCCGAATCGAAAGATGTATCGAGCAACCAGGATGAGCGTGGACACGAGCCAGAGCAGTACGGACAGCGGCGCCGCGGACCCCGACGGGAGGGCGGAGACCGAGCGGTCCGGCCGCTCCGGATGGCGGCGGTGGGCCATGGACACCCGGCCGCTGCGCCGTCCCGCCTACCGCCGGCTGTGGTCGTCGACCGCGGTCACCTCCGTGGGCAGCCAGCTCACCGCTGTCGCCGTGCCCAAGCAGATCTACGACATCACCGGCTCCTCGGCCTGGGTCGGCTACGCGAGCCTCGCCGGCCTGCTGCCCCTCGTGGTCTTCGCCCTGTGGGGCGGTGCGGTCGCCGACAGCGTGGACCGCCGCAAGCTGCTCCTCGTCACCAACATCGGCATAGCCGTCACCTCCCTGCTCTTCTGGGTCCAGGCCGTCACCCAACTGGAGTCGGTGCTCGTCCTGATGGTCCTGCTCGCCCTCCAGCAGGCGTTCTTCGGCCTCAACTCACCGGCCCGCAGCGCGTCCATCGCACGGCTCGTCCCGGCGGACGAACTGCCCGCGGCCAACGCCCTCGGCGCGACCGTCATGCAGACCGGTTCGGTGGCCGGGCCGATGCTCGCCGGTGCCCTCATCCCCCTCATCGGGCTGCCCGAGCTCTATCTGATCGACGCCCTCGCCCTGTGCGTCACCGTGTGGGCCGTCCTGCGCCTTCCGGCACTGCCGCCCCTCACCGGAACGGCCTCCCAGCGCGCGGGCCTGCGCGAAGTGGTGGCCGGTTTCCGCTACATCGCCCTGCACAAGGTGCTGCTGCTGTCCTTCCTCGCCGACATCATCGCCATGGTCCTCGGCATGCCGCGCGCGCTGTTCCCGCAACTCGCCGCCGAGACGTACGGCTCCTACGGCGAAGGGCTCGCGCTCGGACTGCTGTTCGCGGCGATCCCCATCGGCGCGGTCGTGGGCGGACTGATGTCGGGCACCTTCTCCCGCGCCCGCCGGCACGGCCTGATGGTCATCGTCTCCGTCGCGGCCTGGGGCGCGGCCGTCGCCGGGTTCGGTCTCAGCGGCAGCCTGTGGCTCGCCGTGGCCTTCCTGGCCGTCGCCGGGGTCGCCGACATGGTCTCCATGGTCTTCCGCGGCGCGATCCTGCTGTCCGCGGCCACCGACGAGATGCGCGGACGGCTCCAGGGCGTCTTCACCGTCGTCGTCGTGGGCGGCCCGCGCGTCGCCGATGTCCTTCACGGCACGGCCGGTTCGGCCTTCGGAGCACCGGCCGCGGTGGCCGGCGGAGGCCTGCTGGTGATCGTGGCGGTGCTTGTGCTCGCTTTTGTCACACCGGCCTTGAGGCGTTACACAATCTGAATACGAAAAACGACCATGGTGGTTCTAGAGTGGCCGCCATGGTGGACACGCGCCCTACGTCGGCATTCCACGCGCAGAACATCAGCGCGGACAGTACCTCCCGTCTGGTGGGAGCCCTGGATGCCCAGGACGTCAACGACGGCGTGCAGCGCCTGCGTTCGTGGGCACACGCGGCACTGGCCGTGCGGCCGGGGGAGCGGGCGCTCGACATCGGCGCGGGCACCGGATCACAGACCCGGCGGCTCGCGGCGGCCGTGGGTCCGCGCGGCAGGGTGCTCGGCATCGAACCGAACCCCGGACTGCGCGCCGTGGCCGAACAGCGGGGCACCGAGGAGCGCAGCGCGGCGCGGTTCGCCGACGGTGACGCCCTCGCCCTGCCGCTGCCCGACGCCACCGTCGACGTGGTGTGGTGCGAGCGGGTTCTCCAGCACCTCGTGGAGCCGGAGAAGGCCGTCTTCGAGATAGCGCGCGTGCTGCGCCCCGGCGGGCGGGTCGCCCTGCTGGACACCGACTGGGCGACCACGATCCTGCACCCCGGCGACCCCGAGACGATCGCCGCGCTCACCACCGGCGCGCTGTCCGCGGCCACCGACCCTTACTCGGGACGCAAGCTGGTCGGACGGCTCACGGCGGCCGGCCTCGTCATCGACGACCGTGGATCGCAGGCGCTGCTCCAGGACCACAAGTCGGTCGCCTGGCCGCTCATCCGCATGCTGGGCGACTCGGCGCTGAGCCGCGGACTCATCGGCGAGACGCAGCGCGACCGCCTGTACGACGACCTCGCGGAAGCCGCGCGCCAGGGCGGCCTGCACATGTCCGTGACGATGTTCGGAGCCGTCGCGCACCGTCCGGAGTGACCGGGTCCGCGTTCACCGTGTGCCGTCGGCGGTGACCGGGTCCAGGAGCACGGCGTAGCGTCCGGATTGATCCGGAATACAATGGAATGGCCGTCGCTGACGGGCCAGTACACAGCTTTCCCCTGGTATTGGGGGTACGCGAACACCATGTACACCGCGAGCCAAGACCTGATCGCAGCAAGTTCATCGCTGAACGCGGGCGCCGCTTTCATCGGCGGCCTCATCATCGCCGGTGCCCTCGTCTGGGCCGTCCGGATGGGCATCCGGGTGCGGAACCTGGAATCCCGTCCGCCCACCGCCGAGGAGCAGCCCAGGCTGCCCGAGACCGGGGCGGTGCACGAGGAGCGCGAGATGCGGGAACCCGACGAGGTCCCGCACGCCGCGGACGAGAGTGAGCGGCTGATGCCGTACAACATGCACTCCGCGGGCACCAAACACGCCGATGACCAGCACCGCAAGCGCTGGCAACCAGGATCCAGCGGGTCCTTCGGCAGCGGCGGACCCGGCAGAACCTGACCGGGGCGCGAAGGAGCCGACCGCCGTGAGCGGCCGGCTCCTCCCTGTACGCGCACGGCCTCTCCCGGGAGATCGACCGGACAGGTCCTAGGGGAGATCGGCCGCCGAGTCCTCGGGAGCGAGGTCGGGGCGCAGCCGCAGCCACGACGGCCGGCGCAGCAGTCCGGCCCGGGTGCGGGTGCTGTAGCGGACCTCGCCCACCAGCCGGGGCAGCACCCAGCGCGCCTCGGCCGCCCGCGGGACACTGTCGAAGGGGCGGTGGCCTGTCTCGGCGGCCCGCAGCAGCCGGGCGAGTCCGGCGCGTTCGGCCTCGCTCCAGCCGGTGCCCACGCTCCCGACGTAGCGCAGCCTTCCCGCGTCGCGCCGGCCCACGAGCACGGCACCGGGCAGTCCCGACAGACGACCCTTCCCGGGGACCCAGCCGCCGACCAGGACGTCCGCGGTCCGCATGTTGCGGATCTTGATCCAGGACCGGGAGCGCACGCCGGGCTCGTACACCGAGTCGAGGCGCTTGCGGACCAGCCCCTCGAGGCCGCTCGCCCGTGTCGCCCGCAGGGCCTCTTCGCCGTGCCCCACGAGTGCCGTCGGCGTCGACCAGGACGGGCCCTCCAGGGAGAGGCTCTCCAGCGTCTGCCGCCGCCACGCGTAGGGCCGGCCCGTGAGATCGCCGCCCAGACGCATGACGTCGAACAGGACGAGATGAGCGGGCGCCTGCCCGGCGCGCCGGGCCGCCCTGCCGGGCGACCGGGCGAGGCTCATCCGGGACTGCAGCAGGTGGAAGTCGCCGCGTCCTTGTCCGTCCAGGACCAGCACCTCTCCGTCCAGGACCGCCGCGGTCGTGCCGAGAACACCGCCGAGGGCCCGCAGTTCCGGATAGGCGGCGGTGATGTCCTCACCGGAGCGGGCCCGCAGTGCCACCCCGCCGTCCCCGGGCAGACAGACCACGGCGCGCTGACCGTCCTGCTTCGTCTCGTAGGCCCAGAGCATGTCCTGGCCGGCGGCCGGCAGGGATCCGGGGGTCGCGAGCATGGGCGCGATCAGCGGAAGCTTCGGCGGGTTCACACCTCCTGTGTCGGCACGCCGCCGGCCGCACACGCCCTTCCGGCACCCGTTTCGCCTGAACGGCGGTGCCGCGCCGCGCCGCTCCGGAGCAGTGACCGGGAGCCCTCGGGGCTGCCCGGGCCCTCTAGGCTTCTAGCCCTCCAGCGCCTGGGCGATCAGCGTCTGCAGGTACAACCCGCGGTGGGCGTCGAGGTCGCCCGGCCGGCCCGAGCGGACGGCGGTGGCGAACTCCCGGCGCAGCACGGGCCAGGACTCCTCGTGGTCGAGGGCCCCGGCGTCGAGGACCAGTTCGGGATGCCGGCCGAACAGCTCGACACGGGTGATCCCGCGCTCGACCTCGACCGAGCCCGACAAGGATGCCTGGCTCACGGCGCCGCTCTCGTGCTCGCAGGTGAGTTCGAGCCAGCGGCGCGGGTCCCCGGCACCGCGCACCCGGACGACCGGCCCCAGCGCCGCGTCCAGCAGATCCAGCAGATGCGGTCCGAGGTCCAGGAGCGCCCCGTGCTCGAGGCGCCACGGGGTCGCGAAGTCGCCGCCCAGGAAGGCGCCGCTCAGACCGCAGGAGCGCGCGCCCGAGACGTCCAGGGTCCGTGCCGCGGCGAGGAACCGCCGGACGGCCGGGTGATAGCGGTTCGTCAGGACGAGCTGCGAGACCACGCCCGAGGCGTCGATCGCGTCCACGAGCCGTCGCGCCGCGGACAGGTCGAGCGCCAGCGGCTTCTCCAGGAGCAGGGCCTTGCCCGCCTCGGCAGCCCGTACGGCCAGTTCGGCCTGCACCGCGGGCGGGACCGAGAAGGCCACCGCCTCGCAGCCGTCGAGCAGTTCCTCGAACGTCGCGGCGACATCGGCGCCGTACGGGGCCGCCGTCTCGCGGGCGGCCTCCGGCCGGCGTGCCCACACCGACGTCAGCACGGTCTCGGGTCCGGCGGCGAGCACCCGGGCGTGCACGGCCCGCGCCCAGGGTCCCGCGCCGACGAGCCCCACCCTGACGGGTGTCCGGTTCCAGGCGGGCGAGGTGGTGGTCACGGCTTCTCCTCTGCGCTGTACGGGTTCTGACATACCGACGGCCGAACGCGCCGACGAGGGGAGCGACCGCGGCCGACGTCGGATCTTCGGACGTGTGGACAGACTTCACCACGGTGTCCCGGTGTTCGGCCAGCGGCTCGACGGCGCGCTCGCCTCCCGGTCGCGCGGGGCGTGCGGGGCGCGGGAGCCCGGCGCGCGAACCCGGAAAGCGCGCCTCTGTCGGTCCCCGCCCGCCGCACGCCATCATGCCGGACATGGATCCCACACAGGACAAAGCGGGCTTCGGGGGCGGTGCGGTCCTGCCCGCGCTGCCGGAGGACTGGGAACGGTGTCTCGCCGTGGCCGCCCACCCGGACGACATCGAGTACGGCACGGCCTGCGCCGTCGCGCGCTGGACCGCACAGGGCAAGCGGGTGAGCTACCTGCTGGCGACCAGGGGAGAGGCCGGCATCGACAGCCTGCACCCGGACCGGGCGGCACCGCTGCGGGAGGCCGAGGAGCGGGCCGGCGCACGGCAGGTCGGCGTCGACACCGTCGAGTTCCTCGATCACCGCGACGGCGTCGTCGAGTACGGGACCGCCCTGCGCCGGGAGATCGTGCGCGCGATGCGCCGCCACCGGCCCGAGATCGTGGTGTCCGGCGCGTTCACGGTACGGATGATCGGCGGCATGACCAACCAGGCGGACCACCGGGCGGTGGGCCTCGCCGCCCTCGACGCGGCACGCGACGCGGGAAACCGCTGGGTCTTCCCCGAACTCGCCGACGAGGGCCTGGAACCCTGGAACGGCATCCGGATGGTGTGCTTCGCCGGAGCGGAACGGCCCACCCACGGCGTCGACGTCACCGGCGAACCCCTCGAACGCGGCATCGCCTCGCTGGAGGCACACGCCGAGTACACCAAGGGTCTGGGCGCGGGCGCCTTCGAGGCACGGCCGTTCCTCACCTGGGCGGCCGGCATGGGCGGAGCGGCGCTCGGCGTCGAGTCCGCCGTCCTGTTCGACGTCCACCAGCTCGTCCCGGACGGTCCGCCGCCCTGGGTGTGAGCGCTCCGGGACCGTCCACCGGGACGGGGCCGGGCCCAGCGACCGGGGGCACCCGGCCCCGTCCGGGAGGGGGCGTTCTCCCGGACGGTTCCTCCTCGCGGGTCGGCACGGCACGGACGGGACTTGACCGGATCATGGGGGCCGAGGCCGCGAGGGACTCATAGGCTGTGCGCGAGTGATCACCGTCGAACCGGAGGAGCGAACGTGACAGCACGCCCGCACGAGGCCGCACGACGCACAACCGTCCTTCGCCGCGAGGCCGTTGTCGCGGCCGTCCCCGTCGCGCTCGCCGCGCTGCTCACCGCGGCGGGCCCCGCCACAGCGGCCGGGACCGTGGGCTCCGCGGGCGCGGGTGACCCGTACTTCCCTCTGTCGGGCAACGGCGGCTACGACGTCCGCCACTACGATCTGACGCTCGGTTACGACCCGGGCAGCCGCCACCTCGACGGCAAGGCGGTCATCACCGCCAGAGCCACGCAGCGGTTGAGCCGGTTCGACCTCGACCTCAGCGGGCTGAAGGTCACCGGCGTCACCGTCGACCACGCCAAGGCCGCGTTCCGGCGCGACGGCCGGGAGCTCGTCGTCACCCCGAAGGACACCCTGCGCAAGGGCCAGGAGTTCCGCGTCACCGTGACCTACTCCGGCACCCCGAAGCCGGTCACCGACCCCGACGGTTCCCTCGACGGGTGGATCCCCACGGACGACGGCGCGTTCGTGGCCGGTGAGCCCCAGGGCGCGATGACCTGGTTCCCCGCCGACAGCCACCCCACGGACAAGGCGTCGTACGACTTCACCCTGACCGTGCCGAAGGGGCGCACCGCCGTCGCCAACGGCGTCCTGCTCGGGCAGCGGACCGCGAACGGCCGGACCACCTTCCGCTGGCGCCAGTCCGAGCCGATGGCGGCCTACCTCGCCACGGCGACCGTCGGCACGTTCAAGGTCGAGCGGTACACCACCCGCGACGGCATCGAGATCTACAACGCCGTCGACCCCCGCGAGGCGGTCGCCGCCGCGCCCGTCGTGAAGAAGCTGCCGTCCGTCCTGGCCTGGGAGAGCAAGCTCTTCGGCCCCTATCCCTTCCGGGCGGCCGGAGCCATCGTCGACCGGGCCCCGCAGGTCGGCTACGCCCTGGAGACCCAGACCCGTCCCGTGTACGACTCCGCGCCCGACCTGGACACCCTCGTCCACGAGAGCGCCCACCAGTGGTTCGGCGACTCCGTCACCCTGACCCGCTGGAAGGACATCTGGCTCAACGAGGGCTTCGCCACCTACGCCGAGTGGCTGTACGCCGAACAGCACGGCGGCAGGAGCGCGCAGAAGGCCTTCGACGCGCTGTACGCCACCCCCGAGGGCAAGGACCTCTGGGCCTTCCCGCCCGGTGATCCCGGAAACGGCGAGCACATCTTCGAGACGCCTGTCTACGCCCGCGGGGCCATGGTCCTGCACAAGCTGCGCACGGCCGTCGGGGATCCCGTGTTCTTCCGCGTCCTGCGCACCTGGGCCACCGTCCACCGCGGCGGGCACGGCACGACGGCGCAGTTCATCCGGCTCGCCGAGCGGGAGTCGGGCAAGGACCTCACCGCTCTCTTCCACACCTGGCTCTTCACGGCCGGGAAGCCCGCCTCGGCCTGAGGCGGGCTTCCCGGTGGCGGTTGCGGTCCGGCTCAGGCCGGCCGCAGCCACACCGTCGCCAGCGGCGGCAGCGTCAGTTCGATGCTGGTCGGGCGGCCGTGCATGCCGATCGCCTCGGCCTTGACGGGCTCGGGGTGGACGACGTCGCTGCCGCCGTAGCGGAGGCTGTCCGTGTTGAGGACCTCCCGCCAGGCGGGGATCTCCTCGGGGACGCCGAGGCGGTAGCCGTGGCGGACGGCGGGGGAGAAGTGGGAGACGGCGAGGAGGGGGGTGCCGTCGGCCGCGTAGCGCAGGAAGGCGAAGACGTTGTCGTCGGCGGCGTCGCCGACGACCCAGGTGAAGCCGGACGGGTCCGTGTCGCGCTCCCACAGCGCGGGTTCGCCGCGGTAGAGGGTGTTGAGGTCACGGACGAGATCCTGGACCCCGCGGTGGTCGGCTTCGGCGCAGTAGGCGGGGTCGAGGAGCCACCACTCGGGGCCCTCGGCCTCCTTCCATTCACCGCCCTGCGCGAACTCCTGCCCCATGAAGAGGAGTTGCTTGCCGGGGTGGGCCCACATGAAGCCGAGGTAGGCGCGGGCGTTGGCCCGCCGCTGCCACCAGTCGCCGGGCATCTTGGAGACGAGTGCCTGCTTGCCGTGCACGACCTCGTCGTGGGAGATCGGCAGGACGTAGTTCTCGCTGTAGGCGTACACCATCGAGAAGGTCATCTCGTTGTGGTGGTACTTGCGGTGGATCGGCTCGTGCTGCATGTACTCCAGCGAGTCGTGCATCCAGCCCATGTTCCACTTGAGCCCGAAGCCGAGCCCCCCGTCGGACGTCGGACGGGTGACGCCCTCCCAGGCCGTGGACTCCTCGGCGATCGTGACGACGCCGGGGTTGCGGCGGTAGACGGTGGCGTTCATCTCCTGGAGGAACGCCACCGCGTCGGGATTGTCCCGCCCGCCGAATTCGTTGGGGGCCCACTGGCCCTCTTCGCGGGAGTAGTCGAGGTAGAGCATGGAGGCGACGGCGTCGACGCGCAGGCCGTCGATGTGGAACTCCTCGCACCAGTAGGTGGCGTTGGCGACGAGGAAGTTGCGGACCTCACGGCGGCCGTAGTCGAATTCGAGGGTGCCCCAGTCGGGGTGGTCGGCACGCCTCGGGTCGGCGTGCTCGTAGAGGGGTCGGCCGTCGAACTCCGCGAGTGCCCAGTCGTCGCGCGGGAAGTGGGCGGGCACCCAGTCCATGAGGACACCGACCCCGGCGCGGTGCAGGGCGTCGACGAGGAACCTGAAGTCGTCGGGGGTGCCCAGGCGCGCGGTGGGCGCGTAGAACCCGGTGATCTGGTAGCCCCAGGAGCCGCCGAAGGGGTGCTCGGCGACGGGCATCAGCTGGACGTGGGTGAAGCCGAGGCCGGTGACGTAGGCGGGGAGCTGGTCCGCCAGTTGACGGTAGGTCAGACCCGGTCGCCAGGACGGCAGATGCACCTCGTACACCGAGAGCGGCGACTCGTGCAGCGGGCGGGCCTTCGCCCGCTCCTTCATCCACTTCGCGTCCTGCCACGCGTACGACGACCGTGTCACGACCGACGAGGTCGCCGGGGGCACCTCGGTGCGGCGGGCCATCGGGTCCGCGCGCAGGGTGCGGGACCCGTCGGGGCGCGTGATGTCGAACTTGTAGAGTGCCCCCTCACCCATGCCGGGCAGGAACACCTCCCACACACCGGACGACCCGAGCGAGCGCATCGGGAACCCGGCGGCGCCGTCCCAGTGGCAGAAGTCCCCGCAGACCCGGACCCCTTGGGCGTTCGGGGCCCATACGGTGAACCGGGTGCCCTCGACCCCCTCGTGGGTCATCGGCTCGGCGCCGAGCGCCCGCCACAGTTCCTCGTGCCGGCCCTCGCCGATCAGGTGCAGGTCCAGATCGGCGAGCGCGGGCAGGAACCGGTAGGGGTCCTCCGAAGCGAACTCGGTGCCGTCGTAGGTCACCAGCAGGGTGTACGCGGGAATCGCGTCGAGCGGCAGCACGGCCCCGAAGAGCCCGTCGCCCAGGTCGTCCAGGTCGGTGCGCTGCCCGTCCACCATCACCGCCACGCCCTGGGCGTACGGCCGCAGCGCCCGGAACACCACCCCGCCCGGCACCGGATGGGCACCCAGCAGCGCATGCGGATCGTGATGGGCGCCGGACAGCAGCCGCCCCCGGTCCATGGGGTCCAGCGCGGTGTGCTGCGCCGAAGGGGGGACGGGCTTGGCCCGTCTTGCGCGGTTGGATGCGGTGCGGGTCACGGCTTGAGCCTCTCGAAGTGGGGGCGTTGAGGGTGGTCGGTCGGAGCGTCGAGGGTGGTCGGTGGTCAGGGGCGGTCGGTGGTCAGGGGTGGTCGGCGAGACGTCCGACCGCCGCCATGGGCACGGGCAGCCAGTCGGGCCGGTGCCGTGCCTCGTACAGCACCTCGTACACGGCGCGGTCCGTCTCGTACGCGCGCAGCAGTTCGGGTTCCTCGCGCGGGTCCCAGGCCGCCGCGGCGGCGTAGCCCGCGCAGAAGGCCTCACGGCAGCGCTCCGCCCACTTCGGACGCCAGGGCTGCCGGGAGCGGGCCGCGTAGTCGAAGGACCGCAGCATGCCCGCGACATCGCGTACGGGCGACTGGACACGCCGACGTTCGCTGATCGGGCGGGCCGGTTCACCCTCGAAGTCGATGACCGACCACCGCTGCCCGGCCCGCAGGACCTGGCCGAGGTGGAGGTCGCCGTGGATGCGCTGGGCGGGGCGGACCGCGGAGTCCAGGGCGGCGAGCGCGTCGAACGCCGACCGCAACCCGGGCGCGTGCGGGCGCAGTTCGGGGACGGAGCGGACGGCGGAGTCGAGACGCCCGTGCATCGCCTCCGCGAGCCGCTTGTTCCGGTACGGGCTCGGCGCGTCCACGGGGAAGGCCTCGGCCAGGGTCAGATGCACCTCGGCGGTGGCCCGGCCCAGCTCGTACGCCTCGCCGGTGAAGTCCTGCCGCGATCCGAGGGACTCGAGCGCCAGCGCCCAGCCGTCGGCGGCGTCGCGCAGATACGGCTGCAGGACACCGAGCGTCGCCTCCTGCGGCTCCGAGGTATGGAACCACGCGGCCGGCGCCGGGACGCGGGTGCAGCCCTGCCGGGCCAGTGCGCGCGGCACCTCCAGGTCCGGGTTGATGCCGGGCTGGACGCGCCGGAAGACCTTCAGTATGAACGCGTCTCCGTAGACCAGTGAGGTGTTGGACTGCTCGGCGTCGAGGAGGCGTGGCGTGAGACCGGACGGCACCGTCACACGAGGATCGCGCTCGAACCGCAGCGGTCCCGCCTTGCCCGAACGGCGCAGTCGCTCCAGGAGCAGTCCCGCGGCCTTCGGGTCGTGGAAGGCGTCGTACACGGTCAGGTCGGCCAGCGGGCCGGCGCTCGCCCGGCCGATGACGGCGTGGGCCAGCCGGGGCGGCAGGGTCTCCCGCACTCCGAGAAGCAGTTGGTAGCAGTCCTCGGCCGCGGGAGCGCCGGCCGTGCCGTGGGCGGGCGGGCCGAGGTGCTCGGTGCGGACCAGCAGATGCAGACATCCCGGGTACAGCTCGGTGGTCGACAGCAGCGTCAGATCCGTCACGGGCCTGCCCTTGCCCGCGAACCAGCGCTGCCGCGGCAGCCAGGCCCGCAGCAGCTCGGCCAGCGAGGTGAGCAGCGGAGCGGTGTCGAGGCCGCTCGGACGCTGCAGAGCGGTGTTCGCCATGACGGCACGTCCTTTCAGGGGCGGGCGGGCTGTCGAGGGGTACGCGTTCACGATCGCCTCGTGGTGCCGGGCCCGACCGCGCGGCGCAACCGGAACCAGTAGAAGCCGTGACCGGCGAGGGTGAGCAGGTAGGGCAGCTCGCCGATGGCGGGGAAGCGGACGCCGCCGATCAGCTCGACCGGGTG